>NZ_JBHJRX010000017.1:29433-67087 GCF_042268605.1 Streptomyces sp. NPDC056296 | reverse complement strand
TGTTCGGGGGGTTGGGGGGGGGGGGGGGGGGGGGGGGGGGGGGGGGGGCGGGGTCCCCCCCCACCGCCCTGCTTGTCAGGCTTCGGCGCGGGCGTATTTGTCCGTCGCCGCCAGCAGTGCCTCGTCCCCGGTCGCTCCGGTGTCGTGCCCGGCCTCGTCCACGAGCACCAGCTCGCTGTCCGGCCAGGCGTGGTGAAGCCGCCACACGATGCCGAGGAGGTTGCCGAAGTCGAGGCTGCCCTGCACCAGGGTGCCCGGAATGCCCTTCAACAGGTGCGCGTCCCGCAGGACCACGCCCTCGTCGTTTCCGTCGCCGAGGAAGTGGTCGTTGCCCCAGTAGTGGGTGACGGTTCGTGCGAAGCCCATGCGGAACTCCGGGTCCTCGAACCGGGCGACGGAGCGTGGCGGCGCGGGGATGATCGCCGTCTCCCAGTCGGTCCAGGCGCGCGCGGCCCGGGCCCGGACTTCGGCGTCGGGCGACTCCAGCAGCCGGTTGTACGCGGCGGCCGGATTGCCGTCGCGTTCGTCTGCCGGCAGCTCGGCGAGGAACCGCTCGTGGGCCTCGGGGAAGATCTCCCCCAACCCTCTCGTCAGGAGGGCCACTTCGGCGTTGGAGCCGGTCGCGACACCGGTCAGCACCAGCTCGGTCACCACTCCCGGGTGGGTCTGCGCGTACCGCAGTCCCAGTGCCGATCCCCACGACACGCCCCACACCAGCCACCGCTCGATGCCGAGGTGAGCGCGCAGCCGCTCCAGGTCCGCCATGATGTGGGCGGTCGTGTTGACGCTCATGTCGGTACCGTGGTCGCTCGCCCGAGGGACCGACCGTCCGGCGCCGCGCTGGTCGAGGAGCACGATCCGGTAGGCGGCCGGGTCGAAGTACCGTCTGAGGTTGGGGCCGGTGCGGGATCCCGGTCCCCCGTGCAGCACCAGCGCGGGCTTGCCGTGCGGGTTTCCGCAGGTTTCCCAGTGGACGCGGTTGCCGTCTCCGACGTCGAGCATGCCGTGGTCGTACGGTTCGATCTCCGGATACAGGCCCATCGGGGCACCGTAACGCCGTCGGTCCGGGGCGTTCACCCCCTTTACGCCGTGGGCCCTACGTCTGGGGCAGCCCCGCCGTCTCGGCCGCCGTGCGCAGCACGTCCCGGAGCATCTCGGGGGTGAGACGGCCGGTGAAGGTGTTGCGCTGGCTGACGTGAAAGCAGCCGAAAAGATGCAGGTCGGGACCGTCAGGGGCGTCCAGCGTGACGTGCCCGCCGTGCGTGAAGGCGGGGCGGGGCCGGGGCACCGTCCAACCCGCCGCGGCGAACGCGGGCAGCGCCGCCTGCCAGCCGAAGGCGCCGAGTACCACCACGGCCCGCACTGTCGGCCGCAGCAGATCCAGCTCCTGGACGAGCCAGGGACGGCAGGTGTCGCGCTCGGTGGGGGTGGGCTTGTTGGCGGGCGGGGCGCAGTGCACCGGCGAGGTGACGCGCACGCCGTACAGTTCCAGGCCGTCGTCGGCGGAGACGGCGGTGGGCTGCGAGGCGAGTCCCACGTCGTACAACGCCTGGAACAGCACGTCTCCGGAGCGGTCGCCGGTGAACATCCGGCCGGTGCGGTTGCCGCCGTGGGCCGCGGGGGCGAGCCCGACGATCAGCAGACGTGCGTCCGGCGGACCGAAGCCCGGCACCGGCCGGCCCCAGTACGTCCAGTCGGCGAAGGCCGCCCGCTTGGTACGGGCCACCTCCTCCCGCCAGTCGACCAGCCTCGGGCAGGCCCGGCACCCCGCGATCCGCTGGTCCAGTACGGAGAGGCCGCTGGTGTCCATGGCTCCACCGTAAAGACCACGGAGCCGTGACGCCCGCCCGCCCGGGCTCCTTGGCCCTGGTCCCGACCCCGCCCCTGGCTCGCACGACAGCGCCGGGCCCGCGGAAATAGGAGCCCCTCTCGCCCGGCCGAGCGGTTAGGGTCGAGCCATGGCTTCCGAGCATGACGAGGGCAGGAACGGCGGGGCGGCCGGCCCGCAGGACACCGCCCGGGCCAAGGCCGGCACGAAGGCCGACGAGAAGACCGGCAACGGGATCGGCGACAGGACCGGCGACGGGACAGACCGCAAGGCCGCCGGTACGGTCGGCGGGAGGGGCACCGGTCAGGAGCTCGACCCGGGCGACGGCACGGCTGCCGCCACCCCGCCCCCGCCTCCGGACCCGAAGACCGCCGCCGCGATCGCCGCCGCCGAGGCGGCCGGGCCGCAGAACGGTGGGAGCGTCCGCGTGGACAGCTGGATCTGGGCCGTCCGCCTCGTCAAGACCCGCTCCCTCGGCGCGACCGCCTGCAAGGGCGGCCATGTCAGGGTGAACGGCGAGCGGGTGAAACCCGCGTACTCGCTGCGTGTCGGAGACGAGGTGCGCCTGCGCCACGAGGGCCGGGAACGCGTAGTCGTCGTGAAGCGGCTGATCCGCAAGCGCGTCGGAGCCCCGGTCGCCGCCCAGTGCTACGTCGACAACTCCCCGCCGCCCCCGCCCCGCGAGGCCGTCGCCCCGGCCGGCATCCGCGACCGCGGCGCCGGTCGCCCCACCAAGCGGGACCGTCGCGAGCTGGAACGCCTGCGCGGGCTGGAGGGCCTGAGCCAGGCCCGGCGGGATGCCGAGAACAGGCCCTGAACACCCGCGCCGTCCATGGGTGGTCAGACCCGCCCGCGTCCCCGCCCGCGTCGTGCCAGTCGGAACAGCTCCTCGTTGTGCCCGCGGCGGGCCCAGGCGATGACCAGGAGCGGCACCATCAGAACGATCGGTGTCGCGGCATTCTCCCCGTCGAAGTAGGTGAGCTGGACGACGAACGCGCCCACCATCAGCGCGCTCAGGGCCGTCGCCGCCACCGACTGCAGCGCCGGAACGAACAGGGCGATCGCTCCGGCCAGTTCGAGGACGCCGATGGCGTACATGCCCACGTTGCCCCAGCCCATCTCGGCGAAGGGGTCCGCCGCCGAGGAGTGCGCGACCAGTTTGGGCGCGGCGCTCGCGACGGCGAAGAACAGCGCGAGGAGCACCTGCACCGTCCGCAGGGCGATCCGGGCGCCCCGCCCCCGGGTCGACGCGGCGGAGGTCGCTGAGGGCGCGGAAACAGTGGCGGCGGTGGCGGTGGGCACGGCGGTCTCGGACATGAGGGTCTCCTGAGCTGAGCGGTCCGTTGTTCAGTCAGGTATTCAGACTGCTCGACCGCCCGGAACTCATCGCCGATCCTCCACCTCTCATCGCCGATCCTCTACCTCCGGGTCGCGGGAACCGCCCTCACCCACGTCCCGTCGTCGGTCAGATACCGGTCCACCCCGAGTCCCGCCTCCCCCAGTGCCTCCTCGAACTGTTCCTCGGTCAGCGGCCGGGCCCGGAACGTCTGTGTCCAGACCGCGTCCGGGAACTCGTACTCCGCGTGTACCGCGTTGACGCCGTCCCCGACCGGCTCCGACGACACGATGCGCACGGTGAAGCCGCTGGGGTCGACCCGCTCACGCGGCAGGTTCGTGTGATAGTCATCGCCCTCCCGTTGGATCAGTACACAGCCGTCCTCCGTGACATGCCGGGCACAGGTGCGCAGCAACCCGCGGCTCACCTCGGCGTCCCCGGAGTGCACGAGGAACGACGCCAGCATCACCACGTCGAAGCCCTCGCCCAGGTCCAGTTCCTCGATCGGGCCGCGTATCGTCCGTGCCCCGCGCACGCGTTCCAGCATCTCGGCGGACTCGTCCACCGCGGTCACGGCGAACCCCCGCTCCAGCAGTGGATGGGTCATGCGCCCCACACCACTGCCCAGCTCCAGGATGCGCGCCCCCGCGGGCACGGCGGCGGCGACGATGTCCGGCTCGGCTCCGGCGGGCAGCCGCGAATAGAGCTCGACCGCGCAGCCGTCCGGGGTGATGGCTCCCGGTCCCGTCCCCTGGTGTCCCTCTCGCATTTTCAGCTCCATGCCCGTCCAACGGGCCGTGTCCGCACGCCCGTTCCCACCCGGCACCGGTTCACCCGACCGAGTGAACGGGGGCCCACCGTCAGAACGGAAACCAGCCGTGCCCGATGTACCAGTGGCCGCCCGCCCGCAGATGGTCCCCGACGGCCCGTTCCACCGAGGTGCGCCGCGGCAGCCCCTCGACCGGCAGGCAGGGGTTGCCGAAGACGAAGCGGACGGGTTCCTCGTCGGCGGGCTCGGTGTCCTCGCGGGCCACCCGGAAGCGTTCCTGGAACCGGACGATGTTGGAGTCGGCGGCCAGGTACCGCTTCAGCTGCGGGTCGAGGAGCCACGAGTGGCACATCGCGGCACGGTACGGCTCCTCGGGGAAGTGCCGGCGGAAGAACTCCCTGGCGAGCCCGAGCGAGCGGTCGCAGGCGGCCGGTGTCAGCGGCCCGCGGTAGTCCGGGATGTGCAGGTTCAGACAGGGCTCGCCCGGCACCGCGTCCAGGCCGGCCGACCGCAGCACCGGCGCGGTGCGCTGCCCGATCGTGGCCCGTTCGAACTGCAGCCGCCCCAGCTGGTACAGCTCTCCCCGGAAGTGGTGCGCCAGCCACCGTGGGGCCCGCACTCCGCCCGTGCCGTGCCGCCTGCGGTGGCTCGCCATGTTCCGTCCCAGGTCGGCGAGGGTATGCCGGGTGATCTCGGCCGGGATGCCGCGCTCCTGGTGGTAGGCGCGGGTGTACGGCAGCGCCGCGACGAACACGTACGCGGAGAAGTACCCGCCCAGCGCCTCAGGAGCCTCGGCCAGCCGCTCCCCGAACCTCCGCATGCCCTCCGGGTCCGCGGCCGGCTCCCCGAGATCCCGCACCAGCTCCTGGACACACTCCTCCAGCAACCGCGCCGTCCCGGCATCGCGCGTCACCCCTCCCCGCAGTCCCACCAGCGCGTTGATGTCCTCGTGCGGGACCGCCAGGTCGAGCAGTACGTCGGGCAGGTCGTCGGCGTCCGGAAGGCCGGGTCGGTTCTGTGGCACGGCTCGTTTCCCCCTCGTCGTCTCCCGGAGTACGTTTTCCACAGGAGTGGTGATCCGATGCGTACCGGCAGTGAACCGGCCACTGCGCGCAGTGCCCTGCGGGCGCGTTTCTGGCTGAGCCTCTGGGGGCTGGTCTGGGCGATCTTCGGAACGGCCGCGTTCGCGCTCGCCGGGCACCCGGGATGGGCCGTCGCGTGCGGAGTGTTGTGGCTCGTCGTCACGGTCGACCTGACCGTGATCCTCCGGCACATCCGCCAGGGCCCGCACTACCAGCCCGGACCGGACGTCCCACCGTACCGGCCGCCGAGGAGCTGACCGTCAGGAGTCGAACCGCGCCTGCTGCAGATACTCCGGGTTCGGGTCCAGAGCCGCCGCCAGCCGGAAGTGGCGCCGGGCCTGGTCGGGGCACGCCCGGCGCTCATAGGTGCGGGCGAGTGCGAAGTGCGCGAACGCGTTGTCCGGCTCGCGCTCCAGGACGATGGTGAACTCCAGCTCGGCGGCTCTCAGTTGCGCCGCCGCGAAGAAGGCACGCGCGCGCAGCAGCCGGGCGGCGGTGCTCTCCGGATGCGCGGCGATGACCCCGTCGAGCAGTTTCACCGCGCCCCGCGGGTCCCGCGCCGCGAGCAGTTGCTCGGCGGCACGGAAGTCGATGACATCCGTCTCCGGAGTACGTCCGGTCGAACCGCTGGTCTCGGGCACGGCAGAGTCCTTCCCTCACTGAAAGGGATCAACGCCCGCTCGGGGAGCGCTATTCCTGGGACGGGCGGAGGAACCGGAGCCTCCGGGCGCGCCAGGGCGCTCAGCGCGGCGCGTGCGCCTTGCGGGTCAGCTCGGCCCACACCTCTGCCACGCGGCGCCGCAGCTCGTCCAGCGGTACGTCGTTGTCGATGACCACGTCCGCGATCTCCCGGCGTTGCTCGCGCGTCGCCTGGGCGGCCATTCGCGCGCGTGCGTCCTGCTCGGTCATGCCGCGCAGCCGTACCAGCCGGTCGAGCTGGGTGGCGGGCTCGGCGTCCACGACGACCACGACGTCGTACAGCGGTGCCAGGCCGTTCTCCGTGAGCAGCGGAACGTCGTGGACGACGACGGCGTCCTCGGCGGCGGCCTCTTCGAGGGCGCGGGACCGGTCGCCGACCAGGGGGTGCACGATCGAGTTCAGCGCGGCCAGCTTCTCCGGGTCGGCGAACACGATCGAACCGAGTTTCGGCCGGTCCAGGCCGCCGTCCGCGGAGAGTACGTCCTCGCCGAACGCCTCCACGACCGCCGCGAGCCCCGGGGTACCCGGCGCGACGACCTCGCGCGCGATCCGGTCCGCGTCGATCAGTACGGCGCCGTGCTCGACGAGCAGCCGCGACACCGCGCTCTTGCCGGCGCCGATCCCGCCGGTCAGGCCCACGGACAGCATGACCGCGCCTCCACATCACCAATCCCCGCAGGTGCGGGGAGCAACTTACCGACTCCGATACCGCCGGTCAGGCCAACCGGAACATCCCCGAGACGGCGGGGACAGGTGGGGCACGGTCATCCGCCAGATTACCGGATCAGCCGTCGCCCTCCCGCTCCGCCAGGAACCGTTCGAACTCGCGGCCGATCTCGTCCGCCGACGGGATCTCGACGGGCTCGGCGAGCATGTTGCCGCGGGTCTCGGCGCCCGCGGCCGCGTCGTACTGGTGCTCCAGGCCCTGGATCAGAGCGGTGAGTTCCTCGTCGCCCTCCTGGATCTGCCGGTCGATCTCCGTCTGGGTGCGGTGGGCGTCCGTGCGCAGGGAGTGCGCGATGCCCGGCAGGACCAGACCGGTCGCCCCGGTGATCGCCTCCAGGACGGTCAGCGCCGCGTCCGGGTACGGGGAGCGGGCGATGTAGTGCGGGACGTGCGCGGCGACACCCAGCACCTCGTGGCCGGCCTGCAGGAGCCGGTACTCGACGAGCGCCTCGGCGCTGCCGGGGACCTGCGCCTCCTCGAAGGGGCTGCGGTGGCCCGGCACCAGGTCGGCGCGGTTGCCGTGCGGGGTGATGCCGACGGGGCGGGTGTGCGGGACACCCATGGGGATGCCGTGGAAATTGACCGCGAGGCGGACACCGAGCCGCTCGACGATCTGCCGCACGGCCGCGGCGAAGCGCTCCCACTCGACGTCCGGCTCGGGGCCCGACAGCAGCAGGAAGGGCGCCCCGGTGGCGTCCTGGACGACCCGCACCTCGATGGTGGGTTCCTCGTAGTCCGTCCAGGTGTCCCGCTTGAAGGTCAACAGCGGCCGGCGCGCCCGGTAGTCCACGAGCCGGTCGTGGTCGAAGCGGGCGACGACCTGGTGAGGCAGCGAGTCGAGCACCTGGTCGACGATCTGGTCGCCGGTCTCGCCGGCGTCGATGTATCCGTCGAAGTGGTAGAGCATGATCAGTCCCGCCGACTCCTGGGCGAGTGCCATGTCGACGACGGCCAAGCCCTTCGGCTCCCATGCGTACAAACCCTGCGGATCAAGCACAGTGACCGCTCCCCTCCTGATGTTCGTACTGCACAACACGAGTTCCGGCCCGGGCATTCCCGTCCGCTCGCCCGCCCGGCGTCGTCGAACGCGCCGAGGGCCCGCACCCCGGGAAGGGGTACGGGCCCTCGGTTCACGAGCTACCGCTCGATGAGGAGCTCCTGCTCGGCCTCAGCCTGCGCTCAGCTCTGGCCGCCGGCCAGCTTCTCGCGCAGCGCGGCCAGCGCCTCGTCCGACGCCAGGGCGCCGGAGTTGTCGCCGCCCTCGGAGGAGTACGAGCCGCCGCCGCCACCACCACCGGACGCGGCCGGAGCCGCACCCGCGGTGTCGACACCCTCGGCAGCGGCCTTCTCGTCCGCCTCGCGGGACTTGATGACCTGCGCCTGGTGCTGCTCGAAGCGCTGCTGCGCCTCGGCGTACTGGGTCTCCCACGCCTCGCGCTGGGTCTCGTAGCCCTCGAGCCAGTCGTTGGTCTCGGGGTCGAAGCCCTCGGGGTAGATGTAGTTGCCCTGGTCGTCGTAGGACGCGGCCATGCCGTACAGGGTCGGGTCGAACTCGACCGTGGACGGGTCGGCACCGAAGGCCTCGTTGGCCTGCTTCAGCGAGAGGCTGATGCGGCGGCGCTCGAGGTCGATGTCGATGACCTTGACGAAGATCTCGTCGTTGACCTGGACGACCTGCTCCGGGATCTCCACGTGGCGCTCGGCCAGCTCGGAGATGTGGACCAGACCCTCGATGCCCTCGTCCACGCGGACGAACGCACCGAACGGCACCAGCTTCGTGACCTTGCCGGGCACGACCTGGCCGATCTGGTGGGTGCGGGCGAACTGCTGCCACGGGTCTTCCTGGGTCGCCTTCAGCGACAGGGAGACGCGCTCGCGGTCCATGTCCACGTCGAGGACCTCGACGGTGACTTCCTGGCCGACCTCGACAACCTCGGACGGGTGGTCGATGTGCTTCCAGGAGAGCTCGGAGACGTGGACCAGACCGTCGACGCCACCCAGGTCCACGAAGGCACCGAAGTTGACGATCGAGGAGACGACGCCGGAACGGACCTGACCCTTCTGGAGGGTCGTGAGGAACGTCTGGCGGACCTCGGACTGGGTCTGCTCCAGCCAGGCACGGCGGGACAGGACCACGTTGTTGCGGTTCTTGTCCAGCTCGATGATCTTCGCCTCGAGCTCCTTGCCCACGTAGGGCTGGAGGTCGCGAACACGGCGCATCTCGACCAGGGAGGCCGGGAGGAAGCCGCGGAGGCCGATGTCGAGGATGAGACCACCCTTGACGACCTCGATGACGGTACCGGTGACGATGCCGTCCTCTTCCTTGATCTTCTCGATGGTGCCCCAGGCCCGCTCGTACTGGGCACGCTTCTTCGAGAGGATCAGGCGGCCTTCCTTGTCCTCCTTCTGGAGAACAAGGGCCTCGATCTCGTCACCGACGGCGACGACCTCGTTGGGGTCGACGTCGTGCTTGATCGAGAGCTCGCGGCTCGGGATGACACCTTCGGTCTTGTAACCGATGTCGAGCAGGACCTCGTCCCGGTCGACCTTCACGATGACGCCGTCGACGATGTCGCCGTCGTTGAAGTACTTGATCGTCTCGTCGATCGCGGCGAGGAAGGCTTCCTCGTTACCGATGTCGTTGACCGCAACCTGCGGGGTGGTGGCGGTGGTCTCGGTGCTGCTCGTCATGTGGGAAAGGGCTCCGGTACGGACATTGAAGTCGTAGGTACTGCTTACGCCGGGAGCCCGTTTCGCTCTGCAGAAGCCGGACAGCCAAGGAAGCGTCACCGAAACCAGGGGTGACACCTCGAGAACCGAGGGGACATACAACAGATGCGAGCGCGACCTGCTACGTCTGAGGTGCGCAGGCCCGCAGCGCAACTTGTAGCATACGGGGGCAGCCGGGCAGGGTCAATGCGCGAAGCCGCACACCCGGGGCGGATCGTCGCATACCCGGCACAAAAGCCGTCTCCCGAGGCCACGTGGACCCACAGCGGCCCCCCAGTGACACGCGGGACCGGCTGCGTGGAAGAGCCGCAGACTAGTACGAGGGAGCCGGTCATCCAAGAGCCCGAAGCGTCCGAAGCGTCCGCAGCCACAGGGACCGAGCCCGAGGCCACCCGGCGTGCCGCCGGTGTCACGGAGAGCTCCCGCGCCAACCGTGGCTGGTGGGACCGGAACGCGGACGAGTACCAGGTCGAGCACGGCACCTTCCTCGGCGACGACCGCTTCGTGTGGTGTCCCGAGGGCCTGGACGAGGTGGAGGCCGAGTTGCTCGGCCCGGTGGAGGACCTGAAGGGCAAGGACGTCCTGGAGATCGGCGCCGGCGCCGCCCAGTGCTCGCGCTGGCTGACCGCCCAGGGCGCGCGTCCGGTGGCCCTGGACCTTTCCCACCGCCAGCTCCAGCACGCCCTGCGCATCGGCGGCTCGTTCCCCCTGGTCTGTGCCGACGCGACCGTGCTGCCCTTCGCGGACGGCTCCTTCGACCTGGCGTGCTCGGCGTACGGGGCGCTGCCCTTCGTCGCCGACCCGCGGCTGGTGCTGCGGGAGGTGCGCCGGGTGCTGCGGTCCGGGGGCCGCTTCGTCTTCTCGGTCACGCACCCGCTGCGCTGGGCGCTCCCGGACGAGCCGGGCCCCGAGGGGCTGTCGGTGTCCGCCTCCTACTTCGACCGCACGCCGTACGTCGAGCAGGACGACGAGGGGCGCGCGGTGTACGTCGAGCACCACAGGACGCTCGGCGACCGTGTCCGGGACGTCGTGACGTCGGGGTTCCGGCTGGTGGACCTCGTGGAGCCGGAGTGGCCGGACTGGAACACGTCCGAGTGGGGCGGCTGGTCGCCGCTGCGGGGGCAGCTGATTCCGGGGACGGCGATCTTCGTGTGCGAGCGCGACTGAGCCGCACCCATTCTGTCGCGTGCGCACGCGCGCGTGGAGGGTGGTTCCGCTGTCGCGCCTCCACGCGCGCGTGGAAGGTGGTCTCGGCGGCGTACGACACTGGGGGCGTGATCCGTTACGACGCCCTGGACGCCCTGCCCGTACGCGGTGCCCTGCCCGCCCTGCACCACGCCCTGGAGGGCCACGGCACCGCGGTGCTGGTCGCGCCGCCCGGCACCGGCAAGACGACGCTGGTGCCGCTCGCGCTGGCCGGGCTGCTGGGCGAGGGGCCCGAGCGGCGTGTGGTCGTGGCCGAGCCGCGGCGGATCGCGGCGCGGGCGGCGGCCCGGCGGATGGCGTGGCTGCTGGGTGAGAAGCCCGGCGCGAGCGTCGGGTACACCGTGCGCGGTGAGCGGGTCGTCGGGCGGCACGCGCGCGTGGAGGTCGTCACGACCGGTGTGCTGTTGCAGCGGCTCCAGCGGGACCAGGAGCTGACGGGCGTCGACGTGGTGGTGCTCGACGAATGCCACGAGCGGCATCTGGACGCGGACACGACGGCGGCGTTCCTGTGGGACGTGCGGACGGCGCTGCGGCCCGAGCTGCGTCTGGTGGCCGCGTCGGCGACAACGGACGCGGAGGGCTGGGCCCGGCTGCTGGGCGGGGCGCCGGTCGTCGAGGCGCAGGGCGTGTCGTATCCCGTGGAGGTGGTGTGGGCGACGCCGGCGCGTCCGGTCCGGCCGCCGCACGGGATGCGGGTGGATCCGGTACTGCTCGCGCACGTGGCGTCGGTGGTGCGGCGGGCGCTGGCCGAACGGGACGGGGACGTGCTGTGTTTCCTGCCCGGCGTCGGGGAGATCTCCCGCGTCGCCGGGCAGCTGGGGGATCTCGGAGACGTCGACGTGCTCCAGGTGCACGGGCGGGCGCCGGCGGCCGTCCAGGACGCGGTCCTGTCCCCCGGGTCGCGGCGCCGGGTGGTGCTGGCGACCTCGGTGGCCGAGTCGTCGCTGACGGTTCCGGGCGTACGGGTGGTCGTGGACGCGGGACTTGCGCGGGAGCCTCGGGTGGACCACGCGCGCGGGCTGAGCGCCCTGACGACGGTGCGGGCCTCGCGGGCGGCGGCGCGGCAACGGGCGGGCCGGGCCGGGCGTGAGGCGCCGGGGGTGGTCTACCGCTGCTGGGCGGAGGCGGAGGACGCCCGTCTACCGCGGTTCCCGGCGCCGGAGATCAAGGTGGCCGACCTGACGGCGTTCGCGTTGCAGGCGGCCTGCTGGGGCGACCCGGACGCGTCCGGGCTGGCGCTGCTCGATCCGCCGCCGGGCGGGGCGATGGCGGCGGCCCGGTCGGTGCTGACGGCGGTCGGCGCGGTGGACGCCTCCGGCCGGGCCACCGCACGAGGTGTACGGCTGGCCCGCCTGGGCCTGCATCCACGGCTGGGGCGTGCGCTGCTCGACGCGGGGATGCCGGGGGCGGTGGCGTCGAGCGCCGGGGCCTCCGGTGGGGGCGTCTTCGGCGGAGGCCCCGCAGACCCGGGCTCCCGTGCGGCCGCCTCGTACGCAACCCCGAGCGGTGCCGGGAGTCCGGACAGGGGTGCCTCGGGCAGGAACGGCTCCCGCGCGGGGGCCTCGGGCACGAAAGGCTCCCGTGCGCGGGCCTCGGACACGAACACCTCCCACGCGGGGGCATCGGGCACAAACACCTCCCACGCGGGGGCATCGGGCACAAACGGCTCCCACGGACGGGCCTCGGACACGAACGGCTCCCACGCGGGGGCCCCGGACAAAAACACCTCCGACACGGAGGCCTCGGGCACAAACACCCCCCACGCGGGGGCCCCGGACGAAGGCGCCTCCCACGAGCGGGCCTCGGGCGTCGGCGCGGTGGCCGGTGAGGGCGCATCCCGTGCGGGCGGCCCCCGTGCGGTGGCGGAGGTGGTGGCTCTGCTCAGTGAGGCGCCGCCGCGGGAGTACGGGGACGATCTGGTGGCCGCGCTGCGGGCGGCTCGGCGTGGCGGTGATGCCTATGGGGCACGGTGGCGGGCCGAGGTGGGGCGGCTGCGGGCCGCCGCAAAGAGCGCCGGTCGGCCGGCGCGGGACGGCACCGGCGACAGCGTCGCGGGGCTGGTGGCCGCGCTGGCGTTTCCCGAGCGGGTGGCCAGGAAGGACGGCGGTTCGTATCTGATGGTCTCCGGCACCCGGGCGGAGCTGCCGGATGCGTCGGCGCTGCGCGGGGCGCCGTGGATCGCCGTGGCCGTGGCCGACCGGCCCGTGGGGAGAGGGCACGCGCGCGTACAGCTCGGCGCGGTCGTCGACGAGGGGACGGCCCGGCTCGCCGCGGGGGCCTTCCTGGAGGAACGGGACGAGGTGCACTGGGGCGACGGCGACGTCGTGGCCCGGCGTGTCGAACGGCTCGGGGCCGTGGAGCTCACCGTCCGGCCGCTCGCCGGCGCCGACTCCGGTCTCGTACGGAACGCGCTGCTGGAGGGGCTGCGGCAGGAAGGGCTCGGGCTGCTGCGCTGGTCGGCCGACGCGGACGTGCTGCGCAAGCGGCTCGCCTTTCTGCGGCGGCAGCTCGGTGAGCCCTGGCCGGACGTCTCCGACGACGCGCTGCGCGCGCGTGTGGACGAATGGCTGGAGCCCGAGCTGGGCCGGGCCCGGCGGCGGGCCGACCTCGCGCGGATCGACGCCGGTCAGGCGCTGACGCGCCTGCTGCCCTGGGCCTCCGGGGAGGCGGCGCGGCTCGACGAACTCGCCCCGGAGCGGATCGTCGTCCCCAGTGGGTCCAGGATCCGGATCGACTACGACGACCCGGGCCGGCCTGTCCTCGCCGTGAAGTTGCAGGAGATGTTCGGGCTCCAGCGCTCGCCCGAGGTCGCGGGGGTGCCGCTTCTCGTCCACCTCCTCTCGCCCGCGGGCCGCCCTGCCGCGGTCACCGCCGACCTGGCCTCCTTCTGGAAGGACGGCTACAAGGGCGTACGGGCGGAGTTGCGCGGCCGGTACCCGAAGCATCCGTGGCCCGAGGACCCGGCCACGGCTGAGCCGACGCGGCACACGAAGGCGCGTCTCGGGAAGTGACGAGGGTCTCGGGAACGACCGAGGGCGCCCGTCCGCTGCGGCGGAGGGGCGCCCTCGGTCGTTCCCGCGCGAGTCGCGCCTACGCGTCCGGCTCGGTCGACGGCTGGGTCGACGGCTCGGTGGAGGGCTCGGTGGAGGGGCTGGGCGAGGCGTCCGGCGAGGCGTCGCCGGACGGGCTCGGCGACGGCTCCGGCTCGGCCTCGGCCACCTTCAACTGGACGTTGAGCGCGGCGCCGCCCGCGGTGGTGAGGCGGAGCACGAACGTGCCGGCGGTGTTGTCGGCGTACAGCTTCGGCAGCTTCAGCAGGCCCTTGGCGTCGGTCTTGAGGCCGGTCAGGGTGCGGACGGCCTTGCCGTCGGCGTCCTTGAAGTAGGGGCCCTTGTCGTTCTCGGACGGGTCGAGGACCGACTTGACGAGCGTGGCGGTGACGGCGACCTTGTCCGCGGCGGCGCCCTTGTGCGTGGCCTTCACCTCGACCTGGTCCGCGAACTCGCCGCCCGGCGTGCAGGTCAGCGCGGTGTCGTCGGTGCGGGCGAGGACGTCGGCCACGCGCTCGGTGACGGTGGCCTTGTAGTCGAGGCCGGCGACGGTGCGGCCGACGACGGTGGCACGGACGGTGAACGCGCCGGTCTTCTCACCCGCCACCAGCGCGGGCGCGACGGCCACGCCGGAGGCGTTGGTCGTGGCCGCGGCGAACTTGTCGCCGCCGGTGAAGGTGGCGTCCGTGTCGCCCAGGACGGTGAAGCGGATGCGTACCTTGCCGACGGCCTTTCCGGCCTTGGTCTCGGCGCGGGCGCTGATCTTCTTGTCGAACGTGTCGCCCGCGATCGCCGTGAGCCCCGTGGCGCCGGCGTTCTCCAGGTGGTGCACCGTGTCCGTGGGGGTCTCGGTCTCGGGCGGGGTCTCCGGGTCGGTCGGGGGCGGCTCGGGGCTCGGGGAGCCGGGGCCGGGATCCCTGGGATCGTCGGGCGGGGTGGGCTTGTCCGGCTTCTCGGGGTCGGGGCTGGGGCTGGGCGGCGTCGTGCCGGGGGCCGGGGGTCCGGTGGTCGCGCCCGTTCCGCCGGGCGAGGGGTCGGGCCTGCTCACGTCGGTGTCGTCGTCGCTGCGGCCCACCGGCAGGGTGCCGGTGCCGTCCGGGATCTCGTGGGTGCCCTTGCGGTAGTGCTCCAGCCAGGACAGGACCGTGTGCAGGTAGTCCTGCGAGTTGTTGTAGCTGAGGATCGCCCGGTTGAGGTCGGCCTGCGTGGACAGGTCCCAGTCGAAGCGGCACAGGTAGTGGCCGGCGGAGAGCGCGGCGTCGTAGATGTTGTTGGGGTCTTCCTTGCCGTCGGCGTTGCCGTCGCGGCCGGCCCAGGCCCAGGTGGAGGGGATGAACTGCATGGGGCCGACGGCGTTGTCGTAGGCGCTGTTGCCGTCGTGGACGCCGTTGTCGGTGTCCTTGATGAGCGCGAATCCGTTGCCGTCGAGCTGCGGGCCGATGATCCGGCCGAGGGTGTTGCCCTGGGCGTCGACACGGCCACCGCGGGCCTGGCCAGACTCCACCTTGCCGATGGCGGCGAGGAGTTGCCACGGCAGATTGCAGCCGGGCTTGGACTGGCGCAGCGCCGACTCGGCCTTCTTGTAGGCGTCGAGGACGGTGGCGGGGATGCCCGCCTCGGACGGTGTCCGGGAGGCGGGGGTGCCGATGGTCGGTGCGGGACTCGGGCTGTTGAGCGGCGGCAGGTCCGTGTAGTACGGCGAGTTGCCGGTCGCGCTCTCCTCGGCGGGGGCCTCGGACGCCGGCACGTTGTCGGCAGTGGTCTGTCTGCCGTTGGCGTCGGCCGTCACGTCGGGAGCCTGGGACGCGGACAGGGCCGCGACCGCGACCGCCGCCACGGTGGTGGTGACCGCCGCCTTGCGGAGCCTCCTGTCGAAATGCGCCGCCATAGAGTGACCCCTCCCGTGGACGCCCGCGCGTCCGTCTCCGTCTGTTCCGTCTGTCTTCACCGGTCTCCGGCTGCTGCGCTCGCCCTGGTACCCGCCCTGTTGTGACGATCGGTCCGTGTCGACGGTTGCACCGCAACCTTCCCCGCGCGGTGCTCGTCTGTTCGACCAGTACGGTGCCGCAGGTGACCCTACGACAACTTGCTTTGCACGGGCACCCGTTCGTGCCCGATATTCACCAGTTGGCCATAACCGGAGTTCTCTTGCCGTTCACCCTGAGTCATGCGGTCGCCGTGCTGCCGGCGGTACGGAGCGACGGGACCGGGCGGGGGCCGCTGGTGCCTGCCGTGCTGGTCGCGGGCTCCCTCGCGCCCGACATGACGTACTACGCGGCGAGTTTTCTGTCCGGGGCGATGGAGTTCGGGGACGTCACGCACTCCTTCCCGGGCGTCTTCACGATCGACGTGATCATCGCCTGGGTGCTGGTGGCGGTGTGGCTGCTGGTCCGCGAGCCGCTGGTGGCCCTGCTGCCGCGGGCCGGGCAGGGCCGCGCGGCCGCCCTGCTGCGCTGCGGGGCGCCACGCGCGCGCGTACAGCCGTCTCTCGTGGCGCGGTGGTACGTGTCGGCGGTGCTGGGGGCGCTGACGCACGTGGTGTGGGACGCGTTCACCCACCTCGACCGCTGGGGGATGCGGGTGTTCCCGGCGCTGGGCCGGGAGGTGGCGGGCTCGCCGCTCTACTGGTACCTCCAGTACGGCGGTTCCGCGGTGGCGGCGGTCGTGATCGCCGTGTTCCTGACGCGTGCACTGCGCCGGGCGCCCCGGGCCGAGCCGCTCGGTGTCCCGGTCCTCTCGGTGCGGGACCGGTGGTGGGCCGGGGCGGTGCTGGGCGGCTGTGCGGTGGCCGGGGCGGTGCAGCGGGCGACCCGATGGTGGGACTACTGGGGACACGTCGCGAAGCCCTGGGAGCTGATCCCGACGGTGTGCTTCGGGGCGGGCGCGGGGCTCGTCCCGGGCTTGCTGCTGTACGCCGTGGGGGTCAGGGCGTGGCGTCCGGCTCCGGTCCCCAGAAGCCCGGCCGGCGTCGGTAGGGAGCCGAGCCGCCGGATCCCGCACTGAGGGTATCGGCGGTCGCGACGAACACGGTGAAGGTGTGTGCGGGACGTGACCGCGGCAGCAGGGTGAGGGCCAGCGCCAGGTAACCGCGGGACAGGTCGGCCCACAGACGCCAGGCGGGCGTCTCGCGCGGGGTCGCGGCGGTCGGGTCCCGGTGGACGAGTCTGCGGCGGAGGTCTGCCGCGGTGCGCCGCAGGGCCGTGGCGAGGGTGGTGGGGATGCGGCCGGTACTCGCGCCGGGCGCGACGACCGGAACCGGTGGGAGTGGCACGCGGGCGGGTCCGTCTGTGCTTGCCCGTGCCGGTGTCGTCCGGTGGTGGAGCATGCGTATACCCATGCCCGCATCCTCACGGGAGACGGGGGCGGGGGCGTTTCCGCGAGGGCCACCTGAGTGACGGCCCCTGCGGGGCGGGCGGAGGCGCGCGGACGTGGGCACGGGCGGAGGCGGCGTCCACGCCCGCCCTCCGGGACCGACGAGAAGCGCGATCCCGCGGGGCCCGGCGTCGGCGCTACCCGGTCCCCCCGGCCCGACGAAACCGCCCACACCCTAGGACACGGCGAGCGGGGCACGCCCGCGCCGGCGGTGAGGACGGCGCGGCACCGGACGCTCACGCCGCTCCCCCCGCCCATACCGCAGACTGCCGACCCGCCGGACCCGCCGGAGGCTAGTGCGCCGCCGACTCCCAGTCCGACCCCGAGCCCACCGAGACGCCCAGGGGGACCCTGAGTCGCACCGCGTTCGCCATTTCGCGGCGGACCAGTTCTTCCGCCGTCGCGCGCTCGCCGGGGGCGATCTCCAGGACGATTTCGTCGTGGACCTGGAGCAGCATGCGGGACGTGAGGCCGGCCTCGCGCAGTGCCTTGTCCACGTTGAGCATGGCGATCTTGACGATGTCGGCCGCCGTGCCCTGGATCGGGGCGTTCAGGGCCATGCGCTCGGCCGCCTCGCGGCGCTGGCGGTTGTCGCTGTTGAGGTCGGGCAGGTAGCGGCGGCGGCCGAAGAGGGTCGCCGTGTAACCAGTCGCCCGTGCCTCGTCGACGACCCGGCGCAGATAGTCGCGTACGCCGCCGAAGCGCTCGAAGTAGGCGTCCATCAGGCCGCGCGCCTCGGCCGCCTCGATGTTCAGCTGCTGGGAGAGGCCGAAGGCCGACAGTCCGTACGCCAGGCCGTAGGACATCGCCTTGATCTTGCGGCGCATCTCCGCGTCGACCGCGGACTGCTCGACGGAGAAGACCTGCGCGGCGGCGGTGGTGTGCAGGTCCTCGCCCGAGGTGAACGCCTCGGTCAGGCCCTCGTCCTCGGACAGGTGGGCCATCACCCGCAGCTCGATCTGGCTGTAGTCGGCCGTCATCAGGGACTCGAAGCCCTCGCCGACGACGAAGCCGCGGCGGATCGCGCGGCCCTCGTCGGTGCGGACCGGGATGTTCTGCAGGTTCGGGTCCGTGGACGAGAGGCGGCCGGTCGCGGCGACCGTCTGGTTGAACGTGGTGTGGATGCGTCCGTCCGCGGCGATCGTCTTGATCAGGCCCTCCACCGTGACGCGCAGCTTGGCCTGCTCACGGTGGCGGAGCATGATCACCGGCAGTTCGTTGTCGGTCTGGGCCGCCAGCCAGGCCAGGGCGTCGGCGTCGGTGGTGTAACCGGTCTTGGTCTTCTTGGTCTTCGGCAGGTTCAGCTCGCCGAAGAGGACTTCCTGGAGCTGCTTGGGCGAGCCCAGGTTGAACTCCCGTCCGGCGGCGGCGTGCGCCTCCTTGACCGCCTGCTGCACGGCGCCCGCGAACATCTGCTCCATGGCCTGCAGGTGCTCCCGGTCGGCCGCGATGCCGTGCCGCTCCATGCGGGCCAGCAGCGCGGACGTGGGCAGCTCCATGTCGCGCAGCAGGTCCGCGGCGCCGACGTCCGCCAGGCGGCCCTCGAAGGCCTCGCCCAGGTCGAGGATGGCGCGGGCCTGCACCATCAGCGCCTCGGCCTCGGCGCCCTCGTCCGCGCCGAAGGCCAGCTGGCCGTCGGCCGCGGCGGCGGGGGCCAGCTCACGGTGCAGGTACTCCAGGGACAGCGCGTCCAGGTCGAAGGAGCGGCGGCCCGGCTTGACCAGGTAGGCGGCGAGGGCGGTGTCCATGCCGACGCCCGCGACGCTCCAGCCGTGCTCGGCGAAGACGCGCATCGCGCCCTTGGCGTTGTGGAGGATCTTCGGCCGGTCCGCGTCGGACAGCCAGGCCGTGAACGCCGCCTCGTCGGCCTCGTCCACCTCCGTCGGGTCGAACCAGGCGGCCTTGCCGTCGGGGGCGGCGAGCGCGACCTCGGCGACCGAGCCGGTGCCCAGCGCCCAGGTGTCGACCGTGGCGACGCCGAGCGGCTGCGTGCCGTGCTCGGCGAGCCAGCCGGCCAGCTCGCCCGTGCCCAGCACCGTGCCGTCCAGTTCGACGCCGTCCGCCACGACCGGGGCGGCCTCGGCCTCCTCGGCACCCGGATCGACGGCGTAGAGCCGCTCGCGCAGCGACGGGTTGCGGATCTCCAGGGTGTCCAGGATCACCGCGATGCCCTTGCGGTCGTACGCCGTCCGCTCCAGGTCGGTGACGGTCTTCGGGAGCTCGACCCGCCGCTCCAGCTCGGTGAGCCGGCGGTTGAGCTTGACGGACTCCAGGTGGTCGCGGAGGTTCTGCCCGGCCTTGCCCTTGACCTCTTCGACGCGCTCGACCAGGTCGGCGAAGGACCCGAACTGGTTGATCCACTTCGCGGCGGTCTTCTCGCCGACGCCCGGGATGCCCGGGAGGTTGTCGGACGGGTCGCCGCGCAGTGCCGCGAAGTCGGGGTACTGGGCGGGGGTCAGTCCGTACTTCTCGAAGACCTTCTCCGGCGTGAACCGGGTCAGCTCGGAGACGCCCTTGGTCGGATACAGGACCGTGGTGTGCTCGCTGACCAGCTGGAAGGAGTCCCGGTCGCCGGTGACGATCAGCACGTCGAAGCCCTCGGCCTCGGCCTGCGTGGCGAGCGTGGCGATGACGTCGTCGGCCTCGAAGCCGTCGACGGCGAAGCGCTGCACGTGCATGGCGTCGAGCAGCTCGCCGATCAGCTCGACCTGGCCCTTGAACTCGTCCGGGGTCTTGGAGCGGTTCGCCTTGTACTCGGTGAACTCCTGGGACCGCCAGGTCTTGCGGGAGACGTCGAACGCCACCGCGAAGTGCGTGGGCGCCTCGTCACGCAGCGTGTTGGCCAGCATCGACGCGAAGCCGTAGATCGCGTTGGTCGGCTGGCCCGTCGCGGTCGTGAAGTTCTCCGCGGGCAGCGCGAAGAACGCGCGGTAGGCCAGGGAGTGCCCGTCCATGAGCATCAGGCGCGGACGGCCGCCGCGGGAGGTGTTGTCGGTCTTCTTCGCTGCTGTCTCTGCCACGTCCCCGATCCTGCCACGGACCACTGACACTCGGACCCGCGCTCGCCGGTGGCACGGGCGCGGCCGCCCCGCGGCACAGGGCCGGTCGCCTGCCGTCGCCGCGACCACCGCTCCCGGACCCCGGCCCGCCCGGCCTCCGTCGCTGTCACCGGGGCGTGCGAGGATCGGAGACGTACCTCACACGTGTACGCGAAGGAGCGCGCGATGGCCACCAAGCCGCCCAAGGGTGATCCGGTTCAGGACGCGCCGCAGGTCACAGAGCCCCAGCACACGGCGGCGGGTATCCCGGCCATCGGCCACACCCTGCGTATGGCACAGCGGCAGATGGGCGTGAAGCGGACCGCGCTGACGCTGCTGAGCGTCAACCAGAAGGACGGCTTCGACTGCCCGGGCTGCGCCTGGCCGGAGCCGGACCACCGGCACAAGGCTGAGTTCTGTGAGAACGGCGCGAAGGCCGTGGCCGAGGAGGCCACCCTGCGCCGGGTCACCCCGGAGTTCTTCGCCGCGCACCCCGTCGCCGACCTCGCGACCCGCAGCGGCTACTGGCTGGG
Organism: Streptomyces sp. NPDC056296; assembly: GCF_042268605.1. NCBI lineage: Bacteria > Bacillati > Actinomycetota > Actinomycetes > Kitasatosporales > Streptomycetaceae > Streptomyces > Streptomyces sp. NPDC056296. The sequence continues at coordinate 46,718 of NZ_JBHJRX010000017.1, read as the reverse complement.
CCAGCAGGGCCGGCTCACGCACCCGGTGTACCTGCCGGAGGACGGCGAGCACTACGAACCGGTCACCTGGGAGCGCGCCTTCGACATCGTGGCGGAGGAGATCGCGGCCCTGGACTCGCCCGACGAGTCCGTCTTCTACACCTCCGGTCGCACCAGCAACGAGGCGGCCTTCCTCTACCAGCTCTTCGCGCGCGAGCTCGGCACGAACAACCTGCCGGACTGCTCCAACATGTGCCACGAGTCGTCCGGCTCGGCCCTGTCCGAGACCATCGGCATCGGCAAGGGCAGCGTCCTGCTGGAGGACCTCTACAAGTCTGATCTGATCATCGTGGCCGGCCAGAACCCGGGCACCAACCACCCGCGCATGCTCTCCGCCCTGGAGCGGGCCAAGGCGAACGGCGCGAAGGTCATCAGCGTCAACCCGCTGCCCGAGGCCGGCCTGGAGCGCTTCAAGAACCCGCAGACCCCCAAGGGGCTCACAGCGGGCGCCGCGCTCACCGACCTGTTCCTGCAGATCCGCCTCGGCGGCGACCAGGCCCTCTTCCGGCTCCTGAACAAGCTGATCCTGGAGACCGAGGGCGCGGTCGACGAGGCCTTCGTCGAGGAACACACGCACGGTTACGAGGAGTTCACCGAGGCCGCCCGCGCCGCCGACTGGGACGAGACACTCACGGCGACCGGCCTCACGCGCGCGGAGATCGGGGAAGCCCTGCGCATGGTGCTCGCCTCGAAGCGCACCATCGTGTGCTGGGCGATGGGACTGACCCAGCACAAGCACTCGGTGCCGACCATCCGCGAGGTCGTGAACTTCCTCCTCCTGCGCGGCAACATCGGCCGTCCGGGCGCGGGCGTCTGCCCGGTGCGCGGCCACTCCAACGTGCAGGGCGACCGCACGATGGGCATCTTCGAGCGCCCCGCGCCCGCCTTCCTGGACGCGCTGGAGAAGGAGTTCGGCTTCGCCCCGCCGCGCGAGCACGGCTACGACGTCGTACGGGCCATCCGCGCGCTGCGCGACGGCGAGGCGAAGGTCTTCTTCGCCATGGGCGGCAACTTCGTCTCCGCCTCCCCCGACACGGAGGTCACCGAGGCGGCCATGCGCCGCGCCCGCCTCACCGTGCACGTCTCGACGAAGCTGAACCGCTCGCACGCCGTCACGGGCGCGCGTGCGCTGATCCTGCCGACGCTGGGCCGTACGGAACGCGATCTCCAAAGCGGCGGCGAGCAGTTCGTGACCGTCGAGGACTCCATGGGCATGGTGCACGCGTCCCGGGGCCGGCTGGAGCCCGCGAGCGGGCGGTTGCTGTCCGAGCCGGCGATCGTGTGCCGGCTGGCGCGCCGTGTGCTGGGCGAGGACAGCCGCACGCCGTGGGAGGAGTTCGAGAAGGACTACGCGACGATCCGCGACCGCATCGGGCGCGTGATCCCGGGCTTCGAGGACTTCAACGCGCGCGTGGCGCACCCCGGAGGCTTCGCCCTCCCCCACGCCCCGCGCGACGAACGCCGCTTCCCGACGGCCACCGGCAAGGCCAACTTCACCGCCGCGCCGATCGAGTACCCCGAGCTGCCCGAGGGGCGCCTGCTGCTCCAGACACTGCGCTCGCACGACCAGTACAACACCACGATCTACGGCCTGGACGACCGCTACCGGGGCATCAGGAACGGCCGCCGCGTCGTCCTGGTCAACCCGGAGGACGCCCGGAGGCTGGACGTCGCGGACGGCTCGTACGTCGACCTGGTGAGCGAGTGGCGGGACGGCGTGGAGCGGCGGGCGCCCGGCTTCCGCGTCGTGCACTATCCGACGGCCCGGGGCTGCGCGGCGGCGTACTACCCGGAGACCAACGTCCTGGTGCCGCTGGACGCCACCGCGGACACCAGTAACACCCCGGCCAGCAAGTCCGTCGTCGTCCGTCTGGAACAATCGGCGACCGACTGAGCGTTTGCTCAGTCGAGCCGACGGCCGCCCACCGGCCGGCCGGCGGACCAGACAGACGGAGCAACGAAACGGAGCCGGCCCATGGGCGAGCAGCAGCAGGTGCAGTTCCCGCAGGAGGTCATCGACGAGTACGCCGCGCTCGGCGTCGACCTGCCCGCGCTCTTCTCCGCCGGGCACCTCGGGACGCGCATGGGCGTCCAGATCCTCGAGGCGTCGGCCGACCGCGTCGTCGGCACCATGCCGGTGGAGGGCAACACCCAGCCGTACGGGCTGCTGCACGGCGGGGCCTCGGCGGTGCTGGCCGAGACGCTCGGGTCGGTCGGCTCGATGCTGCACGGCGGCAGCACCAAGATCGCCGTCGGCGTCGACCTGAACTGCACCCACCACCGCGGGGCCCGCTCCGGCCTCGTCACGGGCGTGGCCACGCCGGTGCACCGGGGCCGGTCGACGGCGACGTACGAGATCGTGATCAGCGACGAGCAGGACCGCCGCGTGTGCACCGCCCGGCTGACCTGCCTGCTGCGGGACGTGAACCCGGGCGACGGGGCGCCGGCGGGCGCGACGGGCTGAGCGGCGAACGGGCGGCGAGGACGCCCAGCGCGGCCAGGATGCGGCTCTCCCGCACGGCGCGGCCAGGATCCACCCCAGCCGCGCATCGCTGCCGGCGGCCACGCATCGCTGCCGTCGGCCACGCATCAGGCCACGTATCGATCCCGGCCACGGGCTGCCGCCGCCCACGGCGTCACGACCGGCCACGGCATTGCTCCCGGCCGCGCGGCGCCCTAGCTTCAGGACATGGGACGGGGAGAGGCCCCCTGGCCGGGGGCGGCGGCTCGACGGTTCCGGTTCGCGCCCGGACTGCTCACTCTCGCGCTGACACTGCCGACCGCCGCCGCACTGGCGGTCGGCTGCGGCAACTCCGGCGCCGAACGGCCCGGTTCCGGCGACACCACCCGGGCGACCGCGACCGCGTCGGCATCGGCATCGACATCGGCACAAGGTAGCCTGTCCGGCGAGGAGTTGTGCACAAGCGCCGTCGGCTACTGGGCACACGAGATGCTGGCCGGCAAAACCCCCTACGGCGACTACCAGTCGATGGGGCTGTCCAACCGGCAGTACGACATCCTGCGGGAGGTCGTGGACGCCGCACAGGCCACGAGGCGTGACCAAGGCCAGCGAGCGGCCGAAGAGTTGATCGACCGCCAGGTGCGCGACTCCTGCGCCGCTCACTACCGCGACGGCGGCCCGACCGACGGCCCGTGGCAGTGAGCGGCACCGGCCCCGTCGAGCCGGGCGAGGGCACCCACGAGCGGAGCGGCCCGGACGTTCCCCGGCCGTCCGCCCGGCACCCAGGACGGCTTGCCCGGTCCTACGAACGCCACCGCCGGGCGGTCCTCGCGACCGCCGCGGCCGTCGTGACCCTGGCGGGCGGCGGCTATCTGTACGCCAGTCGACCGCAGCCTCCTCCCCCTGCCCCGCCGCCGCACCCCTCACAGGCGGTCGACCTCGACTACCTGGACGCGGTACCCGCCCCGGGTGACGACTTCGGTTTCGCGGTGCGGCTGAGCGTGCGGACCGGCCCGCCCGTCACCGTGACCCGGCTCGATCAGCCCTACGACGGCATCTCGATGACGTCGTCACCGGCGGCGCCTTTCCAGACAAAGGCGCATTCCGCCCGCAAGATCATCGTCACGCTGCGGGTGACGGAATGCGCGAAAGCACCGCGGAACCTCGCCCTCCCTTTTCTGCACGTAACACTGCGTAATGCCCGCGCAATACAAGCCCACAGTTACATCCTGGGGACGCGCTATGCACAGGACCTCTCACAGGCCCTTGAGGTCGCCTGCAGCAACGAATCCAGGTAATCACCAAAACGGCCCAGACACCTGAACGCCAACGGCGGGTCCTGCAAGTTCTCACCATGCGGACAGGGCGAATCGGCCGGAATTCCGCACTTCTTCCCAGCCAGTACCGCTCTGCATTACCCCGTGTCATAACAAGAGCGTCACAGCATGAGTCAGACCCTCCTCCACGTTCCCCACACACGCTTAGAGTCACGGCCAGTCACCGCGCCGTCCGATTGTCACTTCGGCCCAGCGCTCGACTCGGCCGCCTCCACGGGGAAGCGGCTGTGCCAGGGAAAGGACTGATCGTGCGTCAACGTTCGCTCATCGCCATCACCGCCGCTCTGGCGGCGGGAGCACTCACCCTCACCGCCTGCGGCTCGCGCGACGACGACGGCGGCTCGGACTCCGGCAACGGCGGCAGCGGTGCCGGCACCACCGTCGTCATCGGCGTCGACGCCCCGCTGACCGGCGACCTGTCCGCGCTGGGCCTCGGTATCAAGAACTCGGCGGACCTCGCGGCCAAGACCGCCAACAAGGACAAGCACGTCGAGGGCATAACCTTCAAGGTCGAAGCCCTCGACGACCAGGGCCAGCCCTCCGTGGGCCAGCAGAACGCCAGCCAGTTCGTCGCCAACGACAAGGTCCTCGGCGTGGTCGGCCCGCTGAACTCCTCGGTCGGCGAGTCCATGCAGCAGGTCTTCGAGTCCGGCAACATGGCCCTGGTCTCCCCGGCCAACACCGGCCCCTCGCTGACCCAGGGCCCCGACTGGCGCACCGAGAAGAAGCGCCCGTTCAAGACCTACTTCCGCACCGCGACCACCGACGCCATCCAGGGTCCGTTCGCCGCGCAGTACGTCTTCAACGACTTCAAGAAGACGAAGGCCTTCGTCATCGACGACAAGAAGACCTACGGCGCGGGCCTCGCCGGCACCTTCACCGACGAGTTCAAGAAGCTCGGCGGCAAGGTCGTCGGTACCGAGCACATCAACCCGGACACCAAGGACTTCTCCGCGGTCGCCACCAAGGTCAAGAACTCGGGCGCCGACGTCGTCTACTACGGCGGCGAATACCCGCAGGCCGGCCCGCTCAGCAAGCAGATCAAGGGCACCGGCGCCAAGATTCCGCTGGTCGGCGGTGACGGCATCTACAGCGCCGACTTCATCAAGCTCGCCGGCGCCAGCGGTACCGGTGACCTGGCCACCTCCGTCGGCGCGCCCGTCGAGGAACTGCCCTCCGCCAAGGAGTTCGTCGCCAACTACAAGGCCGCGGGCTACAAGGAGCCCTACGAGGCCTACGGCGGCTACTCCTACGACTCCGCCTGGGCCATCATCGAGGCCGTCAAGGCGGTCGTCGAGAAGAACGACGGCAAGCTCCCCGACGACGCCCGTGGCCAGGTCGTCGAGGCCATGCAGAACGTCTCCTTCGACGGAGTGACCGGCAAGGTCTCCTTCGACGAGTTCGGTGACGCCACCAACAAGCAGCTGACCGTGTACGCCGTCGAGAACGGCGACTGGAAGGCCGTGAAGTCCGGCACCTACACCGGCTGAGTCGTCCGACGAGACACCCGCACCACCAAGAGCCGCGCGGGGCGCTGTTCCACAGGCGCCCCGCGCGGACTCACACCCGGCCACATCCGTCGAACATCCGAACATCTCGGAGGACATGCGGTGAACGAACTGCCGCAGCAGCTGGTCAACGGCCTGCTACTGGGATCCATGTACGGGCTGATCGCCATTGGCTACACGATGGTCTACGGCATCGTCCAGCTCATCAACTTCGCCCACGGCGAGATCTTCATGACCGGTGCCTTCGGCGCTCTCACGGTCTACATCTACATCCTGCCCGACGGCACCTCCATGCTGATCGCCCTGCCCCTGATGATCCTCGGCGCAGTGATCGTCTCGGTGACCGTGGCCATCGGGGCTGAACGTTTCGCCTATCGCCCCCTGCGCGGTGGCCCCCGCCTCGCCCCGCTCATCACCGCCATCGGCCTCTCGCTCGCCCTCCAGCAGGCGATCTGGGCCTGGTACCCCGACGCGAAGTCCGCTCGCACCTTCCCGCAGATCGAGGGCGGCCCCTTCCACATCGGCGGCGTCACCCTGCAGACCGGCAGCATCTTCCTGCTCATCGCCGCCCCCGTCAGCATGGCGTTCCTCGGCTACTTCGTCATGAAGACCCGCACCGGACGCGGCATGCAGGCCACCGCCCAGGACCCCGACACCGCCAAGCTGATGGGCGTCAACACCGACCGCATCATCGTGATCGCGTTCGCCCTCGGCGCCGTGTTCGCCGCCATCGGCGGAGTCGCCTACGGCCTGGAATACGGCCACGTCGACTTCAAGATGGGCTTCATCCTCGGCCTGAAGGCCTTCACCGCGGCCGTTCTCGGCGGCATCGGCAACATCTACGGCGCCATGATCGGCGGTGTCGTCCTCGGCATCGCCGAAACCCTGGCCACCGCCTACATCGGCGACATCCCCGGCCTGGGCCAGTTCGGCAGCCAGTCCTGGGCGGACGTCTGGGCCTTCATCCTCCTCATCCTTGTGCTGTTGTTCAGGCCACAGGGCCTGCTCGGCGAGCGCGTCGCGGACAGGGCGTGACACCGATGACCACACAAACCACAGAGAAGACCCCGAACACCCCCGTCACCGGCGCGGCGACCGGCCTCATCGGCATCCCACCGCACCTCGGACGCGCCCTCGCCACCGGCGGCGGCCTCCTCACCATCGTCTCCACCTTCCTCGCCTGGACCTGGACCGCCGCTTTCCCGGGCGACCTCACGGTCTACGGCTACCCGGGCGGCCTGCAGGTCCTCGTCCTCATCGGCGGCGCCCTGACCACCCTCTTCGGCCTCTCCTCCTACGGCGTCAAGGGCCTTGGCTGGCTCACCCCCGCCGGCGCCGACGCCGCACTGAGGTTCGCCGCACTCGCCACCTTCGCGACCACCTGGTACACCGTCCTCGCCATCAGCTTCCAGCTCGGCGGCCTGGTCAATCTCGAACCCGGCGCGTACATCGCGGCGATCGTCACCCTCGCCGGCCTCCTCGGCGCCCTCGCGCTCCCCTTCGAACGCCCCGCGCCCGACCCCATCGACCCGGACGAGACCGGCTGGAGCCTCGCCAAGCACCGCGCGGGCCACGGCTGGCAGACCGTCAAGGCCGCCTTCGCCTCCGGCGAGCCCGGCCCCGTACGGGCCCTGCCCTCCTACGCCGAGATCCTCATCATCGTCGCGGTCCTCGCCGTCTGCCTCACCGTCTTCACCTACGGCATCGGCACCGAGTACGACGAACTCTTCGTCGGCTTCCTGATCACGGCCGGGTTCGGCTTCGCAGCCGCCCACAAGGCGGGGCTCATCCGCCAGGCCACCCAGATCACCGCACGGCACCAGACCATCACCATCTGGGGCGCCTTCGTCGCGGCGGCGCTGTTCCCCTTCACCCAGACCGACGACCAGTACGCGACCATCGGCGTCTACATCCTGATCTTCGCCACCGTCGCCCTGGGCCTGAACATCGTCGTCGGCCTCGCCGGCCTCCTCGACCTCGGCTACGTCGCCTTCCTCGGCGTCGGCGCCTACGCCGCCGCCCTGGTCTCCGGCTCGCCCAGTTCACCGTTCGGCGTCCACTTCCCCTTCTGGGCCGCCGTCCTGGTCGGTGCCGCCGCCTCGCTGATCTTCGGCGTACTGATCGGCGCCCCGACCCTGCGGCTGCGCGGTGACTACCTCGCCATCGTGACCCTCGGCTTCGGTGAGATCTTCCGCATCGCCGTCCTCAACATGGACGGCACCTCCGGGCCCGACATCACCAACGGCTCCAACGGCATCTCGGCCGTGCCGGACCTGAACATCCTCGGTTTCGACCTCGGCGCCCGGCACGACATCCTCGGCGTCACCATCGGCCGGTTCGCCAACTACTTCTTCCTGATGCTGATCATCACCGCCGTCGTCGTCCTCGTCTTCCGACGCAGCAGCGACTCCCGCATCGGCCGGGCCTGGGTCGCCATCCGCGAGGACGAGACAGCCGCCCTCGCCATGGGCATCAACGGCTTCCGCGTCAAGCTGATCGCGTTCGCCGTGGGCGCCGCCCTCGCCGGCCTCGCCGGCACAGTCCAGGCACACGTCACGTACACGGTGACTCCCGAGCAGTACCTCTTCGCCGGTACGACCCCGCCCAACTCCGCGTTCCTGCTCGCCGCGGTCGTCCTCGGCGGCATGGGCACCATCGGCGGACCGCTCCTCGGCGCCGCACTGCTCTTCCTCATCCCCAACAAGCTCCAGTTCCTCGGCGACTACCAGCTCCTCGCCTTCGGACTCGCGCTCGTCCTGCTGATGCGGTTCCGCCCCGAGGGCCTCATCCCCAACCGGCGCCGCCAACTGGAATTCCACGACAAGGCCGAAGCGCCCGCAGTCCTCGGCAAGACAGGGGCCTGACCACCATGACCACCGACACCACCACCAAGGACACCACCCCGGGCGCCCCTGCCCCCGGCACCACGGTCCTCGACGCACGCGGCGTCACCATGCGCTTCGGCGGACTCACCGCCGTCAACGGCGTGGACCTCACCGTCAACAGCGGCGAGATCGTCGGTCTCATCGGCCCCAACGGCGCCGGCAAGACCACCTTCTTCAACTGCCTGACCGGTCTGTACATCCCGACCGAGGGCGAGGTCCGCTACAAGGGCCAGGTGCTGCCGGCCAAGTCCTTCAAGGTGACGGCCGCCGGCATCGCCCGAACCTTCCAGAACATCCGCCTGTTCGCCAACATGACGGTCCTGGAGAACGTCCTCGTCGGCCGCCACACCCGCACCAAGGAGGGCTTCTGGTCGGCCGTCCTGCGCGGCCCCGGCTTCCACAAGGCCGAGGCCACCTCCCGCGAACGCGCCATGGAACTCCTGGAGTTCGTCGGCCTCGCACCCAAGGCCGAGCACCTCGCCCGGAACCTGCCCTACGGCGAACAGCGCAAGTTGGAGATCGCCCGCGCCCTCGCCAGCGAACCGGGACTGCTGCTCCTGGACGAGCCGACGGCAGGCATGAACCCGCAGGAGACGCGGGCCACAGAGGAACTCGTCTTCGCCATCCGCGACCAGGGCATCGCCGTCCTCGTCATCGAGCACGACATGCGCTTCATCTTCAACCTCTGCGACCGCGTCGCCGTCCTCGTGCAGGGCGAGAAGCTCATCGAGGGCGACAGCGCGACCGTCCAGGGCGACGAGCGGGTCATCGCCGCCTACCTCGGCGAACCCCTCGCGAACGACCCCGGCGCCGCGGAGGCCGCCGAAGTGGAAGCAGCCGAGGCCCACGCCCAGGCCGACACCACCACGGACACCGCGGCCGGCAAGGAGAACGACCGATGACCGCACTCCTCGAGGTCGAGGACCTCCGCGTCGCCTACGGCAAGATCGAGGCCGTCAAAGGCATCTCGTTCAAAGTGGACGCCGGCGAAGTCGTCACCCTCATCGGCACCAACGGCGCCGGCAAGACCACCACCCTGCGCACCCTCTCCGGCCTCCTCAAGCCGGTCGGCGGACAGATCAGGTTCGGCGGCAAGTCGCTCAAGAAGGTCCCCGCGCACCAGGTCGTCTCCCTGGGACTCGCCCACTCCCCCGAGGGGCGGCACATCTTCCCCCGCATGACCATCGAGGACAACCTCCGCCTCGGCGCCTTCCTCCGCAACGACAAACCAGGCATCGAGAAGGACATCCAGCGCGCCTACGACCTCTTCCCCATCCTCGGCGAACGCCGGAAGCAGGCCGCGGGCACCCTCTCCGGCGGCGAACAGCAAATGCTCGCTATGGGCCGCGCCCTGATGTCCCAGCCCAAACTGCTCATGCTCGACGAACCCTCCATGGGCCTCTCACCGATCATGATGCAGAAGATCATGACGACGGTCGCCGAGCTGAAGTCCCAGGGCACCACCATCCTGCTCGTCGAGCAGAACGCCCAGGCCGCCCTGTCCCTGGCTGACCACGGCCACGTCATGGAGGTCGGCAACATCGTCCTGTCCGGCAGCGGCCAGGAACTCCTCCACGACGAGTCGGTCCGCAAGGCCTACCTCGGCGAGGACTGAGCCGGTAGTCGTACGACGAGGCCCGCGCCCCCACCGGGGACGCGGGCCTCGTTCATGATCCGGCGCGGGTGTTCAGCCCTTGGACGCCTTCTTCTCCTCAGCGTCCTGGATGACCGCCTCGGCCACCTGCTGCATCGACATCCGCCGGTCCATCGACGTCTTCTGGATCCACCGGAACGCGGCCGGCTCGGTCAGCCCGTACTCCGACTGGAGCACCGACTTCGCCCGGTCCACCAGCTTCCGGGTCTCCAGCCGCAGACTGAGGTCCGCGACCTCCTGCTCCAGCGTCTTCAGCTCCGTGAACCGCGAGACGGCCATCTCGATCGCCGGAACGACGTCGCTCTTGCTGAACGGCTTCACGAGATACGCCATGGCCCCGGCATCGCGGGCACGCTCCACCAGGTCGCGCTGCGAGAACGCGGTCAGCATCAGCACCGGCGCGATGCTCTCCTCGGCGATCTTCTCGGCCGCGGAGATGCCGTCCAGCTTGGGCATCTTCACGTCGAGGATCACCAGGTCCGGCTTGTGCTCCCGGGCCAGCTCCACGGCCTGCTCACCGTCACCGGCCTCACCGACGACGGAGTACCCCTCCTCCTCCAGCATCTCTTTGAGATCCAGCCGGATGAGCGCCTCGTCCTCGGCGATGACGACACGGGTCGTCAGCGGAGGCACGTGCGACTTGTCGTCGTCGGTCACGTCGGCGGGCTGGGGCGACTCGGGGGCGGTCACGTGAGCTCCTCGTTCGGGGCAGGGGTACTGCTGACAAGAGCCTACCTAGCTCCTGTATGTTTGAGTCACCGAGGGGCTACACTGACCTTCGGTTCGAAGAGGCTCCGGTAGTCCAATCGGCAGAGACGATGCCCTCAAAAGGCATTCAGTGTGGGTTCGAGTCCCACCCGGGGCACTTTACCTTCAATTCGAAGGCTCCCCGAGCGTCTCCGGGCACGCCCGTCGACACCCGTTCAGCGGTCGTCCTCCCCGATGTGGTGCACCCGTACCAGGTTCGTCGTGCCCGACACCCCGGGTGGCGAGCCGGCCGTGATGACCACGACGTCGCCCTTCTCGCAGCGCCCGTACTTCGTGAGCAGTTCGTCCACCTGGTCGACCATCGCGTCCGTGGAGTCCACGTGCGGGCCGAGGAAAGTCTCCACGCCCCAGGTCAGACTCAGCTGGGAACGCGTCGCCGGCTCCGGGGTGAAGGCCAGCAGCGGGATGGGCGAGCGGTAGCGGGAGAGGCGGCGGACGGTGTCGCCGGACTGGGTGAAGGCGACGAGGTACCTCGCGCCGAGGAAGTCGCCGATCTCCGCCGCCGCGCGGGCGACCGCGCCGCCCTGGGTGCGGGGCTTGTTGCGCTCGGTCAGCGGGGGCAGCCCCTTGGCCAGGATGTCCTCCTCCGCCGCCTCGACGATGCGGGCCATCGTCCGCACCGTGTCGGTGGCGTGTTTGCCGACGCTGGTCTCGCCGGACAGCATGACGGCGTCCGTGCCGTCGATGACGGCGTTGGCGACGTCGGAGGCCTCGGCGCGGGTCGGGCGGGCGTTGTCGATCATCGAGTCGAGCATCTGGGTCGCGACGATGACCGGCTTGGCGTTGCGCTTCGCGAGCTTGATCGCGCGCTTCTGGACGATGGGGACCTGCTCCAGGGGCATTTCGACGCCGAGGTCGCCCCGGGCGACCATGATGCCGTCGAAGGCCGCGACGATGTCCTCGATGTTCTCCACGGCCTGCGGTTTCTCGACCTTGGCGATGACGGGGAGGCGGCGGCCCTCCTCGTCCATGATGCGGTGGACGTCGACGACGTCCCGTCCGCTGCGGACGAAGGACAGGGCGATGACGTCGAAGCCGTTGCGCAGGGCCCAGCGCAGGTCGTCCTCGTCCTTCTTGGAGAGGGCGGGGACGGACACGGCGACGCCCGGAAGGTTGAGGCCCTTGTGGTCGGAGACCATGCCGCCCTCGATCACGGTCGTACGGACCCGGGGGCCGTCGACGTCGGTGACCTCCAGGCAGACCTTGCCGTCGTCGACGAGGACGCGTTCACCGGGGGTGACGTCGGCGGCGAGGCCCGCGTAGGTGGTGCCGCAGGTGTGGCGGTCGCCGTGGACGCCCTCTTCGACGGTGATGGTGAAGGTGTCGCCGCGTTCAAGGAGTACGGGGCCTTCGGCGAAGTGGCCGAGCCGGATCTTCGGGCCCTGAAGATCGGCGAGGGTGCCGACGCTGCGACCGGTCTCGTCGGACGCCTTCCGGACACGGCGGTAGCGCTCTTCGTGTTCGGCGTGGGTGCCGTGACTGAAATTGAAACGGGCGATGTCCATTCCGGCGTCGACCAGGTCCTTGATCTGGTCGTACGAGTCGGTGGCGGGCCCAAGAGTGCAGACGATCTTTGCTCGGCGCATGAGTCGAGCCTATGACTTACCGGCCGGTAGCGAATTGGCCACGCATGACCACTCAACAACCTTTGAGTGAAGGGCTATTGACAAGTGTTGAATTGTGCGCCGGGCCGCTCCGATGAGCATTCGAATCGGTTCTCACCCTTGACAGGCGCCATGTCCAGGACAGAATCTACGCGCGTCGCCAATGATGTTCACGGGTCACCGAGGAGAGTCAGCCATGCCGTTGAACCGCCGGAAGTTCCTGAGCAGGTCCGCCGTGACGGGGGCGGGTGTCGCGCTGGCCGGCGCGGCGGCGGCTCCGGCGGCCGAGGCGGCCCCCGCGCACCGGGGCCGCAGGAAGCCGAAGCGGTACGCGCTGACGGTGCTGGGCACCACCGACCTGCACGGGCACGTCTTCAACTGGGACTACTTCAAGGACGCCGAGTACACGGACGCGGCGGGCAACGCCCAGGGCCTGGCCCGTGTCTCCACGCTGGTGAACCAAATCCGTGCGGAGAAGGGTCGCCGCAACACGCTGCTGTTGGACGCGGGCGACACCATCCAGGGCACCCCGCTGACGTACTACTACGCGAAGGTCGACCCGATCACCGCCGAGGGTGGCCCGGTGCACCCGATGGCGCAGGCGATGAACGCGATCGGGTACGACGCGGTGGCGCTCGGCAACCACGAGTTCAACTACGGCATCGAGACGCTGCGCAAGTTCGAGGAACAGTGCGACTTCCCGCTGCTCGGCGCGAACGCGGTGGACGCGAAGACGCTGAAGCCCGCGTTCCCGCCGTACTTCATGAAGACGTTCCGGGTGAAGGGCGCGCCGCCGGTGAAGGTGGTGGTGCTGGGGCTGACCAACCCGGGCATCGCGATCTGGGACAAGGCGTACGTGCAGGGGAAGCTGGCGTTCCCCGGTCTTGAGGAGCAGGCGGCGAAGTGGGTGCCGAAGCTGCGCTCGATGGGCGCTGACGTGGTGGTCGTGTCGGCGCACTCCGGGTCGTCCGGCACGTCCTCCTACGGTGACCAGATCCCGTACGTCGAGAACGCGGCGGCCAATGTGGCCAAGCAGGTTCCAGGCATCGACGCGATCCTCGTGGGGCACGCGCACACGGAGATCGCGGAGCTGAAGGTCGTGAACGAGGAGACCGGGAAGACGGTCGTGCTGTCGGAGCCGCTGTGCTATGCGGAGCGGCTCACCCTCTTCGACTTCGAGCTGGTCTTCGAGCGGGGCCGGTGGCACGTCGAGTCGGTCAAGGCGTCGCTGCGGAACTCCAACACCGTCGAGGACGACCCCCGGATCACCAAGCTGCTCACGGACGAGCACGCGAAGGTGGTGGCGTACGTCAACCAGGTGGTCGGCACCGCCACCGAGACGCTGACGACGGTGGAGGCGCGTTACAAGGACGCCCCGATCATCGACCTGATCACCGAGGTCCAGGAGGACGTGGTCAAGGAGGCGCTGGCGGGTACGGAGTACGCGTCGCTGCCGGTGCTGGCGCAGGCCTCGCCCTTCTCCCGGACGTCCGAGATCCCGGCCGGAGACGTGACGATCCGGGACCTGTCGAGCCTGTACGTGTACGACAACACCCTGGTGGCCAAGCTGATGACGGGCGCCCAGCTGCGGGCGTACCTGGAGTACTCGGCGGAGTACTACGTCCGGACGGCGGCCGGCGCGCCGGTGGACGTGGACAAGCTGACCAACGCGGGCGGCCGCCCGGACTACAACTACGACTACGTGTCGGGGCTGACGTACGAGATCGACATCGCGCAGGCGGCCGGTTCGCGCATCAAGAACCTCGCCCACGCCGGGGCTCCGCTGGACGACGCGCAACAGTTCGTACTGGCGGTGAACAACTACCGGGCCAACGGCGGCGGCGCCTTCCCGCACGTGGCGTCGGCCAAGGAGCTGTGGGCGGAGTCGACGGAGATCCGCACGCGGATCGCCGAGTGGGCGACGGCGAAGGGTGTGCTGGACCCGAAGGACTTCGCGTCCGTCGACTGGTCGTTGACGCGGGACGGCGTGCCGGTGTTCTGAGCCCGCTTCCGCCGGGGCAGCCTCAGCTTCCGTCCACCAGAGGGGTGAGCGCCCGGTGCCGGCGCGCGGACGGGATCCGGGGCTGTCCGTCTTCCAGGCCGAAGGTCGTGAAGGCGGTGCGGCCAGGCAGCGGGTACGGCTCCTGTCCCGTCAGGTCGTTGAGGATGGTCGCGCCGCGCCAGGCGGCGAGGCCGAGGTCGGGCGCGCCGACTCCGTGGGTGTGCGTCTCGGCGTTCTGGACGTAGACCCGGCCGGTGACGGAGGGGTCCAGGACGAGGCGGAAGCCTTCGTCGACACGGGGGCGTTCGCGGCTGTCGCGCCGCATGTAGGGGTCGAGTCCGGCGAGGACGCGGCCGAGGGGGCGCTCGCGGTAGCCGGTGGCGAGGACGACGGCGCCGGTGGTGAGGCGGGTGCGGGTCTGCTGCTGGGCGTGTTCCAGGTGCAGTTCGACCTTGGTGGTGGCGATGCGGCCGGCGGTGCGGACGTGGACGCCGGGGGTGAGGACGGTGTCGGGCCAGCCGCCGTCGAGGGTGCGCCGGTAGAGCTCGTCGTGGATGGCGGCGGCGGTGTCGGCGTCGATGCCCTTGTGCAACTGCCACTGGCCGGCGACGAGGCGGTCGCGCACCGGTTCGGTCAGCGCGTGGAAGTAGCGGGTGTAGTCGGGGGTGAAGTGCTCCAGGCCGAGTTTGGAGTACTCCATGGGCGCGAAGGCCTCGGTGCGGCCGAGCCAGTGCAGCTTCTCGCGGCCGGGGGGCCGGTGGCGGAGCAGGTCGAGGAAGACCTCCGCGCCGGACTGGCCGGTGCCGATGACGGTGATGTGCTCGGCGGCGAGGAGCGCCTCGCGGTGGTCGAGGTAGTCGGCGGCGTGGACGACGGGGACGCCGGGGGCGTCGACGAGGGGTCTGAGCGGGTCGGGGACGTACGGCTCGGTGCCGACGCCGAGGACGACGTTGCGGGTGTGGGTGCGGCCGAGGGCCTCGGCCTCTCCGTCGGCGTCGAGTTGGGTGTAGTCGACCTCGAAGAGGTCGCGTTCGGGGTTCCAGCGGACGGCGTCGACCTGGTGGTGGAAGCGGAGGGAGGGGAGGTTCTCGGCGACCCAGCGGCAGTACGCGTCGTATTCGCTGCGCTGGATGTGGAAGCGTTCGGCGAAGTAGAAGGGGAAGAGGCGTTCGCGGGCCCTGAGGTGGTTGAGGAAGGTCCAGGGGCTGGCCGGGTCGGCGAGGGTGACCAGGTCGGCGAGGAAGGGCACTTGGACGCGTGCGCCGTCGATGAGCAGGCCGGGGTGCCAGTGGAAGGCGGGACGCTGGTCGTAGAAGACGGCGTCGAGGCCGGTGAGGGGGTCGGCGAGCGCGGCGAGGGAGAGGTTGAAGGGGCCGATGCCGATGCCGACGAGGTCGCGGGGGGCGTCGGGCGCGGGGGTGGCGTTCATCGCGGGGCGGGTCCTTCCGGGGGGTTTTCCACGAGGGTCACGAGGGTCAGGAGGGCGGCCAGGTCGTCGGGCCGGGTGTGGGGGTTGAGCAGGGTCGCCTTGAGCCAGAGCCGGCCGTCGGCGCGGGCGCGGCCGAGGACGGCGGCGCCGGTGGCGAGCAGGGCGCGGCGTACGGCGGCGACGGCCTCGTCGGTGGCGTGGGCGGGCCGGAACAGCACGGTGCTGATGGTGGGCGGGGCGTGCAGTTCGAAGCCGGGGTGGTCGTCGACGAGGGCGGCGAACCACTCGGCGAGCAGGCAGACTCCGTCGACGAGCGCGCCGACGCCGCCGCGCCCCAGGGTCTTGAGGGTGACGGCGATCTTGAGGATGTCGGGGCGGCGGCTGGTGCGCGGGGAGCGGCCGAGGAGGTCGGGGAGTCCGGCGTCGGTGTCGTCGTCGGCGTTGAGGTAGTGGGTGCGGTGGTGGAGCACGGCGAGGTCGGCGGCGTCCGCGACGGTGAGTAGGCCCGCGGCGATCGGCTGCCAGCCGAGTTTGTGCAGGTCGAGGGCGATGGTGTGGGCGGCGTCCAGTCCGGCCAGTTTGGGGCGGTGGCGGTCGCTGAAGAGGAGGCCTCCGCCGTAGGCGGCGTCCACGTGCAGGCGGGCGCCGTGGGCGGCGCAGCGGTCGGCGATTTCGGGCAGGGGGTCGATGAGTCCGGCGTCGGTGGTGCCGGCGGTGGCGACGACGAGGTGCGGCCCGGGGACCTGGGTGAGGGCCTCGTCGAGGCCGGCGGGGTCGAGGGTGCCGGCGAGGGCCGGGACGACGACGGGCTCGGGCAGGCCAAGGAGCCAGGCGGCGCGGGGCACCGAGTGGTGGGCGTTGGCTCCGTGGACCAGCCGCAGGCCCGCGCCGTGCGCCTCGCGGGCGAGCAGGACGGCGAGTTGGTTGGACTCGGTGCCGCCGGTGGTGACGAGGGCGTCGGCGGCGCCGGTCTCCCGGGCCAGGGCGCGGGTGACGAGGGCTTCCAGCGCGGAGGCGGCGGGTGCCTGGTCCCAGGAGTCGAGGGACGGGTTGAGGACGCTCGCGGCGAGGTCGGCGGCGGTGGCGACGGCGAGGGGCGGGCCGTGCAGGTGGGCGGCGCACAGTGGGTGGGCGGGATCGGCGGCGCCCTCGGCGAGCGCGGTGACCAGGACGCGGAGCGCCTCGGGCTCGCCCAGGTCGGGCAGGATCTCGCCGGCCGCGTCCGCCACCCGGGCGGCGACGGCGTCGGGGCCGCCCGCGGGCAGCGGACCTCCGCGTGCCGCCGCGCCGGTGCGCAGCGCGTCGAGCACGGTGTCGAGCAGGGGCCGCAGGGCGGCGGGGCCGTGCGGGCCCGAGGCGAGGGGCGGCAGACCCATGGGCTGTCCTCCGGGCGCGGGGACGAAGGAGTTCCAGCTTGTACGCGGAGGCGCGCGTACGCCCGGACAGCCCAAGATCACTACCCGAAAGGGGTATCCCGCGGCCGGTCCCCCGGGTCGGGGGCAGGGCGCGTCCCGGGCCGGGGATGTCCCACCCACCTACCCGCAAGGGGCGGGACAGAGCGTGGAGACGGGTAGAGAGACTGTCGCTACAGGGAGGGA
>NZ_JBHJRX010000017.1:0-29423 GCF_042268605.1 Streptomyces sp. NPDC056296 | reverse complement strand
GGGTGACGGCGATCTTGAGGATGTCGGGGCGGCGGCTGGTGCGCGGGGAGCGGCCGAGGAGGTCGGGGACCGGCCGCGTCCGGGTCAGTGCGTGTCCGCCTCCCGTACCCGCAGGGCGCGGGCCAGGTCGTCGAGCTGGTCGGCGAGCTTGCGGCGCAGGGCGGGGATCGGTTCGGCGTCGCTCAGGCACTCCTGGCCGAGGCGCAGGTTGTCGGCGTCGACGGCGTGGACGGGAAAGGCCCAGCGGCCGGCGGCGTCGGCGATGGCGGGGCCTCGGCGGGCCGCGACGGCGACCGCCTCGGCGTAGTAGCGCGGTACGTAGTCCCGCACCAGTTCGGCCTGTTCGGGCTGCCAGAAGCCCTGGGCGGTGGCGGTGAACAGGTAGTTGGAGAGGTCGTCGGTGGCGAACATGGCTTCCCAGGCACGGCTCTTGGCCTCGGCATCGGGCAGCGCGGCGCGGCAGCGGGCGGCGCCCTCCTGTCCGGTGGCGCTCGGATCGCGTTCGAGTTCGGCGGCGATGGCGGCCTCGTCGGTGGCGCCGAGGACGGCGAGGCGGGTGAGGATGCGCCAGCGCAGCTCGGGGTCGAGTTCGGGGCCGCCGGGGACGGTGCCGTCGGCGAGCCAGGCGGCGACGGTGTCGGGGTGGGCGGCGGTGGCGATGCGGTGGCGTACGGCGATGAGGCGCAGCCCGGGGTGGTCGCCGTCCTCGGTGCGGCGGATGAGGTCGCGGCACAGGTCGGTGAGGGTGGCCAGGGCGGCGGGCCGCCGCTCGGGGGTGACGTAGCGGTCGGCGACCTGGGCGGCGGCGAAGGCGAGGACGCCGTCGACGAGTGCGAGGTCGGTCTCGTACGGGAGGTGGGTGCGGGCGATGTCCAGGTAGGCGCCGGCGGGGAGTTCGCCGTCGCGGACGGCGTCCCGCAGGGCGTTCCAGACGACGGCACGGGTGAGCGGGTCGGGCAGTCCGGACAGGCCGGTGCGCAGGGTCTCGAACGACTCGTCGTCGAAGCGGATCTTGGCGTAGCTCAGGTCGCCGTCGTTGAGGACGACCAGGGCGGGGCGCTTGCCGATGGGCCGGGGTTCGGCCTGGGGCACGTCGAGGTCGAGGCGTTCGCGCAGGGTGAGCCGGCCCTCGTCGGTGAGGTCCTGGTCGTAGAGGCCGACGGCGATGCGGTGGGGCCGGGTGCCGGTGCGGTCGGCGGTGAGCGCGCGGCCGCCGTTGTCTCCGGTGACGCGCGGGGCGAGGGTGTCGACGCCGGTGGTGCGCAGCCAGGCGTCGGCCCAGGCGTGGACGTCGCGGTCGGTGGCGGCGGCGAGGGAGTCGATGAAGTCGGCGAGGGTGGCGTTGGCGAACTTGTGCCGGTCGAAGTGGATGTTGATGCCGGCGAGGAAGTCCTTCTCGCCGAGCCAGGCGACGAGCTGCCGCAGGGCGGAGGCGCCCTTGGCGTAGGAGATGCCGTCGAAGTTGAGGAGGGCGGAGGCGGTGTCCTCGACGTTCTCGGGGGCGACGGGGTGGGTGGTGGGGCGCTGGTCGGCGTCGTATCCCCAGGGCTTGCGGGTGACGCCGAAGTCGGTCCAGGTCTCGGTGAAGCGGGTGGCCTCGGCGGTGGTCTGGTAGCCCATGTACTCGGCGAAGGACTCGTTCAGCCAGATGTCGTCCCACCACCTCAGGGTGACGAGGTCGCCGAACCACATGTGGGCCATCTCGTGGGCGATGACCATGGCGCGGGTCTGCCGCTGGGTGTCGGTGACGGCGGACCGGAAGACGAACTCGTCGCGGAAGGTGACCAGCCCCGGGTTCTCCATGGCGCCGGCGTTGAACTCGGGGACGAACGCCTGGTCGTAGGAGTCGAAGGGGTAGGGCTCGGTGAACTTCTCGTGGTAGCGGTCGAAGCAACCGCGGGTGACCTCGAACAGTTCGTCGGCGTCGGCGTCCAGGTGGGGGGCGAGCGAGCGGCGGCAGTGGATGCCGAAGGGCAGACCGCGGTGCTCGGTGCGCACGGAGTGCCAGGGTCCGGCGGCGACGGCGACGAGGTAGGTGGAGATGGGTGGTGTGGTGGCGGCCTTCCAGTGGCCTTCGCCGGTGTGCTCGGTGACGCCGTTGGACAGGACGGTCCAGCCCTGGGGCGCCGTGACGGTCAGGTCGAAGACGGCTTTGAGGTCGGGCTGGTCGAAGGCGGCGAAGACGCGCTGGACGTCGTCCAGGAACAGCTGTGTGTAGACGTAGGTCTCGCCGTCGGCGGGGTCGGTGAAGCGGTGCATGCCCTCACCGGTGCTGGAGTAGCGCATGGCCGCCTCGACGCGCAGCTCGTGCTCACCGGGTGTGAGGTTCTTCAGCGCCAGCCGGTTCTCGTCCAGGGTCGCCGGGTCGAGGGGGTGTCCGTCCAGGGTGGCGGTGCGCAGCTCGGCGGGCTTGACCTCGACGAAGGTGTCCGTGGCGTCCGTGTCGCCGCGGACGGTGAACCGGATGACGGTACGGGAGTCGAAGGTCTCGTCCCCACGGGTCAGATCGAGGTCGATCGCGTAGTGGTGGACGTCGAGGAGCCGGGCACGGGTCTGCGCTTCGTCGCGCGTCAGTACGGACATGCACGACATGCTGCCTGATGCCGTCGGCAGCGCACAGAGGCGGATCGGTACGCGGGTTATGTCCGTTCCGTACTAGGGCCTGTCTGACAATTCGCGTCGTCGCCCGGAGGGCGGCCTCGCGGCGTCAGGTGCGTGCTCTCGGCGTGCCGGGCGCAGAGCCTCGTACTGGATGTACTTGGCTTTGCGCCCGGTGCGGCGAGAGTGCGTGCATGGCGTCGCGAGGCAGGCGGGAATTGTCAGACAGGCCCTCGGCCCCCGCGCCCCCCGGCGTGCGCCCCCGTGGGCGAGGGGCGCGGTGACTCGCGGGACTCAGCCGGAGGCCGTAGCCGTGCCGTTGACGCTTTCGTCGCCGTTTTCGTTGCCGCTGCCGTTGCCGTTGCTCTCCGCGATGCGCTCGTGGTGGTGGATCACCTCGGCGATGATGAAGTTCAGGAACTTCTCGGCGAACGCCGGGTCCAGCTTGGCGCTCTCGGCGAGGGCCCGCAGCCGGGCGATCTGCTTCGCCTCACGCGCCGGGTCGGCGGGCGGCAGCTGGTGCCGGGCTTTGAGGTGGCCGACCTGCTGGGTGCACTTGAAGCGCTCGGCGAGCATGTGGACGACGGACGCGTCGATGTTGTCGATGCTGTCCCGCAGCCGGGCCAGCTCCTCGCGGACGGCGGGGTCGACGGCACCGGTACCGGTGTGGCTGGTGGTCATGGTGGCCAACCCTACGGGCGGATCCCGGGCCATCGCAGTCCGTCTCAGGCCCCGAGAACTCCGCCGGTGCCACCGGCCCGCATCAGCCGGCTCCCCCAGTGAGGGTTCGGTCCGCGCGCCGGGGCGCGGGGCGAACGGTTTGTGCCGGGCGCCACGGGTGACGGTGCGGCGCTGCTCGTACGGCGGTCCTCCTCGTACGGCGGTCCTCCTCGTACAGTGGGAGAAGGGTTCAGGCGTCTTGGGGGTTCAGGCGTGGCGAACGGCGGACCGGTCGAGCACGGTTACCCGCACCTGGAGACGGTGCGGGCCGCCGTCACCGCGCTCTACAAACGGCTGTCCTACGACACCGTGCAGACGTTCTCGGCCAGCGTGGCCCCGGCCGACGTGGCGTTCTGCGACACCGACGACCTGTACCTGGGCACCCAGCGGGTGGCCTACGAGCTGGTGCGTCACTACCGTCTCCCCGACGCCCGGATGATCGTCTCCTTCCGGGAGATGACGCACGCGGCGAGTGTCGAGCTCGCGGCGGGTCCCGAGTACTTCATCGAGCTGAACGACCGCTTCCGCACCCATCGCCGGGACATCGGCGCGGCCCTCGCGCACGAGGTGATGCACGTGTATCTGCACCGCCTCGACCTGTCCTTCCCCGGCACCCGGGACAACGAGATCCTCACCGACACCGCGACTACGTACCTGGGCGCCGGCTGGCTGCTGCTGGACGCCTACCGGGAGGACTCGGCGTCGTCGCAGAAGCTCGGGTATCTGACGCCGGAGGAGTTCGGCTACGTCCTGGCCAAGCGGGCGCTGGTCTTCGGTGAGGACCCGTCGCTGTGGTTCACCAGTCCGCAGGCCTACACGGCGTACGTCAAGGGCATGGCCAGGGCCCGCCGGGACGAGCAGCAGCCGCCGCTCACCGCGGCCGGCTGGGCGGGCCGCCGCCGCTACGCCCGGGACCGCCGCCACGCGCAGGACCCGCACGCCGTCCCCGTCCTTCCGGCGGAGGGCCCGTACTCCTTCACCCCGGGCGGGCGCGAGCCCCTGCGGGTGTCGTTCCCCTGCCCGACCTGTCACCAGCGGATCAGGGTGCCGGTGCGGGGGCGGGTACGGGCGCGGTGCGGGCTGTGCCGGACGGTGCTGGAGTGCGACACGTAGACCGGCACATGGACCGGCACACAAGCCAGCACACGGGCCGGGTGAACGGTGCTTCAATGCGCGCATGACGGAGACGATCAGGGAGCCCTGGGGGCTCAGTGTGTTCGGTGCGGGCAGTGTGCGGGTCGAGCCGCAGCTGGTACGGGTGAAGCTGGCGGTGGACGTGCTGGAGCCCTCGCCGGACCGGGCCTTCCAGGAGGCGGGTACGGCCGTGACACGGCTGCGCGACGTACTGCGCCGGCACGGGATACCGGACACGTCGGTCTCGGGCTCGCGGCTCACGCTCAGCTCGGAGTACGACGGCTACGGCGGTGAGCGGACGTTCGCCGGCTACCGCTGCCAGGCCTCGTACTCCGTGGAGACCGGGGCGCTGGACGACCTCCAGCAGCTGATCGTGGACGCGGTCGACGCGGGCGCGCACCGGATCGACAGCGTCGAGTTCGACGTGCACGACAAGCCGGCGATGCGTGACGAGGCCCGCCGCAGGGCCGTGGCCGCCGCGCGGCGCAAGGCCGAGGTGTACACGGAGGCGGCGGGCGTACGGCTGGGTCCCGTGGTGCACATCCAGGACGTGGACGCCGAGTCCTTCGTCCAGTACCGCGGTCACGGCGGCGGGGGCGGCAGCTCGGCCGGGGACCTGGCGCCGGGGATGGTGGAGGTGTCGGCGGGCGTGGTGCTGGGGTACGCCCTGACGCGCTGACACCGGCTCCTGATCCTGATCCTGTTCCTGTTCCTGTTCCTGCCGGCCTGTCTCAGGCGGGCCGTACGATGCCCTGCGCGCGAGCGGCCACCAGCCACTTGGGGAACTCGCCCACCAGACGGTCGTACAGCTCGGCGTCGGTCACCTTCCGCGGGTCGCGGCCCGCGTGGAAGAACCCGGCGTTGTCGACGACCCGTTTCTCCGGCACCGCCAGTTCGTCGAGCTTGCGCAGATACTCGAACTGGCGGCTGCCCGGGTCGCCGAAGCCGACGAACTGCCAGAACAGCGGCAGCGGCGCCGCCTTGCACAGGTACCGCTCCGCGGCGAGCCGGTTGATCGGGCCGCCGTCGGTCTGGAAGACGACCAGGGCGGGGTGGCGGGCGCCGCTGTCGAGGTAGTGGTCGATGACGGCGTCCATGGCCAGGTGGTAGCCGGTCTTGCCCATGTGCCCGAGGCCGGCCACGATCCGTTCGATCCGGCCCTGGTGGTCGGCGAGCGCGATCTCGGTGACGGCGTCGACGTCCGTGGAGAAGAACACCACCGGCACGGTGCCGTCGTCGTCGAGGTGCGCGGACAGCCCGAGCACCCGGTCGGCGAGCGCCTGCACGCTGCCGTCCTTGTAGTAGGGCTTCATGGAGCCGGAGTAGTCGACGACGAGGTAGACCGCCGCCCGCGTTCCCTCCAGCCCGTGCTTGGTCAGCGACACCCCGGCGCTCTTGTACAGGTCGACGAGCGCCGGAGCGGTCTCCCGCACCTTGGTGAGACTGATCGCGGCCATGCGGACTCCCCCGTCACCCCTGGGACTTACGGCATCTGGCTGCCGAGGTTACGGCACGGCACACCCCGCCTCTCAGCCCATCCACAGGCATTCGCTATTTTGTTCGCCGCCGTCCCCACCGGCTCACCGTCCGCCCGTCCCGAGGAGCCGGCCGTGGATTCCGAGTCCACCGTCACCACCTGCTACCGCCATCCCGCGGTGGAGTGCCACGTCCGCTGCACCCGCTGCGAGCGCCACATCTGCCCCGACTGCATGCGCGAGGCGTCCGTGGGCCACCACTGCCCCGAGTGTGTGAAGGAGGGGGCACGGTCGGTCCGGCAGGCCCGGACGATCGCCGGCGGCCGGGTGTCGACGACGCCCGTGGTGACGTACGTCCTGTTCGGACTCACCGTCCTCGCGTATCTGGCGGAGGTGATGCGGCCGGAGATCGTCGACCGGTTCGCCATGGTCGGCGCGCGGCTGGTCGGCCCGGACGGCGGCTACTACGCCGACGATGGCCCCCATCTCGTCCTCGGGCCGCTTCGGATGGAGGGTGTCGCCGGAGGCGAGTGGGAGCGGATGCTCACCGGTGCCTTCCTCCACGTCTCGCCGTTCGACGGGACGTTCGGGATCCTGCACATCACGATGAACATGATCGCGTTGTGGCAGCTCGGGCGGGTGGTGGAGCTGATGCTCGGCCGGATCCGGTTCGCCGTCCTGTATCTGCTGTCGGCGCTCGGTGGTTCCGTCCTGCAGCTGGTGCTCGCCGACCCCTGGCAGTCCTCGGTCGGCGCGTCGGGCGCGGTCTTCGGCGTGGCGGCCGCGTACTACGTCCTGCACCGCCGGCTGGGCGCGGACATGGCCTCGGTCAACCGTTTCATGGCGTTGCTGCTGCTGTGGCTGGTGGTGTCCGCCGGGCTCACCTCCTGGCAGGGCCATCTCGGCGGCCTGCTGGCGGGCGGCGCGCTCGCCGTCGCGTACGCGTACGCTCCCCGGGACGGACGGTGGGTGGCGGTGCAGGCGGGTGCCTGTGCGGGGCTGGTGGTGCTGCTGGCGGTGACGGCGGCGGTCAAGGTGTCGGAGCTGACAGGCGGAGGTCTTCCCCTATGAGAGGTATTCCCCGATGAAACGTGCCGGTGTGCTGCTCCTCGCGGCCGTTCCCGTGATCGCCACGGGGGTGTACTTCGTCATGCCGACGGACTCGGCCGACGCCCCGGTGACGCCACCCACGGCCACCACCCAGTCGTCCCGCGAGGACGCCAAGAGCCGGGCGGAGGAGGAGCGGGCGGCGGACGACGCGCTGATCGCCGACCTGCCGCCGGGGCTCGCCGCCCCCGCGAAGAAGGAACTGGCCCAGCAACTGGTGTCCAGCGCCGAGAACTCGACCACGAAGTGGCGCACCTCCTACGGCACCGTCGAGGACCTCGGCGACGGGTGCGGCTACACGGCCGGCATCATCGGCTTCTGCACCGGCACGCACGACCTGCTCACCCTGGTCGAGCGCTACACCGAGGCTTACCCGGGCAACGGCCTGGCGGAGTACCTGCCCGCCCTGCGCGAGGTCGACGGCAGCGACTCCCACGAGGGCCTGGACCCCGGCTTCACGGCCGCCTGGCAGGCGGAGGCGGAGCTCCCGGCGTTCCGCGAGGCGCAGGAGGAGGAGCGCGACCGCGTCTACTTCGAACCGGCGGTGCGCCTCGCCAAGCTGGACGGCCTCGGCACGCTGGGCCAGTTCGTCTACTTCGACGCGATGGTCTTCCACGGCCCCGACACGGACGCCGAGGGCTTCTACGGGCTGCGCGAGCAGGCCATGCGCGAGGCGAAGACGCCGGGGCAGGGCGGCCCCGAGAAGACCTACCTGAAGACCTTCCTCGACGTCCGCCGGGACGCCATGAAGACGAAGCGCCCGGGCATCGACACCTCCCGTGTCGACACGGCGCAGCGCCGCTTCCTGGAGGCCGGGAACCTCAAGCTGGACACGCCGCTGGTGTGGGAGATGTACGGGGACACCTACCGGCTGCCGTAGGCGCACATGCGACGGCGCCTGCCCTTGGTCCGGTCGGGGACGGGGCAGGCGCCATCAGTGTTCCGCACGCCTTTGTGCGGGACGTTCTTCGGTTGTTCCGTCCGTCGGACGGTTGTTCCGTCCGTCAGACCGCGAGGGCGCGGTCCGTCGGGCGGATCGGGGCCGGCAGTTCGCTGGCTCCGGTCAGGAAGCTGTCGGCGCCGCGGGCGGCCGAGCGGCCCTCCGCGATCGCCCAGACGATGAGCGACTGGCCGCGGCCGGCGTCACCGGCGACGAACACACCCGGCACGTTGGTCTGGAAGTCGGCGTCCCGGGCGATGTTACCGCGTTCGTCGAGCTCCAGGCCGAACTGGTCGACCAGGCCGTTCTCCCGGTCGGTGCCGGTGAAGCCCATGGCGAGGGTGACCAGCTGGGCCGGGATCTTGCGCTCGGTGCCCGGCTTCGGGGTGAGCTTGCCGTCGATGAACTCGACCTCGCTCATGTGCAGCCACTGGACGTTGCCGTCCTCGTCGCCCTCGAAGTGGGTGGTGGAGACGGCGTAGACCCGCTCGCCGCCCTCCTCGTGGGCGCTGGTGACCTTGTAGAGCATCGGGAAGGTCGGCCACGGCTGGCGCACCGCGTCCCGCTCCTCGCCCGGCCGGGGCATGATCTCCAGCTGGGTGACGGAGGCCGCGCCCTGTCGGTTGGCGGTGCCCACGCAGTCGGCGCCGGTGTCGCCGCCGCCGATGACGACGACGTGCTTGCCCTCGGCCGAGATCGGCGGGGCGACGTAGTCACCCTCCTGGACCTTGTTGGCCAGGGGCAGGTACTCCATGGCCTGGTAGATGCCCTTGAGCTCGCGGCCGGGGGCCGGCAGGTCGCGGGCGGTGGTGGCGCCGGCGGCGATGACCACGGCGTCGTAGCGCTTCTTGAGGTCGGTGGCCTTGAGGTCGCGGCCGATCTCGACGCCGGTGCGGAAGCGGGTGCCCTCCGCGCGCATCTGCTCGATACGGCGGTTGATGTGCCGCTTCTCCATCTTGAACTCGGGGATGCCGTAGCGGAGGAGGCCTCCGACGCGGTCCGCGCGCTCGTAGACGGCGACGGTGTGGCCGGCCCGGGTGAGCTGCTGGGCGGCGGCGAGACCCGCCGGGCCCGAGCCGATGACGGCGACGGTCTTGCCGGACAGGCGCTCGGGGATCTGCGGGGCGACGTCCCCGGTCTCCCACGCCTTGTCGATGATGGAGACCTCGACGTTCTTGATGGTGACCGGCGGCTGGTTGATGCCGAGCACGCACGCCGACTCGCACGGAGCCGGGCACAGGCGGCCGGTGAACTCCGGGAAGTTGTTGGTGGCGTGCAGGCGCTCCTGCGCGGCCTGCCAGTCCTCGCGGTAGGCGTAGTCGTTCCACTCGGGGATCAGGTTCCCGAGCGGGCAGCCGTTGTGGCAGAACGGGATGCCGCAGTCCATGCACCGGCTGGCCTGCTTGCTGATGATCGGCAGCAGGGAGCCGGGGACGTAGACCTCGTTCCAGTCCTTGACGCGCTCCTCGACGGGGCGGGTCTTGGCGACCTCGCGTCCGTGGTTCAGGAAGCCCTTGGGATCAGCCATTGGTCGCCGCCTCCATCATCTTCTCGGTGGTCTCGGTCTCGGAGAGACCGGCTCGCTCGGCGGCGTCCTTGGCGGCGAGCACTGCCTTGTACGTGCTGGGGATGATCTTGCTGAAGCGCTCCACGGCGGCGGGCCACTCGGCGAGCAGCTTCTCGGCGACGGTCGAGCCCGTCTCCTCCTGGTGCCGGCGCACCACGTCGTGCAGCCACTGCTGGTCGGCCTCGTCGAGCGCCTCGATCGCGCCGACGTTGCCGGCGTTGACGTTGTTCCGGTCGAGGTCGATGACGTAGGCGACGCCACCGGACATGCCGGCCGCGAAGTTGCGCCCGGTCTCGCCGAGGACGACCGCGTGGCCGCCGGTCATGTACTCGCAGCCGTGGTCGCCGACGCCCTCGGAGACGACCAGCGCGCCGGAGTTGCGGACGCAGAAGCGCTCGCCGACCTTGCCGCGCAGGAACATCTCGCCGCCGGTGGCGCCGTAGCCGATGGTGTTGCCGGCGATGGTCGAGTACTCGGCGAGGTGGTCGGCGCCCCGGTCGGGGCGGACGATCACCCGGCCGCCGGAGAGGCCCTTGCCGACGTAGTCGTTGGCGTCGCCCTCCAGGCGCAGCGTGATGCCGCGCGGGACGAAGGCGCCGAAGGACTGGCCGGCGGAGCCGGTGAAGGTGATGTCGACGGTGTCGTCGGGCAGGCCCGCGCCGCCGAACTTCTTCGTCACCTCGTGGCCGAGCATGGTGCCGACCGTGCGGTTGATGTTGCGGATCGCGACCTGGGCGCGCACCGGCGCGGCGTCGGTGGCGTCGGAGGCGGCCAGCGCGTCCGACGCGAGCTTGATCAGCTGGTTGTCGAGCGCCTTCTCCAGGCCGTGGTCCTGGGCGACGGCCTGGTGGCGCACCGCGCCCTCGGGCAGCGCGGGCACGTGGAACAGCGGCTCCAGGTCGAGGCCCTGCGCCTTCCAGTGGTTCACGGCGCGGGTGACGTCGAGGGTCTCGGCGTGGCCGACGGCCTCCTCGATGGAGCGGAAGCCCAGCTCGGCGAGGATCTCGCGGACCTCCTCGGCGATGAACCGGAAGAAGTTCACGATGTACTCGGCCTTGCCGGAGAACCGGTCGCGCAGCGTCGGGTTCTGGGTGGCGATGCCGACCGGGCAGGTGTCCAGGTGGCAGACGCGCATCATGACGCAGCCGGAGACGACGAGCGGCGCGGTCGCGAAACCGAACTCCTCGGCGCCGAGCAGCGCGGCGATGACGACGTCCCGGCCGGTCTTGAGCTGGCCGTCGGTCTGGACGACGATCCGGTCGCGCAGGCCGTTGAGCAGCAGGGTCTGCTGGGTCTCGGCGAGGCCCAGCTCCCAGGGTCCGCCGGCGTGCTTGAGCGACGTGAGCGGCGAGGCGCCGGTGCCGCCGTCGTGGCCGGAGATGAGGACGACGTCCGCGTGCGCCTTGGACACACCCGCCGCGACCGTGCCGACGCCGACCTCGGAGACCAGCTTGACGTGAATCCGCGCCTGCGGGTTCGCGTTCTTCAGGTCGTGGATCAGCTGGGCCAGGTCCTCGATGGAGTAGATGTCGTGGTGCGGCGGCGGGGAGATCAGGCCGACGCCGGGCGTGGAGTGCCGGGTCTTGGCGACCCACGGGTAGACCTTGTGGCCGGGCAGCTGGCCGCCCTCGCCGGGCTTGGCGCCCTGGGCCATCTTGATCTGGATGTCGTCCGCGTTGACCAGGTACTCGGAGGTGACGCCGAAGCGGCCGGAGGCGACCTGCTTGATCGAGGAGCGGCGCGCCGGGTCGTACAGGCGCTCCGGGTCCTCGCCGCCCTCACCGGTGTTGGACTTGCCGCCCAACTGGTTCATGGCGATGGCGAGGGTCTCGTGCGCCTCCTGGGAGATGGAGCCGTACGACATGGCGCCGGTGGAGAAGCGCTTGACGATCTCGGAGACGGGCTCGACCTCGTCGACGGAGATCGGCTGCCGGCCGCTCTTGAAGCCGAAGAGCCCGCGGAGCGTCATGAGCCGCTCGGACTGCTCGTTCACACGCTCGGTGTACTTCTTGAAGGTGTCGTACTTGCCGGAGCGCGTGGAGTGCTGGAGGCGGAAGACCGTCTCCGGGTCGAACAGGTGCGGTTCGCCCTCGCGACGCCACTGGTACTCGCCGCCGATCTCCAGGGCGCGGTGGGCGGGCGCGATGCCGCTGGCCGGGTACGCCTTGGCGTGGCGGGCGGCGACCTCCTTGGCGATGACGTCGATGCCGACGCCGCCGATCTTGGTGGCCGTGCCGTTGAAGTACTTGGCGACGAAGGCCTCGTCGAGGCCGACGGCCTCGAAGACCTGGGCGCCGCGGTAGGAGGCGACGGTGGAGATGCCCATCTTGGACATGACCTTGAGGACGCCCTTGCCGAGGGCGTAGATCAGGTTACGGATGGCCTGCTCGGGCTCGCCGTCGACGCTCTGCAGGAAGGTACCGGCGCGGACCAGGTCCTCGACGGACTCCATGGCCAGGTACGGGTTGACCGCCGCGGCACCGTAGCCGATGAGCAGGGCGACGTGGTGGACCTCGCGGACGTCGCCGGCCTCGACCAGCAGGCCCACCTCGGTGCGCTGCTTGGTGCGGATGAGGTGGTGGTGGACGGCCGCGGTGAGCAGCAGCGACGGGATCGGGGCGTGCTCGGCGTCCGAGTGGCGGTCGGAGAGGACGATCAGCCGGGCGCCGTTCTCGATCGCGGCGTCGGTCTCGGCGCAGATCTCCTCTATGCGTGCGGCGAGCGCGTCGCCGCCGCCGTGCACCCGGTAGAGGCCGGAGAGGGTCGCGGCCTTGAAGCCGGGCATGTCGCCGTCGGCGTTGATGTGGATGAGCTTGGCCAGCTCGTCGTTGTCGATGACCGGGAAGGGCAGCAGGACGCTGCGGCAGGAGGCGGCCGTCGGGTCCAGCAGGTTGCCCTGCGGTCCCAGGGAGCTGCGCAGGGAGGTGACCAGTTCCTCGCGGATCGCGTCCAGCGGCGGGTTGGTGACCTGTGCGAACAGCTGGGTGAAGTAGTCGAAGAGCAGCCGGGGGCGCTCGGACAGCGCGGCGATCGGCGAGTCGGTGCCCATGGAGCCGATCGGCTCGGCGCCGGCCTTGGCCATCGGCGCGACGAGGACGCGCAGCTCCTCCTCGGTGTACCCGAAGGTCTGCTGGCGGCGGGTGACCGAGGCGTGGGTGTGCACGATGTGCTCGCGCTCGGGCAGGTCGGACAGCTCGATCTCGCCGGCCTCGATCCACTCGGCGTACGGCTTCTCCGCCGCGAGCTGGGCCTTGATCTCGTCGTCCTCGATGATGCGGTGCTCGGCGGTGTCGACGAGGAACATGCGGCCGGGCTGCAGGCGGCCCTTGCGGACGACCTTGGCCGGGTCGATGTCCAGGACGCCGACCTCGGAACCGAGGACGACGAGGCCGTCGTCGGTGACCCAGTAGCGGCCGGGGCGCAGACCGTTGCGGTCGAGCACGGCGCCGACCTGGGTGCCGTCGGTGAAGGTGACGCAGGCGGGGCCGTCCCAGGGCTCCATCATCGTGGAGTGGAACTGGTAGAAGGCGCGCCGGGCGGGCTCCATGGAGTCGTGGTTCTCCCACGCCTCCGGGATCATCATCAGCACGGAGTGCGGCAGCGAGCGCCCGCCGAGGTGCAGCAGTTCCAGGACCTCGTCGAAGGAGGCGGAGTCGGAGGCGTCCGGCGTGCAGATCGGGAAGAGCCGCTCCAGGTCCGGCGAAGAACCGAACGAGTCCGAACCGAGCTGGGACTCGCGGGCGACCATCCAGTTGCGGTTGCCCTTGACCGTGTTGATCTCGCCGTTGTGCGCGACGAAGCGGTACGGGTGGGCGAGCGGCCAGGCCGGGAAGGTGTTCGTCGAGAACCGGGAGTGCACGAGCGCGATCGCGGAGGCGAAACGGCGGTCGGACAGGTCCGGGAAGAAGGGCTCCAGCTGGCCGGTGGTCAGCATGCCCTTGTAGACGATGGTCCGCGCGGACAGCGACGGGAAGTAGACGCCGATCTCGCGCTCGGCGCGCTTGCGCAGCACGAAGGCGCGGCGGTCGAGGGCGATGCCCTGCGACTCGCCGTCGGCCACGAAGATCTGGCGGAAGACCGGCATGGTCGAACGGGCGGTGGCGCCCAGCATCTGCGGGGCGACCGGGACCTCGCGCCAGCCGAGGACGGTGAGGCCCTCCTCGGTCGCGATCATCTCGATCCGCGAGACGGCGTCCTCGGTGTCGTCCACCGGCAGGAAGGCGATGCCGACGGCGTACGCCCCGGCCTCGGGCAGTTCGAATCCGGCCACCTCGCGGAGGAAGGCGTCCGGCACCTGGGAGAGGATGCCCGCGCCGTCGCCCGAGTCGGGCTCGGAGCCGGTGGCACCGCGGTGCTCCAGGTTGCGCAGCACGGTGAGTGCCTGGTCGACCAGGGTGTGCGATGCCTCGCCGGTCAGAGTGGCGACGAAACCGACGCCGCAGGCGTCGTGCTCGTTGCGGGGGTCGTACATACCCTGCGCAGCAGGGCGAGCATCCATGAAGGACCGGTTCTGGCCATTCGCGGAGTGCTGGGACGGCTGGCGCGGCGTACGCATCGGCTCTCCCGTCGTCGTCATCTGGCATGTGCAAGTGCCGAGGGACGACGTTGGCCCTCTGCTTGAGTGCAAAATTTCGTGCAGGTTACATGATGGAGCGGTTCTCGGGAACCGGGATAATCCGTTCCAACATGCGGACACCGAGGGGTTCGCGGCGGGGTGCCGGGCCCGGCGGTGGAAGCTATGGAGACCGCTGCGGACAGATCGATGTCCGTCGGTCCGAGGCGCGGAGGAAGCTTCGTCGCTCACTCCGCCGATGCGCGGCGGGCCTCATTGCCCACAGCGCTTACGGCTCATGCCCGGGGATCACACACTCGAAACCAGCAAGTAACGGCTACTTATGCGGTCCGACGCATAAGTTCGAGCCGGGCTATCCTACGGCCGTTCCGAACAGGCTGCCCAGGGCGTACGTCACACCGGCCGCGGCACCACCGAGGGCGAGCTGCCGCAGTCCGCTGTACCACCAGCTGCGCGCCGTCACCTTGGCCACCACCGCGCCGCACAGGAACAGCCCGGCCAGCGAGAGCACCACCGCGGGCCACAGCGCACTGGCGCCGAGCAGGAACGGCAGGACGGGGAGCAGAGCGCCCAGCGCGAACGAGCCGAACGACGACACCGCCGCGACCGACGGCGAGGGCAGGTCGCCGGGGTCGATGCCCAGCTCCTCACGGGCGTGTATCTCCAGGGCCTGTTCCGGGTCGCGGGACAGCTGCCGGGCCACCTCACGCGCGAGGTCCGGTTCCACACCCCGCGCCTCGTAGAGCGCGGCCAGCTCGGCCTCCTCGTCCGCCGGGTGCTTCTTCAGCTCCCGGCGCTCCACGTCCAGCTCGGCCTCGACGAGCTCGCGCTGCGAGGCGACGGAGGTGTACTCGCCGGCGGCCATGGAGAAGGCGCCGGCGGCCAGCCCGGCCAGCCCGCTCAGCACGACGGTCTGCTGACCGGCCGCGCCACCCGCGACACCGGTCATCAGGGCGAGGTTGGAGACCAGGCCGTCCATCGCGCCGAAGACGGCGGGGCGCAGCCAGCCGCCGTTCACGTCGCGGTGGGTGTGGTTGTCGCGGTGCGCCTCGTGCAGCGGCGCCTCGGTCTCGATGATGGCCATGAGGGTTCCCCCGGAAAAGCTAGTTTGGACCTGGTCTACTTCTCGACAACAACCAATCTACGCCGATCATTTCCGCCTCGCCAGCAAGGAAAGGCTGGGCTTACCTGCGGTTTTACCCTTTCGCGCTCATCCGTGATCTTGGCCGCACAGATGTCGACCGGGTGACGCTGAGCCCTGTGAGGCTGCACGGCACACCGCACCGGGGACAGATGCGCAAAGGGAGAGGAGAGGCCGCATGGCATCCACCGCCTGCATTTCCCCGGCCGCCGCGCCCGGTGACGCCGTCGGACTCCGCGAACGGGCCCGGGGCGCGCTGCTGGGACTGGCCGTCGGGGACGCCCTCGGGGCGCCGGCCGAGAACATGAAGCCCTCCGAGATCCGCGCCCGCTGGGGCCGCATCACGGGATACGTGGCCAGGAAGCCGGCCGGCACCGACGACACCGAGTACGCGATCTTCTCGGGCCTGCTGCTGGCCCGGTACGGCTCCGCGCTCACCACCGCCCATGTCGAGACGGCCTGGCACGAGTGGATCGCGGACCGGGAGGAGGGCCCCTTCCGGGGCGCGGGCTTCAGCGAACGCGGCACCCTGGAGAACCTGCGCCGGGGCCTCGCCGCCCCCATCTCCGCGCAGCACCGCCACGCCTGGAGCGACGGACTGGCGATGCGGGCGGCCCCCTACGGCGTCTTCGCGGCGGGCCGCCCCGCCGAGGCGGCCCGGCTGGTGGCGATCGACGGCTCGGTCAGCCACGACGGCGAGGGCATCTACGGCGGCCAGGCGGTGGCGGCGGGGGTCGCGGCGGCGATGGCGGGTGCACCGACCGTCGCGGTCGTCGCCTCCGCCCTGGCCGTCGTACCGGACGACTCCTGGACGGCCCGCTGCCTCCGCCGCGCGATGACGGCGGCCCACCGCGGCGAACGCGCCGTCCGCTCCGCGGTGGTCATCGGCGGCTACCCCTGGACCGACCTGGCGCCCGAGGCGGTCGCCCTCGCCTTCGGCGCGTACGCGGCGGCCGACGGCGACTTCACGGACGCGGTGCTGACGGCCGTCAACATGGGCCGCGACGCCGACACCACGGCAGCGGTGGCCGGCGCCCTGGCCGGCGCGACCCAAGGCGCCGCCGCCATCCCGACCGAGTGGGCATCGGCCATCGGCCCGGCCCACGGCAGCTGCCTGCCGGCGATGGCCGGACACCACGTCCTGGAGGTGGCGGACCTGCTGACGCGCGGGGCGGACGGGGCGCAGCGCGGGGCGGACGGGGCGCAGCGCGGGGCGGACGGGGCGCAGCGCGGTGCGGACGGGGCGCAGCGCGGTGCGGACGGGGCGCAGCGCGGTGCGGAGGCGGGGACGCGGGGCACGGGGGCGGCAGCGCGGGGGGCGGAGACGAAGACGCCGTGCCCGGGACCGGCCACACGGGGTGCGGACACCAAGACGCCGAGCCCGGGACCGGCCACACGGGGTGCGGGGACGAAGACACGAGGCGCGCAAGCGGCAACACAGAGCGCGGACACCAGGACACCGAGCCCGGAACCGGCAACGCTCAGCGCGGAGTGGGTGACGTGTGCCGTGGTGAGCGGTGCGTCCCCGGCGGGTGAGGGCGGCGTACGGGGTGAGGCGCTCGCCCCGGGCCAGTGCACCGCGCCGCATGACGAGTCCGGGCCGGGGGCAGGCTCGGCGGCGCGCGAGGGACCCGGCCCCCTTACAGGGACGGGCATCGACGAGCCCACAGGGGTGACGCCGTGACCAGGGCACGTCCCGGCGGTGAGGAACCGGCCACCACGGCGTACGTCGCCCCGCCCGGCGCGCCGGAGGACCCCGCGCCCGCCGGGAGAGGGCACCGGCCGTCGCCCGAACCAGCCGCACCACCCCACACCACACCGCGACCCGAAGCAGCCGCGCCGCCCCGCACCGCACCGGGGCTCGAACCAGCCGCGCCACCCCACACCACACCGCAACCCGAACCAATCACCCCTCCCCGCCCGGCGCCGCGCCCCGAACCAGCCGTCCCACCCCACACCACACCGCAACCCGAACCAGCCACCCCACCCCGCCCGGCGCCGCGACCCGATCGCATCGTGGGTCTCCTCCTCGGGCTCGCCGCAGGAGACGCCGCCGGCTGGCCCGCCGCCCGGCACCGGGCCGCCCGGATGCCCGAGTGGACGCGCCGCCTCACCCGCGAGCTGGACACCTTCGCCGAGCAGAACGCGACCACCACCCTCCCCGTCCCCATCGCCCTGAACCAACCCCCGGAGCCGCTGCGCCTCGGGCCCTCGGACGACGCCGAGTGGGCGGCGTTCGCGGCGGAGGCGGTGCTGCGGGCCGGGGACGACAGCGCGCTCGGGGACCTGAGCCGGGAACGCCGGATGCGGGCGGCGATCGACCTGACCTGGAACGCGGTCGCCAGTGAGGTGGCCGCGGCGACGGAACGCGCCCCGGAGGCCGAGTCGGCAGTACTGCCGCTGCGGGCCCGCATCTCGGTACGTGCCGGGCTCGGCAACCTCGCCGCCGGCCTGCGCCCGCCCGCCACCGGCCACGACAACCCGCACTACTTCGACGACGCCGCCTGCGTCCGGGCCTGCGTCCTCGCCGTCGCCCACCCCGGCGCCCCGCGGCCCGCCGCCGACCTCGCCGAGTTCGACGCCCGCTACACCCAGGACGGCGACGGCGTGCACGGCGCGCGGGCCATGGCGGCGGCCGTGGCGTGCGCCCTCGACGGCGCGGACGTGCGCACGTGCGTGGACGCCGCGCTCGCCGAGCTTCCCGAGGAGACGGAGATCGGCCGCAACGCCCGCCAGGCACTGGCCCTGGCGGCGGACGCCGAGAGCACCTTCGCCCTGGTCCCGCTGCTGGAGCACCAGATCGTCGACCACGTCTACAGCTACGGCATCGCCGCCGCCGAGACCGTCCCGGTCGCCCTCGCCCTGGCCATCGCCGCCCGGGGCCGCATCGCGGAGGCCGTACCGGCGGCGGCCTGTCTGTCGCGGGTCGCGGACTCCGCTCCCGCACTGGCCGGCGCCCTCACCGGTGCGCTGGGCGGCGGCACGTCGATCCCCGAGTCCTGGCGGGAGACCTGCCGCACCCTCCCCGGCTGCGTACTGCCCCGTCTCACCGGCACCGACCTGGTCGAACTCGCCGGACTCCTGCACGCCACGCAACCGTCCCGACGAGAACGACGAGAAGGGCGACACACGACATGAGGACACCCGGCACAGCGGAGAACAACACGGGGACACGGGAGGAGAACGGCACGGCGGAGAACGGCACCGCGCCCCTGGAGGACCGCATCACCGGCGCCCTCGTCGGCGCGGCCGTCGGCGACGCGCTCGGCGGCCCGGTCGAGGGCTACTCCCCCGCGCAGATCCTCGAACGCCACGGCGGCCGCGTCCACGGCGTCGTCGGCCCGTGGAACGGCGACGCCTGGCGCACCGCCCGCCCCATCGCCCCGTACCACAAGGGCGACGGCCACGTCACCGACGACACCTTGATGACCCACGCGCTGGTCCGGGTGTACGGCACGGTCCGCGACCACCTCGACGCCTACTCGGTCGCCGAGCACCTGGTCCCGGACCTGATGTCGGCCCCGCGCTGGATCCCGGAGCTGGAGGCCGAGGCGCTCCCGCTCCAGCGGATCTTCCTGGCGGAGAAGTGGCTGGTCGCGAGGATCCACTACGGCCACGTGGACCCCCGCGAGGCGGGCACCGGCAACATCGTCAACTGCGGTGCCGCGATGTACATGGCCCCGGTCGGCCTGGTCAACGCCGCCCACCCGGCGGGCGCCTACGCCGAGGCGCTGGACGTCGCGGGCGCGCACCAGTCGTCGTACGGCCGGGAGGCGGCCGGCGTCCTCGCGGCGGCGGTGGCCGCGGCGTGCGCGCCGGGGGCGACGCCGGACTCGGTGGTGTCGGCCTGTCTGTCCCTGGCGAAGGACGGCACCCGGGCGGCGATCGAGGCGGCCTGCGAAGTGGCCTGCCGGTACACGGACTTCGAGTCGGCGCTCGCGCCGCTGCGGGAGGCGGTGGCCCCGTACGACACGGTGGGCCCCGACTACCGCGCGCCCTCGCTGGCCGCCCGCCGCCCGTCCCGCGTGCACGCGATCGAGGAACTGCCCGTCGCCCTCGGCATGTTGCTCGTCTCCGGCGGCGACTACCGGCACGCGGTCCTCGGCGCGGTGAACTACGGCCGCGACTGCGACTCCATCGCCACGATGGCGGGCGCGCTCGCCGGGGCGCTGGGTTCACCGGTCCCGGAGGACTGGGCGAAGTCGGTCGCGGAGGCGAGCCGTCTGGACCTCTGGGAACCGGCCGCGACGCTCACCGCGGTGGCCCGGGAGGTCTTCGAGCGCGACGTGGCGCGACGCCGCCTCCACGAGCGGGCGTTCACCGCGATCGGGGGCGCGAGATGCTCCGACTGACCTGGGTCCAGCCCGAGGACCTGATCGGCCACGAACTGCGCCAGGCGGCGCAGGACGGCCGCGACCCGTCGGCGATCGCGGCTCGCTGGAGAGCGGCGGGCGGCTGCGAGGCCCCCACCCGAGCAGGCTCGTCCGCCCAGCCGGCCTCCTCCAGCCTCCGCCTTCTCGCGGAAGACCTGCTGGACGAACTGTCCGGCCTGCCGAGCCCGTTGGCGGACGAGGAACCGACGGAACTGGACCGGATCAAGGCCCTGTGTCCCGACTGGCCCGCCCCCGGGCGCGAAGCCGTGTCCCCCGCCCGCCTGGAAGCGGCCTGGCTGGGCCGAGCCGCCGGCTGCCTCCTCGGCAAGCCCGTCGAGAAACTCCCCCTGACCGGCATCCGCCTCCTCGCCCAGGCCGCCGGCAACTGGCCCCCGACCACCTACTTCACCGCCCGGGGCCTCCCCGAGGACCTCACCGCGACGTACCCCTGGAACCGCCGCTCCGCGCCGACCTCCCTCGCCGAGAACATCGACGGCATGCCCGAGGACGACGACCTCAACTACCCCCTCCTGGGCCTCCTGCTCCTCCAACGCCACGGCAGGACCTTCACCACCGCCGACGTCGCCCGCGTCTGGCTCGACGAGCTGCCCGCCGGCCGCACCTTCACCGCCGAACGCCTCGCCTACCGCAACCTCCTCACCGGCCTCGAACCCCCGCACACCGCCCACCACCGCAACCCCTTCCGCGAGTGGATCGGCGCCCTGATCCGCGCCGACGTACACGGCTGGACCAACGCCGGCGACCCGGCCGCCGCCGCCGAACAGGCGCACCGCGACGCGACCCTCACCCACACCGCCAACGGCGTCTACGCGGCGATGTTCGCGGCGGCCGTCATCGCCACCGCCGCCACCGGCACGCACGACGTCCACGCCTGTCTGCGCACCGGCCTCGCGGTCGTACCGCCCGGCTCACGTCTCGCCGAAGCCGTCCGCCACGGCGTCCACCTCGCCGAGACCCACGCCGACTTCGACACGGTCGTGGACGCGCTCCACACCCGCCACTCCCCCACCCACCACTGGGTCCACGCCGTCCCCAACACCGCGCTGATCGCGGCCGCCCTCACCCACGCGGACGGCGACTTCACCGGCTCGGTCTCCCGTGCCGTGTCGGGGGGCTGGGACACCGACTCCAACGGCGCCACCGCCGGCAGCGTCGCCGGACTCCTCGCCGGTTCCCCCGCCGCCCTGCCCGAGCACTGGACGGCCCCGCTGAAGAACCGCCTGGCCACCTCGGTCGGCGACTTCGACGGCACCGGCTTCGACACCCTCGCCCACCTCACCCACAGGGAGGCCACCCGCCCATGACCGCGCCACCGCCCGTCGTGCCCCGCGCCCCCGTCCATGCCCCGCTGACCGGCCTGCGCGTCCTCGACCTCGCCACCCTCTTCGCGGGCCCGCTCGCGGCCACCATGCTCGGCGACTTCGGTGCCGACGTGGTCAAGGTCGAACACCCCGACCGGCCCGACCCCTCCCGGGGCCACGGCCCGTCCAAGGACGGCATCGGCCTGTGGTGGAAACTGCTGGGCCGCAACAAGCGCACGATCACCCTGGACCTGTCCAAGTCCGCCGGCCGCACCACCCTGCTCCGCCTCGCCGCGACCGCGGACGTGGTCATCGAGAACTTCCGCCCGGGCACCCTGGAGAAGTGGGACCTGGGCTGGGACGAACTCTCCGCCGTCAATCCGCGCCTGGTCCTCACCCGGGTCACCGGCTTCGGCCAGTTCGGCCCGTACGCGCGCCGCCCGGGCTTCGGCACGCTCGCCGAGGCCATGAGCGGCTTCGCCGCGATGACCGGCGAGCCGGACGCGCCCCCGACGCTGCCGCCGTTCGGCCTCGCGGACTCGATCGCCGCCCTGGCGACGGCGTACGCCGTGATGACCGCGCTGGCCGCCCGCGAGCGCACCGGCGAGGGCCAGGTCGTCGACATGGCGATCATCGAGCCGATCCTGACCGTGCTGGGCCCGCAGCCGACCTGGTACGACCAGCTCGGCCACGTCCAGCCACGCACCGGCAACCGCTCCCAGAACAACGCCCCGCGCAACACCTACCGCACCGCCGACGGCACCTGGGTCGCCGTCTCCACCTCGGCCCAGTCGGTCGCCGAGCGCGTGATGCGCCTGGTGGGTCGCCCGGAGCTGATCGACGAGCCCTGGTTCGGGTCGGGCGCCGAGCGGGCCCGGCACTCCGACGTGCTCGACACGGCGGTCGGCGACTGGATCGCCCGGCACAGCCGCGCCGACGTCCTCGCCGCCTTCGAGAAGGCCGATGCGGCGGTCGCCCCGATCCAGGACGTACGGGACGTGATGGCCGACCCGCAGTACCAGGCCCTCGACACGGTCACCACCGTCGACGATCCCGAGCTGGGCCCGCTGCGCATGCAGAACGTCCTCTTCCGGCTCTCCGCGACCCCCGGCGCGATCCGCTGGGCGGGCCGCCCGCACGGCGCGGACACCGAGGAGGTGCTGACCGAGCTGGGCCTGGCCCCGGCGGATGTGAAGGAGCTGCGCGAGGAGGGCGTCGTATGACCGCACCCCCGCTGACCTGGCTGTACGCCCCCGGTGACCGGCCTGTGGTGGTCG
The DNA here is from genome assembly GCF_042268605.1 of Streptomyces sp. NPDC056296. Classification (NCBI taxonomy): domain Bacteria; kingdom Bacillati; phylum Actinomycetota; class Actinomycetes; order Kitasatosporales; family Streptomycetaceae; genus Streptomyces; species Streptomyces sp. NPDC056296. The sequence goes on along the minus strand of NZ_JBHJRX010000017.1, from coordinate 7,196 downwards.
CCAAGGCGCTGGCCGCGGGCGCCGACGTCGTGGTGATCGACCTGGAGGACGCGGTCGCCCCGGACCGCAAGGAGTACGCCCGGAAGGCCACCGCCGAGCTGCTCACCGAGCCGCAGCCGGTGCCGGTGCACGTCCGCGTCAACGCCCTGGACGGGCCGCTCGCCGCGGCGGACCTGGCGGCGCTGGCCGCGCTGCCGGGACTGTTCGGGCTGCGGCTGCCCAAGGTGACGTCCCCGGAGCAGATCACCGGCGTCGCGGCGGCGACCGGTGGGCCGCCCCTGTACGCGCTCCTGGAGACGGCCCTCGGCGTGGAGCGGGCGTACCGGATCGCCGCGGCCCACCCGTCGCTGCGCGGCATCGCCCTCGGTGAGGCGGACCTCCGGGCCGACCTGGGCGTACGCGGCGACACGGGCCTGGACTGGTCACGCTCGCGCGTGGTCGTGGCCGCGCGGGCGGCGGGGCTTGCGCCGCCGTCGCAGACGGTGCATCCGGACACCCGGGACCTGGAGGGCCTGGCCGCTTCCTGCGCCCACGGCCGGGCCCTGGGCTTCCTCGGCCGGGCCGCGATCCACCCCCGCCAGCTGCCGATCATCGAGCGGGCGTACCTGCCGACCGAGCGGGAGCTGGAGGAGGCGGAGACGATCGTCAAGGCGGCCATCGCGCAGCCGGGCGCGCTGGCGTTGCCGGACGGACGGTTCGTCGACGCGGCGGTGGTGGCGACGGCCCAGCGCACCCTGTCGCTGGCCCGGCGGCCCGCCCTGTCCTGACACGGGCGTTCTGACACGGGCGTTCTGACACAACCGAGGGCGCCCGGAACTCTCCGGGCGCCCTCGGCGACGTGCGGCGGCGGGCCGTCAGCCCTTCTTGGCCGAGTCGGCCCCGTCCTTCACGTCCTGCACGCTCTTCTCGTCCTCCACGGCGCCGTCGTCACCGGCGTGCTTGTCGTCACCGGCGCCCTTGTCGTCCCCCGAGTCCCCGGAGTCCTTGGAGTCCTTGGAGTCCTTGGGGTCCTTGGAGAGGACGTCCGTGTCCCCCTTCGCGTCGTCCCCGGCGTCACCGTCGAAGGACTCCGCGCCCGGCTCGACCACAGTCTCCCGGCCCGGCCTCGTCCGCGCCGAGAGCACCATGTACACCACGGCGAGCAGGAACACGAAGAGCGCGGTCCAGTTGTTCAGCCGCAGACCGAGGATGTGGTGGGCGTCGTCGACGCGCATGTACTCGATCCAGAACCGGCCCGCGCAGTACGCGGCGACGTACAGCGCGAACGCCCGCCCGTGGCCCAGGTTGAAGCGGCGGTCGGCCCAGATGACGAGCAGGGCCACGCCGATGCACCACAGCGACTCGTAGAGGAAGGTCGGGTGGTACGTGCCCGGCACCCGTCCGTCGGCCGACGAGGTGATCTCCACGGCCCAGGGCAGGTCGGTGGCCTTGCCGTACAGCTCCTGGTTGAACCAGTTGCCCCAGCGGCCGATGGCCTGGGCGAGGGCGATGCCGGGGGCTACGGCGTCGGCGTACGCGGGCATCGGGACACCCCGGCGGCGGGCGCCGATCCACGCGCCCACGGCGCCGAACGCGATCGCGCCCCAGATGCCGAGGCCGCCCTCCCAGATCTTGAAGGCGTCGACCCAGTCACGGCCCTCGCTGAAGTACAGCTGGTAGTCCGTGATCACGTGGTAGAGCCGGCCGCCGATCAGGCCGAAGGGAACGGCCCAGACCGCGATGTCGGCCACCGTGCCGGGCCGCCCGCCCCGGGCGACCCAGCGCTTGTTGCCGAGCCAGACGGCAACGAAGACGCCGATGATGATGCAGAACGCGTAGCCGCGCAGCGGGATGGGACCGAGGTGCAGCACCCCGCTGGACGGGCTGGGAATGAAGGCAAGTTCCATGGCAGGGTCGACGCTACCGTGTCGGACGGTACCCGCGACGGGCAGCCCGGCTACGGGTCCGTAACGGGCGGACGGAAAGAGCGCCCCGCGGACGCTCCGCCGCCCACCGCCACGCTACTTGTCGGCGTCCTGCACCAGCTGCTTCAGCTTCGCCGGTGTCATGGAGCGGTCCTGGTAGATGTTCTTGCCGTCCAGCAGCACGGTCGGCGTGCCGCTGAAGCCGCCGGTGCGGAAGGCCTCGTTGGACTTCTCCACCCAGCTGTTGTGCGTGCCGTTCTTGACGCATTCCTGGAAGGCGGCGGTGTCGAGGCCGTCGACCTTGCCCGCCAGGTCGATCAGCTTGCCCTCGTCGGCGTAGGCGTCGTCGGTCTCCGCCGGCTGGTTGGTGAACAGCACGTCGTGGTACGGCGTGAACTTGCCCGCGTCCTGGGCGCAGGCCGCGGCGTTGGCCGACTTCCGGGAGCCGGTGCCGCCCATGTTCCCGTCGATGATCGTCGCCAGGTGGTACTCGACCTTGAGCTGCCCCGCTTCGGTGAGCTCGTGGATCGTGTCGCGGTACGCCAGCTCGAAGGCCTTGCAGGCCGGGCAGCGGAAGTCCTCCCAGATGACGAGCGTCGACTTGGCGCTCTCCTCGCCGACGGGGATCGCGAGGCTGTCCTTGCCCTGCGCGCCCGAGGGCGCCACGATCGGGCCCGCCGCCTCGCTGCCGTCGTCCTTGCCCGCGTTGGCGGCGACCACGCCGATCACCGCCGCGAGGCCCAGGACGCAGACCACGCTCGCGCCGACGATCAGCGCGCGTCGGCGCTTGTCCTTGGACTTCTGCTTCTCGCGCTCGGCCGCCAGCTTCTGACGGGCGGTGCGCTTTCCCTCTCGGTTCTTCTCGCTCACACCCCGCAGAACGAACCGGGGAGGCGCAGCGCGCCTCCCCGGTCCCAGGTCCACCCGTACGAGGGACCTCTGTCACGTGCTCGTCGTCACGCCTGTCCGCGTACGCCCTTCGCCAGGTCGGCGGCGAGCGTGCGGACGCCCTCCAGCCCGGCCGCGTCGTCGGGAGCGTCCAGCATGCGCTTGACGAACGCCGAGCCGACGATCACGCCGTCGGCGAAGCCCGCCACCTCGGCGGCCTGGGCGGCGTTGGAGACGCCGAGCCCGACGCAGACGGGGATGCCGGTGGTGGCGCGGGTGCGTCGCACCAGGTCCTCGGCCTGCGCGCCGACCGACTCGCGGGTGCCGGTGACGCCCATGAGGGAGGCGGCGTAGACGAAGCCGCTGCCGGCCGCGGTGATCTCGGCGAGCCGCGCGTCCTTGCTGCTGGGCGCGACCACGAAGACCGTGGCGAGACCGTGCTTGTCGGCGTGCTCCCTCCACAGCGCCGACTCCTGGACGGGCAGGTCGGGCAGGATGCACCCGGCGCCGCCCGCCTCGGCCAGCTCGGCGGTGAAGCGCTCGACGCCGTAGCGGTCGATGGGGTTCCAGTACGTCATGACGAGGATCGGCTTGCCGGTGGCCGCGTGGGCCTCCCGGACGGTGCGCATGACGTCGGCGATACGGACGCCGCCGCGCAGGGCGATGTCGTCGGCGGTCTGGATGACCGGTCCGTCGAGGACCGGGTCGCTGTGCGGCAGACCCACCTCGACGACGTCGGCGCCGCCGTCGAGCGCGGCCTTGATCGCCTCGATGCCGCCGTCCACGGTCGGGAACCCGGCCGGGAGGTAGGCGATGAGGGCGGAGCGGCCCTCGGCCTTCGCCGCGGCGAGGGTGTCGTTCAGCAGCTGTACGTTCCCGCTCACTTGGCGTCCCCCTCGATCTCGGCGGTGCCGGCCTCGTCGGCGGCGACCTCGGCGTCGGTGTCGTAGAGCCCGAAGTAGCGGGCGGCGGTGTCCATGTCCTTGTCGCCGCGGCCGGACAGGTTGACGACGATCAGCCCGTCCTTGCCCAGCTCCTTGCCGACCTCCAGGGCGCCGGCCAGCGCGTGGGCGCTCTCGATGGCCGGGATGATGCCCTCGGTGCGCGACAGCAGGCGCAGCGCCTGCATGGCGGCGTCGTCGGTGACCGCGCGGTACTCGCCGCGGCCGGAGTCCTTGAGGTAGCTGTGCTCGGGACCGATGCCGGGGTAGTCGAGTCCCGCCGAGATCGAGTACGGCTCGGTGATCTGGCCCTCGTCGTCCTGGAGGACGTAGGACCGGGAGCCGTGCAGGATGCCGGGCTCGCCCGCGGTCAGGGTCGCCGCGTGCTCGCCGCTCTCGATGCCGTGCCCGGCCGGCTCGCAGCCGATGAGGCGGACGTCCGCGTCGGGGATGAAGGCGTGGAAGAGGCCGATGGCGTTGGAGCCGCCGCCGACGCAGGCGATCGCCGCGTCGGGGAGGCGTCCGGCCTGCTCCAGGAGCTGGCGGCGGGCCTCGACGCCGATGACGCGGTGGAAGTCGCGCACCATCGCCGGGAAGGGGTGCGGGCCGGCGACGGTGCCGAACAGGTAGTGGGTGCGGTCGACGTTGGCGACCCAGTCGCGGAAGGCCTCGTTGATCGCGTCCTTGAGCGTGCGGCTGCCGGACTTCACGGCGATGACCTCGGCGCCGAGCATGCGCATCCGGGCCACGTTGAGGGCCTGGCGACGGGTGTCGATCTCGCCCATGTAGATGGTGCAGTCGAGGCCGAAGAGGGCGCAGGCCGTAGCCGTCGCCACGCCGTGCTGGCCGGCGCCGGTCTCCGCGATGACGCGGGTCTTGCCCATGCGCTTGGTCAGCAGGGCCTGGCCGAGCACGTTGTTGATCTTGTGGGAGCCGGTGTGGTTCAGGTCCTCGCGCTTGAGGAAGACACGGCAGCCTCCGGCGTGCTCGGCGAAGCGGGGTACTTCTGTGAGGGAGCTGGGGCGGCCGGTGTAGTGGACCAGCAGGTCGTCGAGTTCACGGGCGAACTCGGGATCGGCCTTCGCCTTGTCGTACTCGACGGCTACCTCGTCGACCGCCGCGACGAGGGCCTCGGGGATGAACTTGCCGCCGAACTGGCCGAAGTAGCCCTCGGCGCTGGGGACCTGACCCTCCGGGTCGGGGATGAAGAAGTTGCTGGGCATGCGTGAACCTCACGGTGAGTGTCTGGTGTGGGCACTTTCGCCGTGGGGCGCGGGTTGTCAGGCCCGTTCAGGCCGTCTCTGGTTGCTCGCGCAGTTCCCCGCGCCCCTTACGGGGCGCTGAGGCCATCGCATGCCGTTGACCTGTCCGGGTTCGTCTCCGATGACGTACCGCACCCTGCGGCCGTGCACCCTGCGTGCGGGCGCGCGGCAGCCCCGGGGCCGGCAGCCGCGCGCGAGGCGGGCATACGGGTCCCTGGCGGTCGGGGTGAGCGGGAGAGTCATCGTCGGCGAGTCTAGCGGGGTCAGCCGCGCCCGTGCCGCAGTGCCGGGTGTTCGCCGGCCGCCACCAGGTCGGAGACCGCCGTCTTCGGGTCGCGGCCGGTGACCAGGGACTCGCCGACCAGGACGGCGTCGGCGCCCTCGTTGGCGTAGGCGATGAGGTCGTGCGGGCCGCGGACGCCGGACTCGGCGACCTTGACGATGTGCGCCGGGATCTCCGGGGCGACCCGCTCGAACGTGCCGCGGTCGACCTCCAGCGTCTTCAGGTTGCGCGCGTTGACGCCGATGATCTTGGCGCCGGCGTCCACCGCGCGCTCGACCTCGTCCTCGTCGTGCACCTCGACGAGCGGGGTGAGTCCGATGGACTCGGCGCGCTCGATCAGCGACTCCAGCGCCGGCTGTTCGAGGGCCGCGACGATCAGCAGCACGAGGTCGGCGCCGTGCGCGCGGGCCTCCCACAGCTGGTACGAGGTGACGATGAAGTCCTTGCGCAGCACGGGGATGTCCACACGCGCGCGGACGGAGTCCAGGTCGGCCAGCGAACCGCCGAAGCGGCGCTCCTCGGTGAGGACGGAGATGACGGCGGCGCCGCCCGCCTCGTAGTCCGCGGCGAGCCCGGCGGGGTCGGCGATGGCGGCCAGCGCGCCCTTGGACGGGCTGGAGCGCTTGACCTCGCAGATGACCTTGACGCCGTCGCCGCGCAGGGCGGTCACGCCGTCCTTGGCGGGGCGAGCCTTGGCCGCGCGCTCCTTGAGCTCGTCGAGGCTGACGCGCGCCTGCCGCTCCGCGAGGTCGGCACGGACTCCGTCGATGATCTCGTCGAGCACACTCACGCGAGCGGCCCCCTTTCAGACGGCGAAATGTGTGGTCACTGTGATGGTATCCGGAGCAGGACGACGGGCCCGCATCCGGTTGACGCCGGTCCCACTACCTGGACATTCGCCAAGTGATCAAGGGAGGAGCCAGCCACCGAACGGCAGGTTCCGGACAACCGTGAAGACCAGCAGCAACGCCCCCAGCGTCCACAGGTGGACCGGGCCGAGGTCGACCCGCAGGGGCCGGCCGCGCGCCACGCGGATCACCCAGACGGTCCACAGCACGGCGAAGCCCAGATAGCCGAGGACGGCCGGCGCGTTGGCCTGCAGCGCGGTCAGCACGTCCCCGTGGACGAACGCGTGGGCGCTGCGCAGGCCGCCGCAGCCGGGACAGTAAATGCCGGTGAAGCGCAGCAGGGGGCAGACGGGGTAGTGGCCGGGTTCGTTGGGGTCGACGCTCCCCACGTACGCGAAGGCGCCGACGACGGCCGCGAGCACTCCGGCCGGGACGGCCAGGCCCAGGAGGGCGGGCGCGCCCCGCGTCACGGTCCTGTTCTGCGTCGGTTTCCCGGTCTCCGCGTCCACGCACCGCATTCTGCCCCCGCCGGGCCGTACGCGCACGTGAGGGGCGGTCCCGGCGCCCTCGTGCCGCTCCGCCCCTCGGGAGGTCCCGTGACCGCCGTGCCTGGTCAGCCCTTGGCGTCGGCCGGCTCGCGCTCGCCGGCGACCTGGTGCACGGGGTGGTTCTGCTTCGGCTGGCCGAGGCCCATCATGCGCATGATGTAGCCCACGGCACCGCCGAGGAGCACGACCACCATGCCGGCCCAGAAGCCCAGCGGCTGGGCCGCCACCATGAACACACCCGCGATGCAGAAACCGATGAAGGCGATGATGACACCCGTCCAGGCGGCCGGGGTGTGACCGTGGCTGCTGCCCGACATTGCTTGCTCCTCGTTGCTGTTGTGCCAAGTCTGAGCAGGACGCTCGTGCCCATTGTCCCGCACGGGCGCGCGCGGTGTGAGCGGGGGTACTCCCCACGCGCGCGTGACGCCCGCCGGGCCCCGGAGCGCACGTGACGCCCGCCGGGCCCCGGAGCGCGCGTGACGCCCGCCGGGCCCCGGAGCGCGCGTGACGGCCGCCGGGCCC
>NZ_JBHJRX010000016.1:94629-152233 GCF_042268605.1 Streptomyces sp. NPDC056296 | reverse complement strand
AGACAGGCAAGCCCTCGATCAAGTAGACATGGACGAGGTCAGGACCTGGGGAATTACGTGACGCCGGGCCCGGGGAATTACGTGATCGTTCACAGCCCTCACCCGCACGGCCGCCGGCTGCGTCCTCCGGCCCCCGGCTTTCTCTCTGGGGGAGGACCGCGCCGAACCAGCGGTTGTCACGTGTGTCCTTTCCGACGAAGTAGCGATACAGCCATTCGGCGAAGCTCGCCCGGACTGCGCCGAGCCGCCAGCCCGGCCTTCGACCGGAATCCCGCAGAGCGCCGTCCACAGCCGGGAGGAACGGCGTTGCAGAACCCGTCGTGAGCGCCCGAAGAGAACCGCGCGCCGTCCGGGCGCCAACGCCCCGCATCTGCCGCCCCCCGTGTACTGGCCGCGTGACGCTGCAGGCTCGTCAGGCGGAGAGCGTTTCGGCTGCGAGTGCACGGTTGATGAGGGGCGCGCTGCCGTTTCCTGATGCTGCAGGCGCCATGTCGGCCACGCAGTGGCGTATTCGGCTCCCTGAGGCGGAATCTGCCAGATCACGTATATGCCGATGGCTGAAAAGTGACGTTGATGGCTTGAATCGATCTTGTGTGCCGCGTACATGATCATTACGCCCCGGTCAGTTGTGTCTCGTGCGCATGGCGTGACGAGTGCGAATTTTCGGTGAACCTGATGATCTCGGGGTGGGGTGTGCGCATAAACGGCAGGGCTTTCGGCGCCTTGGTTGGGATGGCGGTGATCGCGGTCGCTGTGCCTGGTGGTGCTCACGCCCAGCCGGTTTCCGCGCCGGCGGCGGCAGCGGCGTGTGCCGGAGCCGGGCAGGACTTCAATGGCGACGGTCTGTTCGACCTGGTCGTTGCGGACCCGCAGGCGACGGTCGATGGAGTACCCCAGGCAGGACTGGTCCGCGTGATCTACGGCGGAGGCAAGGGGACTGCGGAGATATCGCAAGCACTCCCCAACGACGCAGCTGCCCCGGAGCGCGGAGACCAGTTCGGGTTCTCGTGGGCGGTGCATGACGCTGACGGGGACGCCTGCGCGGACCTTGTCGTGGGCGTGCCGTACGAGGACGTGGCCGTCGACGGTATAAACCAGCTCGACGCCGGCGCCGTGTACGTCTACCACGGCTCCGCGGCCGGACTCGGCACCGAAGGCGCGCGCATCGGTAACTGGACACAAAACGTGATCAATGCGGGAGCGCTGACAGAAGCCAACGACCTGTTCGGCTACGCGCTGGCGTCCGGGACAGCTGCATCCGGCCAGCCGTGGCTCGCCATCGGCGTGCCCGGTGAGGACCTGACGTCGGACAACGTCCTGCGGCTCGAGGCAGGCGCGGTCGAGTATCTGCAGGGTTCGACCGTGTGCGGCATCACTCAGGACGCCCCCAGCGTGCCTGGCGCCGTCGAGGCGTATGACCGGATGGGTACGTCGCTGACCGGGACGCACCGCTACTTCGCCGTGGGCAGTCCTGGTGAGGCAATCGGGACCCAGGAGTTCGCCGGCATGGTGACGGTGTTCAGCCATACGCTGGAGAGCGGCTGCCCGAAGCCGCTGGCCGGACTGGACCAGGCGGGGGCGAGCGACGGAATGCCCGGTACGGCGGAGGCTGGCGACCAGTTCGGCACGTCGGTGAGCATGGACAACTACCGTCCTGCGGACCAGAGCTACAACTCCGACGCGATGCTGGCGATCGGCATCCCGGGGGAGTCCATCGGGGAGATCCCCAGCGCGGGCATGGTGTCCGTGGTGCGCGTCCAATCGACGGGCGCCGCCACCACGGTGGCGACCATCGATGCCACGGTGGCGGATGTCGAGGGGGATCCGGCCTCCGGTGACTTCTTCGGCCAGCGAGTGACGCTCGCGAACACGGACGCCTCGGTGGTGACCGGGGCCGCGACGGCGCGTCTGGCCGTCGGTATCCCCGGCCGGGACGTCGGGGCCGTCAAGGACGCCGGCGTCGTGCAGGTCTTCAAGCCGCTGGACGCCTCCCTCGGCTCATCGGACAAGGTCCTTTCCCGCGCGGCTTCAGGGAGCCTGCTGCCCGGAGTCGCGACGGCACGGGACTACCTGGGCACCAGCCTGCGCTCCGGTCCCAACGCACTGTACGTGGGGGTGCCCTACAGCAAGGAACCGGCGACCAGCAAGGGTGCCCTCTATTCCCTCACCTGGGCCGCGGTAGACACCGGTACAGGTACGGCGACCCTGTACCGGCCGGGCGCGGGCGGCATCCCCGACGCCGGCACGTCCTTCGGCATAGTCGGGTGAACGGGACCATGACGTCGATACCAAGACCAGGCGCACGCAGCCGCTCCCGCCGAGCCCTGACCACGGCGGTGATCTCCGCGGTCCTGGCCACGGGGCTCGGTGTGGTGCCGATCGGTTCCGCACAACCGGCCCCCGCCCAAGCCGCCGATCAGAAGAACCCGGCAGCCGTGCCCGACACGCAGACGGCTCAGCGCAAGGCTGCGTCCACGGGCGAGAGCGTCGAAGTGCTCGACCTGCGCTCCGAGCGCAGCACGACGGTGGCCAACCCCGACGGCACGTTCACCCAGACGGAATCCGTCCAGCCGGTGCGCACCCACAAGGACGGCGCCTGGCAGGCGATCGACACCACACTGGAGCGCCGCCCCGACGGGAGCTGGGCGCCCAAGGCCGCCGTAAGCACCATGGCGTTCTCCGGAGGCGAGGACCAGACGTTCGCGCGGATCGAGAAGGACGGCCGGGAACTGGCCCTGTCCTGGCCCGGCGACCTGCCCGAACCCCAGGTCGAGGGATCGACCGCCACCTACGCGAACGTAATGCCTGGCGTGGACCTGCGCCTGCACGCGGACGCCGAAGGCTTCTCGCACATCCTGGTGGTCAAGGACGCCAAGGCAGCAGCCAACCCCGACCTGACACGCCTCGAACTGCCGGTACGCACCGCTCACCTGGACCTGACAGAGACGCAGTCCGGAGCGGTCGAAGCACGTGACGCCTCCGGCTCCGGCGTGGTCTTCGAGGCCCCGAAGCCGCAGATGTGGGACTCGAGCCAGCCTGCGGACGAGACCGACACGGGCGGAGCCCGGACACAGAGCCTGACAGCCGACGACTCCTCCAGCGGCCCGGGATCCACTCCGCCGGACGGCGCGCAGGTGGCCGACGTCGCAGTGGACCTGTCCGGCGGCGTCCTGGCCCTGGAACCAGACACCGACCTGCTGACCAGCAGCGAGACGACCTACCCGGTGTACATCGACCCGGTCGTGAAGACGGCGAATCGTTCCGCCTGGACGATGGTGTCGTCCTATCATTCTTCCGCAGAGTTCTGGAAGTTCGGCGACGACGAGGGCGTGGGTCGCTGCCCCGCAAACGTGTCATACCGGTGCTCCTCGAGCAGCGACGTCAAGCGGCAGTTCTTCGCCATCCCGACGGGCGCCTTCGAGGACAAGGACATCCTTTCGGCGGAGTTCGCCGTGACGATGGTGCACACGTACAGCAGCAGTGCCCGTTCGGTACAGCTGGGGCGGGTCAATTCCGGTGGAGCGAGCGCCATCAACTCCGCTACAAACTGGGGCAATCAGCCTTCCCTGAAGGAGTCTCTCGCTTCGCAGTCGCCGACCAATCCAGCTGGTTCGTGCACGAGCACGAACCAAAACGTGCGATTCAACGTCAAGAGCACGGTGCAGAAGGCCGCGAACTACGGCTGGGACACCACGACGTTCCGATTGGCCGCTGGCAGCGAGAGCGACTACGCGTACTGGAAGCGCTTCTGCGGCAACGCTCACCTGTCGGTCACCTATAACCGCCCGCCGGCGCAGTCCCCCATGGGCGATCTGAGGATGGCGCCGGGCGGAAACTGCGAGTACGGGCGCGCCAGGGAGCACTACGTTTCCAGTGCGCCAAGGCTCACGGCCGTGATCAGGGACTACGACCACGGAGACACGGGCGGCAACTCGGAAAGGCTGAAGGCTCAGTTCCGAGTGTGGTGGACCGCCGGTGGCAAGACGTACAACCACTACGCGACCACCGCGGCGAAGAGCACGGTGGACAGCTCATGGAGCGACCAGACGGGCGTGGCGACCTTCACTTACACCGTGGGATCGGACTTGTCCGGTGACGGTCAGGCCGGGTTCACCATCCCGCAGAACACGGTGATCGGCTGGACAGTACGCGGTCACGACGGCACCTCATACGGGTCCTGGAGCCTGGACGGTGACGCCACCCGCTGCGAGTTCATCTACGACGCGACCGTTCCCAAGGCGCCGGTCGTCACCTCCGACCGCTACCCCGATGACGAACAGTGGCACGCCGGCGTCGGAGACTACGGCACCTTCACCTTCGACTCGTCCTCGGCGGACGTGGCCTCCTACCGGTACCGGTTCAAGGGCGAGAGCTGGAAGTACATAAACGCCGCCACGCTCGGCGGCCCGGCGAGCACGTCCTGGATGCCACCGGACGAGGGACCGATGTTCGTGGACGTCCTCGCGGTGGACGACGCGGGCAACGTGCAGAAGACGCCGACGTCCTACTCGTTCAACGTAGGGGACGGGCGGGCGCCCACAGCGGGATGGAGCCTCGGTGACGCCGCCGGCGCATCCGAGGCGGTCGGCACGAGCGGCTCTCCGGCCGCGGCTGCCGGTTCCGGCGTGACCTTCGGACGGCCCGGACCGCTGGGCGGTGCGGACACCGCAGTGGCCCTCGACGGCTCGGCAGACGCCTATCTGGATGCCGGAGCGCCGGCCGTGGACACCGGCTCGACCTTCTCGGTGAGCGCCTGGGTCCACCTGGCCGAGCAGCCGGAACGCGACGTCACGGTCGTCAGCCAGGACGGCGTCGCCCAGCCGGGCTTCGCCCTCGGATACGACGCGGACACCGAGTCGTGGAGCTTCTCCATCCCCTACTCCGACATGCAGACCATGGGCACCTGGAAGGTATCCGGCGCCACGGCCGTGCCCGGTAGCTGGACGCACCTGATCGGCGTCTACAACGACGCCACGGGCAAGATGAGTCTGTTCGTCAACGGAGACCTGATCGAGAAGGCCGTCACGGCCAGACACACCGTCTGGAACGCGGACGGAGCCCTGCAGATCGGTCGGAAGATCGCGCTGGACGGCTACACCAATCACCTACAGGGCAGCATCGCGGACGTGAAACTCCACGACCGCGTGGTCACAAAGGCGGAAGGACACGGTCTCGGCGGGATACCCGTCCGCCAGCTGGCCTACTGGCAGGTCGACAACGCCACGGCCGGCGTCTCGCCGGACGCACAGGGCGGCACAGGTCTGACGCTGGGCGGCAGCGCCGCGATCTACCTCCCTGACGATTCCTGCGATCCCGCACTGGATCCGGAATGCACACTCCCGGCCGAGCCCCTGTGGGGCGACGGACACCTCCAGCTCAACGGCACAAGCGCCTATGCGACACGCAGCGCCGGCCTGCTGGCAGAACAGGACGGATTCACGCTCACGGGCAGGGCGAGGCTCGCCGCCGCCCTACCGACCCGGGACCAGACGGTGCTCTCCTTGGCTGGCACCGGCAACAGCGCCATCACCGTCAAGTACCTGGCGTCGGCACAGCGCTGGGCCATGGTCACCACGGACGGGACGGGAACATCCGCCAAGTCCACAACGACCATCGCCACCGGCGCCCTGCCCAGCAGCGAAGGCAAGGGCGACCACCTGGCCCTGGTCTACTCGGCAGTGTTCGGAGATGCCCGGCTCTACGTCAACGGCACCCTCGCCGCCACGACGGCCTGGGACAACACCTGGGACTTCACCACCACGTCCCTGCAGGCCGGGCGCTCCCTGGACGGGACAACGGCAGGCGCGTACTTCGCCGGCGCCCTCGACGAGCTGCGCGTCTTCGCCGGCGACCTGGACACCAGCGTCGTCGCACAGGTGAGCCGCCTGCCCGCCGGATCAAGCATCGGGGAGCCGGACGTGGCGACCTGACCCACCTGGAGGGCGCCCGGCCACCCGCCGGGCGCCCCACTTGGCCGGCCCCCTGACGTCCGCGGCACGCCCGCGCCCCCGCTCACCTGGAGCTGTCATGCGCCCAACATCCTGGAGAACCAGCGCGGCGAGACGTGTCGCCACCACCCTGGGCCTGGCCCTCGCCGTCTCGCTGCTGCCACAGATCAGCCCGCTCCCGGCGAACGCGCAGGCCGCAGGACTCGACCGGCTGCCCACTCAGACGGACCTCGACCGCCCAGTGGACGGGAAGAAACTCAAACCCGACCGGTACAAGAAGGCGGACCCGGCCCGCAAATCCGCGGTCACCGAGGCCGACAAGCACGCGTGGCCGGACGCAGGCCGTGCGAAGGTCGCAGTGGGCGCCAAGGCAGTGCAGGCCGGAAAACTCCCGGTCCGCGTCGCGAAGGCAGGTCAGTCGAGCCCGGCGACGGTCGAAGTGGCCGTCGCGGACCGGAAGAAGGCCGCGAAGGCCGGGGTCGACGGAACACTGATGACCGTGGCCCGCGCGGACGGACGGCGTGGAACGGGCACAGTGAAGGTGTCCGTGGACTACGCGCCGTTCGCTGCCGCCTACGGCGGAGACTACGCATCCCGGCTGCGCCTGGTGCAGTACCCGGCGTGCGTACTGACCACCCCGGAAAAGACCGAATGCACCGAGCCCGTCCCGCTGCATTCGGCCAATGACACCGACGACCACACCCTTACCGCCACCACCGAGGTCAAGGCGAACGCGGCAGGCGCCGGCGGCACTGCGCCGCTTACGGTTTTCGCGGCGACCGCCGGCGACTCCGGCGCGCAGGGCAGCTACGCCGCGACCTCACTGGCCCCGTCCTCGAAGTGGAGCGTGTCCAACGCTTCGGGTGCCTTCAACTGGTCCTACCCGATCACCAAGCCCCCCGTACCGGGAGGTCTGGCCCCTGAGGTGGGGCTGAACTACAACTCGCAGACGGTCGACGGCCAGACATCGGCGACGAACAACCAGGGGTCCTGGATCGGGCAGGGTTTCTCGTACGAGCCCGGCTTCATCGAGCGCCGCTACAAAGCGTGTGCCGACGACGGCCACGACGACACCAACGGCGACCAGTGCTGGGGCACCGACAACGCCACCATCTCGATCGCCGGCGGCGCGTCCGGCGAACTGATCAAGGACGACAAAACCGGCGAGTGGCGCATCAGCTCCGACGACTTCTCGAAGATAGAGAAGCTCACCGGAGCGAGCAACGGTGACGCCGACGGCGAATACTGGAAGCTCACCGACACCGACGGCACCCAGTTCTTCTTCGGCCTCAACCACCTCTCGGGGTGGGCCAGCGGTGACGAATCGACCAACTCGGCCTGGACCGTTCCGGTCTACGGTGACGACTCCGGTGAGCCCTGCTACAAGGCCACCCTCGCCAACGCCTACTGCAACCAGGCGTGGCGCTGGAACCTGGACGCCGTCGTCGACCGGCACGGCAACGCGGTCTCGTACTTCTACGGCACTGAGACCAACTACTACACGCAGGGTCTCAAGACCACGGAGAACGGCAAACCGTACATCCGCGGCGGTTACCTCAAGCGCATCGACTACGGCCAGCGCGCCGGCACCGTCTACGACACCAAGCCCGCTGCCCGGATCAACTTCACGACCTCCGAGCGGTGCATCGGCGACCTGACCGACTGCGAGGCCGGCGACCTGACCGACGCCACCGCCGCGGACTGGCCGGACGTGCCCTGGGACCGCAACTGCAAGGCGAACAGCAAGTGCCCCGGGCAGAACTCTCCGACGTTCTGGACCCGCAAGCAGCTCGACAAGATCACCACTCAGATCCGGACGGGTGACACCACCTATCAGGACGTCGACTCCTGGAGCCTGGGCCACCTCTTCACCGACAACGGTGATGGCTCCAAGTCCCTGTGGCTCAGTCAGATCGACCACAAAGGGCTGACCGGCACAGACGTGGCCGTGCCGTCTGTGAAGTTGCACGGCCTGCAACTCGCCAACCGGGTCGACAAGGCGGATGACAACATCCAGCCCTTCGTCCGGTTCCGCCTCACGGCCGTGGAGAGTGAGTCCGGCGGCGTCCTGTCGGTCGACTACGCAGGCCCTCAGTGCAGCGCGACGAACCTGCCGACACCCGGCTCATCGAAGGTGCGCTGCTATCCGGTCAAGTGGAGCCCCCCGGGTGAAGAGGACCCGATCACGGACTGGTTCCACAAGTACGTCGTCTCGTCCGTGACCGAACAGGACCTCATCGGGAACAGCCCCGACCAGATCACCTCGTACACCTACCTGGGCGACGCGGGCTGGCGCAAAGTCAAGCCAGACGGTCTGGGCGACCCCGACGACCTGACCTGGAGTGACTGGCGCGGCTACCAGCGCGTCCGCGTCCAGACGTCCGACGGCACCAACAGTGCGTCGAACACCCGCACCGAACACGTCTACTTCCAGGGTCTGGACGGTGACGCCACCGCCAGCGGCGGAACCCGGGACTCCACCGTCACCGACTCCCAGGGCAAGTCACACAGCGACGACGACTGGAAGTCCGGCTCCGAGCTGGAGACGCTCACCTACAACGGTGACACGGTCGTCGACAAGTCCATCAGCACGGTGTGGAACAAGGTGACCGCCACCCGCACCGAAGACTGGGGCACCCGGACCGCGCGATACGTCCGCAGTCTGCGCACCGACTCCTACGAAGCACTGGCCTCCGGCGGCTGGCGGCAGTCCGCCTCCACGAACTCCTACGACCCCGTCAGCGGCCGCCTGGTGAAGACCGCCGACTACGGCGAGACCGGCGTCGCCGACAACCAGTGCACCACCACCCAGTACGCGGACAACCCAAGCCGGCACATCTACAGTCTCGTTGCCAGAGTCGAGACGCTCGCCGTCGACTGCCCCGCCACCCCCGACCGGTCCAAGGACGTCGTCTCGGACGACATCACCCTCTACGACGGCACGACCACCGTGGGCGCCGCCCCGACCAAGGGCGACCCGACCACCGTCAAGCGCCTGGCCTCCCACGACGGAAGCACCGCCACCTACCAGACCATCAGCCGGACCACCTACGACGCATACGGCCGCCCGCTCACCGTGACGGACGCCGCCGGCAAGACGACGACCAGCAAGTACACCGACACCTACGGACTGGCGACGAAAAAGGAGGACACGAACCCGCTCGGCTGGACGGCCACCACCGAGTACGCGCCCCAATGGGGACAGCCGGTCACGCAGACCGACATGAACGGCAAGCGCAGCGACCTCGCCTACGACGCACTGGGCCGCCTTACCTCCGTCTGGATGCCCGACCGTCCCAAAGCCGCCGACTTCAGCCCGTCGATCAAGTACACGTACGCCGTACGCAAGGACGGGCCGTCCTACGTTCGCACAGAAAAGATCGAGAAGAGCGGAACGAGCTACGGCAGCGAGTACCAGCTCTACGACGGGCTCCTGCGACCCCGGCAGCTCCAGACCGAAGGCCCCGACGGCGGACGGCTCATCGCCGACACCTACTACGACGGCTCTAGCCGCGTGGTGAAGACTAACGACACCTATTACACGAATGGCGCCCCGGCTGCAACCCTGTTCCAGCCTGACAACTCCGACATCGACGCGCAGACGGTGAGCGAGTACGACGGAGCCGGCCGCACCACTGCCACCATCTTCAAGGTCGGCAACGTCGAGGAGAACCGCACCACCTACACCTACGGCGGCGACCGCGTTCACGTCGACCCCCCGACCGGGCAGACACCGACCACCACCATCACGGACGTCCGCGACCGCATGGTGGAACTGCGCCAGTACAAGAGTGACGCTCCGCGGCCCACGGGCACCGCGGAGGACTACGTCTCCACCAAGTACACGTACACGCCGTCGGGCCAGATGAAGAAGGTCACCGACCAGGCGGGCAACAGCTGGAGCTACGACTACGACCAGCGCGGCCGCCAGATCAGCGGCACCGACCCAGACGCCGGCCGATCCACATACGCCTACGACGACCTCGACCGCCGGACCACCGTCACCGACTCGCGTGGCAACACGACGACCACCACATATGACGCCATCGGCCGCCCGACCGGTACCTGGCAGGGGCCCGCGGACACCGGCACCCGGCTTTCCCTGACCAAGTACGACACCGTCGCCAAGGGCGAGCTGTACGGTCAGTACACCTACCGCAACGGCTCGGTCTACAGCTCGGTGCTGTACCCGTCGCTCGACCCGATGTACCAGCCGGAAGTGGCCAGGTACACGGTATCGAAGACTGCCGAACCCGAACTCGGTGGCACCTACGAGTTCAACACCGGATACAACCTCGACGGCACCGTCCTCGCCCAGAGCTACCCGGCCGTCGGCGGACTGCCCGGCGAAAGTGTGTCGTTCCAGTACGACGACCTGCAGCGACTCGTGGGCATGGGCACCTCACTGAACGGTTCGTCGGACTACGTCACGGACGCGGTGTACTCGCCGACCAGCCAGCTGGAGGGCCTCGAACTGTGGAGCGGACGCTCCGCCGACAGGAAGACGTGGCTCGACTTCCGCTACGAAAGGGGCACCGAGCGCCTCGTCCGCCAGAGCGTGCGCGTGGAGAACGCTGCCTCGCCCGCCCTGGACGCCACCTACGGATACGACGATGTCGGCAACGTCCGCTCGATCGTCGACCGACCGGCCGGCGGGCCCAACGACGCCCAGTGCCTCACCTACGACGCGCTCGGACGCATGACAGAGGCATGGACTTCCGCCAGCACCCCGAACGGAGCGTCGGGCACCGGCACCCGGGACGCCGCCTGCACCGCGGCACCCACCGCCTCCAACGCTGGCGGCGTCTCCCCGTACTGGAACACCTACACCTACGACGTCACGGGCAACCGCATCGGCATCACCCGGCACGGCACCGCCGGCAACCCCACCTCCACCGCCGCCTACACCTACGGCGAAGGCGACGCGGGCCCCCACCAGCTCACCAAGACGGTCACCCAGACCGCAGCCACCAGCACCACCCCCGCCGTCACCTCACAGGACACCTACACCTACGACAAGACCGGCAACACCACCAGCCGCGTCATCGGCGGCGACACACAGACCCTCACCTGGGACAAGCAAAACGACCTCACACAGGTCGAAGAAGCTGACGGCACCCACACCAAGTACGCCTACGACGCGGGCGGTGCACGTCTCCTCCGCGACACCGCGAAGGACAAGACCCTCTACCTGCCGGGCATGGAACTCCGCCTGGACAAGACCAGCAAGACGGTCGAGGCCACGCGCTACTACTCCTTCGGCGGGCAGACGATCGCCCAGCGCACCACCGACGGTGTCACCTACCTCGCCGGAGACCACCAGGGAACAGCGCAGCTCGCCATCACCTCCACCGACGGCACCACCCAACGTCGACGCATGGATTCGTTCGGCGTTGCCCGGGACCAGACCGCGGCAAACCCCTCCTCCTGGGTAAACGACAAGGGCTTCGTCGGCGGCACCAACGACGCAACCACCGGGCTCGTCCACCTAGGCGCACGGGAGTACGACGCGGCAAGCGGACGGTTCATCTCCCTCGACCCGGTGATGAACCTCGCCAACCCTCAGCAGATCAACGGCTACACCTACGGCAACAACAACCCGGCCACGCACGCTGACCCCTCGGGCCTGTGCCCCTTCATCGACTGCAACACACGGCCGTGCCCACAGTGCGAGAACACGCCCCCTGGGCAAGAGATGGGCCCGCCGAAGCTGTCGCAGAACGCGGCCGCTGCCGGCTGGACACTCAGCCAAGCCCTCGGTTACGACTCCGCACCCGCAGTCAAGAAGCGGCAGCAGCAGGCAGCGCAGGCACACGCGGACGCGGCCAAACGCCGAGCAGTAGGCGTCGCCAAGGAAATAGCGAAAATCATCGCCGACGAACTCGGCATCACCGACGCACTCGACTGCTTCACCACCGGCTCCCTCGGGGCATGCGCCGCGACCGCCTTCAACGTCGTCACCAGCCTCGTGGGTGGCGTCGTAGGAAAGCTGGCAATCAAATACGGACTGCCGTGGAAATGGGGCAAGGCCACAGCACTGGGGAAGAAGCTGTGGGCGCTGGGCGGAAAACTCATCGACGCCATCGGTGAATGGTGGGACACCAGCCGCACGGCCCGGAAACTGGCGAAGTCATGCGACGTCGCCAACAGCTTCACGCCCAACACCCGCGTCATGATGGCCGACGGAACAATCAAGGCCATCAAGGACGTCGAGATCGGGGACAAGGTCCTCGCCACCGACCCGGAAACCGGCAAGACCACAGTCCAGACAGTTACCGCCGAGATCAAGGGCAAGGGCGCCAAGAACCTGGTCCGCGTCACCATCGACATCGACGGAGACGAGGGCACCAAGACCGCATCGGTCACCGCGACCGACGGCCACCCCTTCTGGGTCGAGGCACTCGGCAAGTGGATCGTTGCTACAGACCTGCAACCGGGCCAGTGGCTGAAGACCAGCGCTGGCACCTACGTCAAGGTCACCACCCTCAAACGCTGGACAGCAGAGTCAGAAATCGTACACAACCTGACCGTCAGCGACACCCACACGTACTACGTGCTCGCGGGTACAGCTCCGGTCTTGGTCCACAACTGTGGTAGTGGAGGCGACTATTATTATCGAGGGGTCGGTGATGGGCATCGGAAGCATTCCGATGCACTTGAAGGTCGAGCTGTTCCGTTCGGCGGTCCGTCCACTCCGGCGAGTCATGTAGGCGGTAACAATACGGACAGCCCGTACACTTCCTGGAGTCACAGCGAGGAGAGAGCCCAGGAAGAGGTTGACGAGTGGGGGGCGGGTTCAGTGGTGATGCGGGTTCGTCGCTCCGGCGTGGATCCGAGTAAAAATATTAAAATCCACGATACGGAGCTCGACTCCGGGTTCTTTGAGGAGGAGCATCTACTCGAAGGGGTGATTGAAGCAGACGAGATCAGGATAGGGAACGGGCTGTGGTTCAATCCGCGATCACGATAGGAGTGCACGTGGAGCGAGATGATCTGAGACGAGCATTCACTGTCCAATCCACTGTCCATTCGCAGGCCGAAAGTGCCCTTGCCGCTGGGGCGCCATTCGAAATTTGGCCGGGCAGGATGGCTGCCGCGAGACTGCATCACACCTACGCCCAGCGATTGCGGAGATTGCAGAAACTTGAGCGGCCCTCGTTGGGTTTCGAGGAGGCGGTGGATAACCTTGCGAGAACCGGTGATCAGGAACTTATTGTCGGGTTTATCGACGACCGAAAGAGGGGCGGGTATCGCTTTATAGTGTTCCTTGATGCTGATCTTTCGCGGGTGGTCGCATGCATCGGCTTGATAGTTCCCTTGCAAAATCCGTCTGATGTCGATGTGGCGCAGCAGTGAGATTTGCAGAGGTGTTTCGGCGTCGCCGGTCCCGAGGTCGTCCTGGACGACCTGTAGCGGGTGGAGTGGCGCCTGAGGTCAGAGAAGCGACATCTGCCGGACCGGACCGTCCTGCCCGGCCGCGGAGACTACTCCGAGGGGGCCTTGACCCGAGGCCGGGTAGTTAACGTTTCGCAAGTCATGCAATGAACCGCCCCGGCTCGAATGGAGACTCGATTTCATGAAAGGATCGAGTCATGGCACGACCTTCCCGTTACCCGCTTGAGCTCCGCCGTCGTGGGGTGCGCATGGTCGCCGAGGTGCGCGGCGACCACCCGAACGAGACAAGGCGATGGATATGGCGCTCACCAGCACCGTGCTGACTTGGTGCTGACTGAAGCACGTTTTCGCAGGTCAGATGGGGTGTCCATATGTGCGGACGGTATGCGGCGAGTCGTCGACCCGAGGATCTCTCGGGAATCTTCGAGATCGAGAAGTGGGAGCCGGAGGAGACTCTGGAGCCCGACTACAACGTGGCTCCCACGAAGGAGGTCTACGCCGTCCTGGACCGTCCCCTGAAAGACGTCGAGGACCCGAAGCCGGTTCGCCAGCTGCGCAAGCTCAAGTGGGGGCTCGTCCCCTCCTGGTCCAAGACGCCCGAGGGCGGCGCCCGGATGATCAACGCGCGCGCGGAGACCGTCCACGAGAAGCCGTCCTTCCGTCGCGCCTTCGCCACCCGGCGCTGCATCCTGCCCGCCGACGGCTACTACGAGTGGGTCACCGGCAAGCAGGAACGCGGCCTGGAGGTCGAGGGGCGCAAGAAGCGGCCCCGCAAGCAGCCGTACTTCGTGACGCCCGCCGACGGGTCCGTGTTCGCCATGGCGGGGCTGTACGAGTTCTGGCGGGACAAGACGCTGCCGGACGACCACCCGCGGTCCTGGTGGGTGACGTGCTCGGTCATCACCACGGAAGCGGAGACCTCACCGCTCGCAGTCGCCCCGGCCGACGGTCCGCACGCCCTGGCCGACATCCACCCGCGGATGCCGCTGATGCTGACACCGGACCGCTGGGACGACTGGCTCGACCCGGCGCGTACCGACCCCGACGAGCTGACCTCGCTGCTGGCGGCGCCGCCCGCCGGACTGATGCGGGCGTTCCCCGTCTCCACGGCCGTGAGCAGCGTCCGCAACAACGGACCGGAGCTGCTGAAGGAGCTTGAGGCTCCGGAAGAGGGCACACTCTTCTGATGTGACCAGCGACACCACCGAGAGCATCGACACCGAAGCCGGCCCCGCCCGCATCACCTGGCACCCGGCGAAGAAGCCCCGCCTCGTCCTCGCCGTCAGCCACGGTGCCGGCGGCGGCATCGAGGCGCGCGACCTGCGGGCGCTGGCGGCCGCACTGCCCGCGCACGGTGTGAGCGTCGCCCTCGTCGAGCAGCCGTGGCGGGTGGCCGGCAAGAAGCTGGCGCCCGCGCCGAAGACGCTGGACGTTGGCTGGCGGGGCATCTGGCCCGCGCTCGCCGCGCCGGGGCTGCCGGTGATCTCCGGCGGCCGGAGCGCCGGTGCCCGGGTCGCCTGCCGAACCGCCGCCGAACTGGGCGCCCACGCCGTCCTCGCGCTCAGCTTCCCGCTGCACCCACCCGGCAAGCCCGAGAAGTCCCGCGCCGACGAGCTGCTCGGGGCCGGCGTGCAGACCCTCGTCGTACAGGGCGGCAACGACCCGTTCGGCAGGCCCCGGGAGTTCCCCGAAGGGACGTACGACCTGATCGAGGTTCCGCACGGCGACCACGGCTTCGCCGTGCCCAAGCGGGCGGAGACCACGCAGGAACAGGCCCTGGAACTGATCACCGAGGGGGTCGCGAAGTGGGTCGGCTCACTCGGGTGAAGGCCCGGGAATGACCGGCGGGCGGCCACTGTTGTGGCGGACATACGTTGCTGAGAATCAGCACCGACGCCGTTGGAGAGGAAGTCCGCCGCATGGGTTCAGCCTTCTGCCCGAGTCGCAGCAGCCGCGCCGACCTGGACTGGACGGTGCTGCACGCGGCGAAGACCGCCCCTATTCGGGCGGCGGGCGGACCGGATCGGCAAGCATCCCCGACCGCAGGTCGTCTATCCTCCGATTCGAGTGAGACCGGTCTCGGTTTCACGACAACACTGGAGGAGGTGGGTCCGGTCACTGGGACCGACGCAGGGACCGAACACGGCCAGGCGGAGCAGCCCGAGGGCCGGGGCACGGGCGCGGAGTCGACCGCGGAGCGCAGCGCGCGCTTCGAGCGGGACGCGCTCGAGTTCCTCGACCAGATGTACTCGGCCGCGCTGCGCATGACGCGTAATCCGGCCGATGCCGAGGACCTGGTGCAGGAGACCTACGCCAAGGCGTACGCGTCCTTCCACCAGTTCCGCGAGGGCACCAACCTCAAGGCGTGGCTGTACCGCATCCTCACCAACACCTTCATCAACTCGTACCGCAAGAAGCAGCGCGAACCCCAGCGCAGCGCGGCCGAGGAGATCGAGGACTGGCAGTTGGCGCGCGCCGAGTCGCACATGTCGACGGGTCTGCGCTCCGCGGAGTCGCAGGCGCTCGACCACCTGCCCGACTCGGATGTGAAGCAGGCGCTCCAGGCGATCCCCGAGGAGTTCCGCATCGCCGTGTATCTGGCGGATGTAGAGGGCTTTGCCTACAAGGAGATCGCCGACATCATGGGGACACCCATCGGTACGGTGATGTCCCGGCTGCACCGTGGACGCCGTCAGCTGCGCGGCATGCTGGAGGACTACGCCCGCGACCGCGGCCTGGTCCCGGCCGGCGCCGGAGAGTCGAACGAAGCGAAAGGCTCGGGGTCATGAGCTGCGGAGAGCCGCACGAGACGGATTGCAGCGAAATCCTCGATCATCTCTACGAGTTCCTCGACAAAGAGATGCCGGACTCGGACTGCGTGAAGTTCGAGCACCACTTCGAGGAGTGCTCGCCCTGCCTGGAGAAGTACGGGCTGGAGCAGGCCGTGAAGAAGCTGGTCAAGCGGTGCTGCGGACAGGACGACGTGCCGGGTGACCTGCGTTCCAAGGTCATGGGCCGGATCGACCTGATCCGCACCGGGCAGTCCGTGCCCGAGCACGACGTCACGGCCGCGCCGCCGACTCCGCAGGAGTCCTAAGCCTCCCGAGCCGGTCCCGACCGGGCGACCCGTGACGCCTCACGTCACCCGTCACGTCACCCGTACGTGCTAATCCGCGGGTTATCTGCCCGCGTTCCCCTGCCGCCGTCCTAGGCTCCGGAGCCTGACAGGCATGGCCGGGGGAGGGGCACATGGACGCGGTACCGGCGCGGGCACACGCGTACGTCGCCGGTGTGGTCCTCGCCGCCCTGGTCTGCCTGCGCCCGCTGCCTCAGGTGCGTACGCCCTGGTGGGCGGTGCTGCTGCTCGCCGGGTTGTACGCGGGCTCCGAACTGGTCGCCCGCTCCCGTTTCGTCGGGACCTGCTATCCCGTACTGCTCGCCGGGGCCTTCCTGCTGCCGCCGCCCGCCGCCGCGCTCGTGGCGCTGCCCGGGGCCCTGCTGTCCCCGGTGGCGCAGCGGCCCTTCGCCCTGCGGCGCGTCTGGCGGGCCGCGCAGCTGACGCTCGCCGTGTGGGCCGCCGCGCGGGTCCACTGGGCGTGCGGCGGACGGGACGCGGTGGTCGCCCCCGACTTCCCGTACGCGCTCGTGCCGGCCGGGGCCGCGGTACTGGCGTTCTGCCTGGTACTGACCCTGCTCGACGGCGGCATCCTGGCGCTCGCCGACCGCGTGCCGGCCGGGCGGGCGTGGCGGGGGCTGTTCTCCGGGTCGCTCGCGCCGATCGCCGTGCACGGGCTCGCCGGGCTGATGATGGCCGTCCTGTGGCGCAGCCCGTACGGGCCCGTCGCCGCGCTGCTCGTGCTGCTGCCGATGTGTGTGGCGTGGTGGGCGTTCGCGCAGTACCACCGGGAGCGGGCCGCGCACCAGGCGACCATCCGCGCGCTGGTGCAGGCCGTCGACATCAAGGACGGCTACACGCGCGGGCACAGCGAGCGGGTCGGCCAGGCCTCGATGATGATCGCCCGCGAGCTCGGCATGGACGACGAGCGCGTCGAGACCCTCCGGTTCGCCGGGATCCTGCACGACGTGGGCAAGCTCGGGGTGCCCACCCGGCTGCTGCGCAAGGACGGGCCGCTGACGCCCGAGGAGCGTCGGGTGATCGAACTGCATCCCGAGTACGGGCACGAGATGGTGCGCGGCATCCGCTTCCTGGGCGAGGCCCGGGCCGCCGTCCTCCACCACCACGAACGGCTGGACGGCAGCGGCTACCCCTACGGGCTGGTCGGCGACCGGATCCCGGAGTCGGCCCGGGTGGTGGCCGTCGCCGACGCCTTCGACGCGATGACGTCCACGCGGTCCTACAGCAGGGCCCGTCCCGTGGCGGCGGCGGTGGAGGAGCTCCAGCGGTGCGCCGGGGCGCAGTTCGACCCACGGATGGTCCGGGCGCTGGTCCGGTCCCTGGTACGCCACGGCTGGCGACCGGCGGTGACGGCGGACGGCACACCGGTCGTTCCCGCCGGCGTGCTCCCGGGCGGCCGGGGCGAGGGCGCGTGGGACAGCGTGGGAAGGGGGGCGTCATGACGGGGTGGGTGTACTCGGGGGACGGCGCTTGCGCTCGGGGCGCCGCTTGCGTTCGGGGCGGCGCTTGCGCTCTGAGCGCCGTCGGCGGCCGGGGGCGGCGGCCGACGGAATGCCGACCGTGACCGGGCCGGGCGCCGTCGTTCCTGCGGGCGCGGGCGCGGGCGCGGGCGCGGGCATGGGCATGGGCGCGGGCATGGGCGCGGCCCCGTGCGTGGCCACGGGCAACGGCCACGACCGGCGGAGGCCGGCGCCGACGGCCGGCCGCGGCGAGGTACCGCGTGACCACGTCGGCGGGGGAGCACCATGACCTCGTACCAGCCCCGGCCCCGGCCCCGGCCCCAGTCCCAGCCCCGGCCCGAGTCCCAGCCGCAGTCCCAGCCCCAGCCGCAGTCCCAGCCGCAGTCCCAGCCCCAGCCGCAGTCCCAGCCGCAGTCCCAGCCCCAGCCGCAGTCCCAGTCCCAGTCCCAGTCCCAGTCCCAGTCCCAGCTTCAGTACCCGTCCCCGCCTCGGCTTCAGTACCCGTCCCAGCCCTGGTCCCCGCTCCAGGCCGGGCCGCGGTCCGTCTCCCGGTCCCCGGTGGCCCTTCTCCTGATCCCCGGCGGCGCGGGGCTCCTCGTGCTCCTCTGTCTCGCCTCCGTGCTGTGGTCGGGGTTGGCCGAGCGGCCCGTCGCGCTCGCCTTCGGCGTCCTCGTCGCCCTCGGTGAGGTCACCCGGCGGGCCGGGACCGAGGCCCGGGAGTCCGCGCCGCTCGGGGCCGCCGGGGCGCTGGCGTACGCGCTGCTCGGGGACGTCGCCGGGCAGCCCACGCACCACGGCGTCGCCCAGACCGTCACCGTCGTGCTCGCCGCCTCGCTGCTCGGCAGCGTGCCGTACATCGCGCGCGGCGGCGGGCCCGTGCTGGACCACCTGGCGCGGCGCGTGCTCACCGTCGCCTTCGCCGCCGTGTGCTTCCAGTTGCCGTTCAACCAGGGCGCCTTCCGCGACTGGGGCGGCCCCGCCTACGCGCTGCTGCTGATCGCGCTGCTCGCCCTGACCGCGCTGTGCGACGCCGTGCTCGCCGCCGCGCCCGCGCGCGCCCGCACCGGGTGGCCCTTCGGCCCGCTGCTGCGCGAGGAACTGCGCGGCATGGTCGGGATCACGTCCGCGGTGTGCGCGACCGGGGCGGTGATGGCGCTCGCGGTGGCCGTCGCGGGACTGTGGGCGCTCCCCGTCCTCTGCGTGCCGCTGCTGCTCACCCAGCTGTCCTACCGGCGGTACGCGGCCGTCCGGGCCACCTACCGGCAGACCATCGCCTCCCTGGCCCGGGCCACCGAGATCGCGGGGTACACCCCGGCCGGGCACGCCCGCCGCGTCGCCGAACTCAGTGGCGCCGTCGGGCGGGACCTGGGGCTGTCCGGGGCCGAGCTGACCGTGCTGGAGTACGCGGCCCTCATGCACGACATCGGCCAGCTGAGCCTGGTCGACCCGGTCCCGGCCGGGGCCACCGCCGGTCTGCCCGTCGCCGAGCAACGGCGGATCGCCCTGCTCGGCGGGGCCGTCGTCCGCCAGACCGGGGTCGACGCGGCCGTCGCGGTGGTGGTGGAGCGGCAGGCCGACCCCTGCCGGGAGCAGCCGGTCGCCGCACGGATCGTACGGGCCGTGAACGCCTACGAGGAGAAGGCGAGGGACGCCGGGCCCGGCGGCGGCCTCACGGCACTGGAGGAGCTGCGCCTGGCCACCGCGGGCGACTACGCTCCCGACGTCGTGGAAGCACTGGCCCGGGTGCTTTCACGCGGCAGTCTTACCTCGCCCGCGGCTGGGTAACCCATGGGTAATGAGCGCCCTTCCAGCCGTACGTGGTTGGATGCGAAGGAGAAGGTGTCCGGGGGCGCGGGAAGGCACAGCCAGCCCACAGAACGGAACTGGCAGGCGGGAATCGTGAGGATCTTCGGCAAGGGACGGCACCGGCCCTCCGCCTCCTGGCGGCAGGCCACCGACCGCGCGTTCACGCTGATCGGCGACGGTCGCTACGAGGACGCGGGTGCACTGCTGACGCGCGCCGCGGACCTGGAACCCTGGCTGTCGGAGTCCTGGTTCAACCTCGCCCTGCTGCACAAGTTCCGGCACGACTGGGAGCAGGCCAGAGCGGCGGGCCTCAGGGCGGTGGCGCTGCTCGACCGGGACATCGGCGCACCCGACTGGTGGAACGTCGGCATCGCCGCGACCGCCCTCCAGGACTGGCCGCTGGCCCGCCGGGCCTGGCAGGCCTACGGGCTGCGCACCCCCGGGGACGCGACGGACGCCGGTGAGCCGCTCGGCATGGAGCTCGGCAGCGCGGCCGTACGGCTGTCCCCGGAGGGGGAGGCCGAGGTCGTGTGGGGGCGGCGGCTGGACCCCGCCCGCATCGAGGTGCTGTCCATCCCGCTGCCGTCCTCCGGCCGCCGCTGGGGCGAGGTCGTCCTGCACGACGGGGTGCCGCACGGCGAACGGACCACCACCGCCGGGCACGCCTACCCGGTCTTCGACGAGATCGAGCTGTGGGCGCCGTCGCCCGTGCCGACCTGGGTGGTCCTCCTGGAGGCCGCCACCGAGTCCGACCGGGACGCCTTGGAGCAGCTCGCCGCGGACGCCGGTTTCGCCGCCGAGGACTGGTCGTCGTCGGTCCGGCTGCTGTGCCGGATGTGTTCGGAGTCACGGATGCCGTCCGACGAGGGCGAGGGCGAGCACCTCGACCCGCACGACCACAGCGAACCCGGACACCCGGGGCCGCTCGGCCACCGCACCGACGGGCAGCTGTGGGTGCCGGAGCGGGAGTGCGGGGTGGCTGCGCCGGCTGCGCTGGTGAAGGGGTTGCTGGACGGGTGGGTCGCCGACAGTCCCGACTCCCGGGACTGGCGGGACCTGGAAGAGGTCTGCTGAGCGGCCCCGTAGTCTTTACCTGGGCTCCGCAGGAGCAGTCGCCATTCAGCATCACCCTTTGTTGTTCGAGGAAGGCATACGTCGGTCATGGCCCAGCAGGACACCGATCAGCAGCACGCGGGCGTGCTCCCCGTGGACGACGAGGGGTTCGTCGTCGACACCGAGGACTGCGAGGAGCGCGAGGCTGCCTGGCGTGAGCGCGGCACCTCGCGTCCGATCACGGTGGTCGGCAACCCGGTGCTGCACAAGGAGTGCGCGGACGTCACCGACTTCGGCGAGGAGTTCCAGCAGCTGGTCGCGGACATGTTCGCCAGCCAGCGCACCGCCGAGGGTGTGGGCCTGGCCGCCAACCAGATCGGCGTCGGCAAGAAGGTCTTCGTCTACGACTGCCCCGACGACGAGGGCGTCCGCCACGTCGGCGTGGTCTGCAACCCGGTCCTCGTCGAGCTGCCCGCCGACCGGCGCAGCCTGGACGACAGCAACGAGGGCTGCCTGTCCGTGCCGACCGCGTACGCGGCGCTCGCCCGCCCCGACTACGCCGAGGTGACCGGGCAGGACGAGAAGGGCAACCCGGTCAAGCTGCGCGGCACCGGGTACTTCGCACGGTGTTTGCAGCACGAGACGGACCACCTGTACGGGTACCTCTACATCGACCGGCTCTCCAAGCGTGAACGCAAGGACGCGCTGCGGCAGATGGCCGAGAACGAGCCGCGCTACCCCGTGGTCGCGAACGACTGACACCACGTCACCTCTCACGCGTCCTCCGTGCGCACGGCGCCCGTTCGGGTCTCACCCCGAGCGGGCGCCGTTCGTCTGCCGGAACCTGCCACACACCAGGAGAATTCCGGCACCGTGGGGTAGTGAATGGAGCAAATCCGTTCCCAGAACGGTCAGTTGTAGTGCTGAATGGGAAGCGCGGGGATACGCAACGGCGCACGCCTCGCTCAGCGAGAGGGGTGCGCCACCGGCGGCTGAGAGGGGTTTGTTCGTGCATGCTTTCTCACGTGGCACCACAGCGACACCGACCGCGATCGCGGTACCGCCATCGCTGCGCCTTCCGGTGATCGAGGCGGCATTTCCCCGGCAACTGCACGCGTATTGGCCGAAGCTCCAGGAGAAGACCCGTACCTGGCTGCTCGAAAAACGGCTCATGCCGGCGGACAAGGTCGAGGAATATGCCGACGGCCTGTGCTACACGGACCTCATGGCGGGCTACTACCTGGGCGCCCCCGACGAGGTCATGCAGGCGATAGCGGACTACAGCGCGTGGTTCTTCGTCTGGGACGACCGGCACGACCGGGACATCGTCCACGGCCGCCCCGCCGCGTGGCGGCGACTGCGGGACCAGCTGCACACGGCACTCGACTCACCCGGGGACCATCTGCACCACGAGGACACGCTGGTCGCCGGGTTCGCCGACAGTGTGCGGCGGCTGTACGCCTTCCTGCCGCCGCCGGCGACGTGGAACACCCGGTTCGCCCGGCACTTCCACGCGGTGATCGAGGCGTACGACCGGGAATTCCACAACCGCACCCATGGCATCGTGCCCGGCGTCGAGGAGTACCTCGAACTGCGCCGGCTCACCTTCGCGCACTGGATCTGGACCGACCTGCTGGAGCCGAGCGCGGGGTGCGAACTGCCGGACGCCGTTCGGAAACACCCGGCATATCGCCGGGCGGCACTGCTCAGTCAGGAATTCGCCGCCTGGTACAACGACCTCTGCTCACTGCCCAAGGAAATAGCGGGCGACGAGGTCCACAATCTCGGAATCAGTCTCATCACGCATCACGGACTGACCCTGGAAGAATCCATCGCGGAAGTCCGGCGACGCGTCGAGGAATGCATTACCGAATTCCTCGCCGTAGAACAGGACGCGTTACGGTTCGCCGACGAACTCGACAACGGCACCGTACGCGGAAAGGAACTGAGCGGCGCCGTACGGGCCAACGTCGGCAATATGCGGAACTGGTTCAGTTCCGTCTACTGGTTCCACCACGAGTCCGGCCGGTACATGGTCGACAGCTGGGACGACCGGTCCACGCCCCCGTACGTCAACAACGAAGCGGCAGGTGAGAAATGACCGTCGAGTCCGTCAACCCCGAAACCCGGACCGAAGCCACACCGGAGCTGCGCGAACCGCCCGTCGCGGGTGGCGGTGTCCCGCTCCTCGGCCATGGCTGGAGGCTGGCCCGCGACCCGCTGGCCTTCATGTCCCAGCTGCGCGACCACGGTGACATCGTTCGCATCAAGCTCGGCCCGAAGACCGTCTACGCGGTCACCACCCCGGAGCTCACCGGTGCGCTGGCCCTGAGCCCCGACTACCACATAGCCGGCCCGCTGTGGGAGTCACTGGAGGGCCTGCTCGGCAAGGAGGGCGTGGCGACCGCCAACGGCCCGCTCCACCGCCGTCAGCGGCGCACCATCCAGCCGGCGTTCAAGCTCGACGCGATCCCCGCCTACGGGCCGATCATGGAGGAGGAGGCGCACGCGCTCACCGAGCGCTGGCAGCCTGGGCGGACCGTCGACGCCACCTCCGAGTCCTTCCGCGTCGCCGTGCGGGTCGCCGCCCGCTGCCTGCTGCGCGGCCAGTACATGGACGAGCGGGCCGAGCGGCTGTGCGTCGCGCTCGCCACCGTCTTCCGGGGCATGTACCGGCGCATGGTGGTCCCGCTCGGACCGCTCTACCGGCTGCCGCTCCCGGCCAACCGCGAATTCAACAACGCGCTGGCCGATCTGCACCTCCTGGTCGACGAGATCATCGCCGAGCGCCGCGCATCCGGTCAAAAGCCGGACGATTTGCTGACGGCATTGCTGGAGGCGAAGGACGACAATGGCGACCCCATCGGGGAACAGGAGATCCACGACCAGGTCGTCGCGATACTCACCCCGGGCAGTGAAACCATCGCCTCCACGATCATGTGGTTGCTGCAGGCACTTGCCGAACACCCGGAACATGCCGACCGCATACGCGACGAAGTCGAAGCGGTCACCGGCGGACGCCCCGTGGCATTCGAGGACGTCCGTAAGCTCTCGCACACCGGCAATGTCATCGTGGAGGCCATGCGTTTGCGTCCTGCCGTGTGGGTTTTGACGCGGCGCGCGGTGGTCGAGACCGAACTCGGTGGCTATCGCATTCCGGCCGGGGCGGACATCATCTACAGTCCGTACGCAATCCAACGCGATGCGAAGTCGTACGCGGACAACCTGGAGTTCGACCCGGACCGGTGGATTCCGGACCGTGCGGGGGATGTGCCGAAATACGCCATGAAGCCGTTCAGCGCGGGCAAGCGCAAGTGCCCCAGCGACCACTTCTCCATGGCGCAGCTGACGCTGATCACGGCCGCGCTCGCCACGAAGTACCGCTTCGAGCAGGTGGCGGGCTCGAACGACGCGGTCCGCGTGGGCATCACGCTTCGTCCCCACGACCTGCTGGTCAGGCCCGTGGCACGGTGAGGCTCAGGCGACCGTGACCGCCTCCGGGCCCCGGAAGGTGCGCCGGTAGGCGTGCGGGGTGGTGCCCAGGGCCCTGACGAACTGGTGCCTCAGCGCCGCCGCCGTACCGAAGCCGGTGCGCCACGCGATCGCGTCCATCGTCTCGTCCGTCGCCTCCAGCAGCCGCTGGGCCAGCAGCACACGCTGGCGCAGGATCCAGCGGTAGGGAGTAGTACCCGTCTCCTGCTGGAAGCGGCGGGCGAAGGTGCGCGGGGACATGTGCGCCCGGGCCGCGAGCTGCTCGACGGTGACCTCCTCGTCGAGGTGCTGTTCCATCCAGGCCAGCACCTCGCCGACGGTGTCGCAGGAGGAGCGCGGCAGCGGCCGTTCGATGTACTGCGCCTGACCGCCGTCCCGGTGCGGCGGTACGACCATGCGCCGGGCGATCCGGTTGGCGACCTCCGGTCCCTGTTCCTTGCGGACGATGTGCAGACAGGCGTCGATGCCGGCGGCGGTGCCGGCGCTGGTGATCACCGGGTCCTCGTCCACGTAGAGCACGTCGGGCGCGACGGCGACCCGCGGGTACTGCCGGGCGAGCTCGGCCGCGTGGTGCCAGTGCACCGCGCACCGCCGCCCGTCCAGCAGCCCTGCGGCGCCCAGCACGAACACCCCGGAGCACACGCTCAGCACCCGCGCGCCCCGGTCCACCGCCCGCCGCAGGGCGTCCAGCAGCTCGGGCGGATACTCCCGGCGGGCGTAGTCGTTCCCCGCCGGCACGGCGATCAGGTCGGCCTCCTCCAGCCGGTCCAGCCCGTACGGCGTGGAGACGGAGAGCCCGCCGACATGGGTGCTCAGCTCCGGGCCCTCCGCGGAGACCACGGCGAAGTCGTACCCCGGCAGGCCCTCGTCGCTCCGGTCGATGCCGAAGACCTCGCAGACCACACCGAGTTCGAAGGGATGCGCGCCGTCCATCAGGACGGCGGCCACGTTCTGCAGCATGCCGCCAGTGTGCCTCGGAAGTGGCAGGAAATCGAGGCCCTACGGCAGTCCTGCCACTCCCGGTAAGGAGTATCCGGCGCGACAGTGGTGTCATGACCGGAAACCAGACAGAAGCCCTGATCGGAATGCTCGTGACCTTCGGACTCCTGGTCCTCATGGTCCTCCCCTCGGTGATCGGCATCGTGCGCGACAAGCGCATCGACCGCCAGCTCAGGGAGGCCACGCAGACCAGGGAGGCCCGGAAGGACGAGGGAGCGGGGAAGGAGACTCTAGAAGTCCTCGGACAGGTCGACGGTGCCCTCCACCGCCACCTGGTACGCCGAGGGACGCCGCTCGAAGAAGTTGGTCAGCTCCTGAACGCCCTGCAGCTCCATGAAGGAGAAGGGGTTCTCGGAGCCGTACACCGGGGCGAAGCCGAGACGCGTCAGACGCTGATCGGCCACGCACTCCAGGTACTGCCGCATCGAGTCGGTGTTCATGCCCGGGAGGCCGTCACCGCACAGGTCGCGCGCGAACTGCAGCTCGGCCTCGACGGCCTCCCTCAGCATGTCGGTGACCTCCTGCTGCAGCGCGTCGTCGAACAGCTCCGGCTCCTCCTTGCGCACGGTGTCGACGACGTCGAAGGCGAAGGACATGTGCATCGTCTCGTCCCGGAACACCCAGTTGGTGCCGGTGGCCAGGCCGTGCAGCAGGCCCCGGCTGCGGAACCAGTAGACGTAGGCGAAGGCGCCGTAGAAGAACAGGCCCTCGATGCACGCGGCGAAGCAGATGAGGTTGAGCAGGAAACGGCGGCGGTCGGCCTTGGTCTCCAGGCGGTCGATCGACTCGACCGAGTCCATCCACTTGAAGCAGAACCCGGCCTTCTCGCGGATGGAGGGGATGTTCTCCACGGCCGCGAAGGCGGCGGCGCGGTCCTCCGGGTCGGGCAGGTAGGTGTCAAGGAGCGTCAGATAGAACTGGACGTGGACGGCCTCCTCGAAGAGCTGGCGGGACAGGTAGAGCCGCGCCTCGGGGGAGTTGATGTGCTTGTAGAGGGTGAGCACCAGGTTGTTCGCGACGATCGAGTCGCCGGTGGCGAAGAAGGCCACCAGCCGGCCGATCAGGTGCTGCTCCATGGGGCTGAGCTTCGCGAGGTCGGCGACGTCCGAGTGGAGGTCGACCTCCTCGACGTGCCAGGTGTTCTTGATGGCGTCCCGGTAGCGCTCGTAGAAGTCCGGGTAGCGCATGGGGCGCAGCGTCAGCTCGAAGCCCGGGTCGAGCAGGTTCTTGGTGGTGGTCTCGGTGGTCATTACTGGCAGGCCTCGCAGGACTCGGGGTTTTCCAGGGAGCAGGCGACCGCTTCGGGGTCCGGGCCGGCCTGCACGGGGACGGTGGTGGCTCGGGCGGCGGCGCGGGCGATGCGGGTCGCCGGGCGGGAGCGCAGGTAGTACGTGGTCTTCAGGCCCTGCTTCCAGGCGTACGCGTACATCGAGGAGAGCTTCCCGATGGTCGGCGTCTCCAGGAACAGGTTCAGCGACTGGGCCTGGTCGAGGTACGGGGTGCGGGCGGCGGCCATGTCGATCAGGCCGCGCTGCGGGATCTCCCAGGCGGTGCGGTACAGCGCGCGGACGTCCTCGGGGATCCAGGTGAAGTCCTGCACCGAGCCGCCCGCCTCGCGCAGCGCCTCGCGGGTGCGGGCGTCCCACACGCCGAGTCGCTTGAGGTCGTCCACCAGGTAGGAGTTGACCTGGAGGAATTCGCCCGACAGCGTCTCGCGCTTGAACAGGTTGGACACCTGCGGCTCGATGCACTCGTAGACGCCCGCGATGGAGGCGATGGTCGCCGTCGGGGCGATCGCGAGGAGCAGGGAGTTGCGCAGGCCGGTCGCGGCGATGCGCTCGCGCAGGGCCGCCCAGCGCTCCGGCCAGGCCTGCTCGACGCCGTAGTGGTCGGGGTGCAGCACCCCCCGGGCGGTACGGGTCTTCTCCCAGGCCGGCAGCGGGCCGTTGCGCTCGGCGAGGTCGGCGGAGGTCTCGTACGCGGCGAGCATGATGCGCTCGGCGATGCGGGTGGAGAGGGCCTTCGCCTCGGGCGAGTCGAAGGGCAGGCCCAGCTGGAAGAAGACGTCCTGGAGGCCCATCGCGCCGAGGCCCACCGGACGCCAGCGGGCGTTGGAGCGGCCCGCCTGCTCGGTCGGGTAGAAGTTGATGTCGACGACCCGGTCGAGGAAGGTGACGGCGGTGCGGACGGTGGCGTCCAGGCGCTCCCAGTCGATGTCCCGGGAAGCCGGGTCCACGAAGGCGCCCAGGTTCACCGAGCCCAGGTTGCAGACCGCCGTCTCCCCGTCGTCCGTGACCTCCAGGATCTCCGTGCAGAGGTTGGAGGAGTGGACGACGTGACCGGGCTCCGCGGTCTGGTTGGCGGTGCGGTTGGCGGTGTCCTTGAAGGTCATCCAGCCGTTGCCGGTCTGCGCGAGGGTGCGCATCATGCGGCCGTACAGCTCACGGGCGGGGAGGGTCTTGCGGGCCAGCCCCGCGGCCTCGGCCTCGCGGTACGCGGCGTCGAACTCCGCGCCCCACAGGTCGACCAGCTCGGGCACGTCGGCGGGCGAGAACAGCGACCACGGTCCGTCGGCGTCCACCCGGCGCATGAACTCGTCCGGCACCCAGTGCGCGAGGTTCAGGTTGTGCGTGCGGCGGGCGTCCTCACCGGTGTTGTCCCGCAGCTCCAGGAACTCCTCGATGTCGGCGTGCCAGGTCTCCAGGTAGACCGCCGCCGCGCCCTTGCGCCGGCCGCCCTGGTTCACGGCGGCGACCGAGGCGTCCAGCGTCTTCAGGAACGGGACGATGCCGTTGGAGTGACCGTTGGTGCCGCGGATCAGCGAACCCCGGGCGCGGACACGGGAGTAGGCGATGCCGATGCCGCCGGCGTGCTTGGAGAGGTTGGCGACCTGGTGATAGCGGTCGTAGATGGAGTCCAGCTCGTCCTTGGGGGAGTCCAGGAGGTAGCAGGACGACATCTGGGCGTGCCGGGTACCGGAGTTGAACAGGGTGGGGGAGGAGGGCAGGTAGTCGAGGCTGCTCATCAGCCCGTACAGCGCGGCCACCTCGTCGGCCGAACGCGTGCTGTCGTCCTCGGCGAGTCCGGCGGCCACCCGCAGCATGAAGTGCTGGGGCGTCTCGACGACCTCGCGGGTGATCGGGTGCCGGAGCAGGTAGCGGCTGTACACGGTGCGCAGGCCGAAGTAGCCGAAGCGGTCGTCGGCGGCCGGGTCGATCAGCGCGTCCAGGCGGTCCGCGTGCAGCCGTACGAACTCGGCGGTGCGGTCGGCGATCAGGCCCTCGCGGTGACCGGTGGCGACCGACCCGGTGAACGAGGTGACGCCCTGCGAGGCGGCCTCGGCGCGGATGCCGATGGTCAGCAGCCGGGCGGCCAGCCTGGAGTAGACCGGGTCCTCCGAGATGAGCCCGGCCGCCGCCTCCGTGGCGAGCTCCCGCAGCTCGGACTCGTCCGCACGGGCGGACCGGCCGCGCAGTGCGGCGGCGGCGACCCGGCCCGGGTCGGCGCCCGGGAGGTCGGCGGTCAGCTCGGTCAGGTTCCGCAGCAACGCGGCACCGGGCCCGTCGGGCCGCTCGGTCACCGGGGCCGCTGAAGTCGTCGCCGGGGTCGCTGAAACCGGGTCGGCTGGCGCGATGGTCACGTGGGGGCACTCCCTCGCTCGGCACGGGGCCTGGGGGAGGGCAGGGGCAGCTCACGAGCGCACGCGGCGTCGCGTCCACCGGCCCACTCCACGAGGCCCGGACGTCAGGCACCCGGACCGGGACGGTACGGGCGCACTGTCGGCAGGTCCTCGGACTGGACATGCGTGTGCACACGTGCGGAGACGCGCGGATACACACAAGTACACCGTTGCGGGACAGTTCCGGATTCGCACCGGATTCCCCTGCGGCGACAGCGAGCACGAGCATACATCTTGTGCCGGGTTCGGCGAGCACCCCCAGATGTTGTGTCGCGGAGGGGCCGTTGAGGGGTGGCGCTGGTGTCAGAGCGTCAGTTCATAGGTGAGGAGCGTGATGTCGTCGAGCTCCGGCAGCGGGTTCCAGTCGCGGTCGGGTGTGCGGGCGAAGCCCATCCGTTCGTAGAGGCGGTGGGCGCTGCGCATGGTGCGCTGGGTGGACAGCACGACGCGCGCGCAGCCCTCGACGGCCCGGGACCGGTCGACGCAGGTCCGTACGAGGGCCTCGCCCACCCCGCGTCCGCGTGCCTCGCGGGCGACGGCGAGCATCCGTATCTCGGCCTCGCCGGGCCGGGCGATGTCGGCCATGGGGCCGCCGGACGGCACGAAGGTCACGCCGCCGAGCACCCGGCCGTCCGCCGCGGCGACCAGCACCTCGGCGGCCGCCGCCCGCTTGGCCACGTTCCTCAGTTCGCCGAGGTACGCGTCGCTCTCCCCGAAGTCCAGGAGGCCGTCTTGTAGATAGGCCTGCGCGGTGATCTCACCGACGGTGCCGTACTCGTCCGCCGCCGCCTGCCGGATCACGAAGTCCATGACGACGAGTGTGCCCGACGGGTACGACAACGGGCCGCCGGATTTCTCCGACGGCCCGCCGCGTAGCAGGGACGGCGATCAGTGCGAGGTGCCCGCCGTGGCCGGCGGCAGCTCCACCTCGACGCCGGGGTCGCCCGCGTCCGCCGTGTAGTCGCTCGGCTTGGTCTCGTCGACGCCGTCGGGCGCCTTGAGAGCCCGCATGACGAAGGTCAGGACCACGGTGACCACGACGTTCAGCACGAAGGCGGTGAGGCCGATGTAGCCGATCTCGCCGATGCCCGGGATCTCCTCGGAGGAGCCGCCGAAGTGCTTCTGCGTCGGCGAGGCGACACCGTAGGCGGCGGCCGTGCCGTAGATCATGCCGACCGCCCAGCCGCCGAGCAGCGCCCAGCGGTGGAACCAGCGGGTGAACAGGCCGCCGACCAGCGCCGGGAAGGTCTGCAGGATCCAGATGCCGCCGAGCAGCTGGAAGTTGATCGCG
Source organism: Streptomyces sp. NPDC056296 (assembly GCF_042268605.1). Classification (NCBI taxonomy): domain Bacteria; kingdom Bacillati; phylum Actinomycetota; class Actinomycetes; order Kitasatosporales; family Streptomycetaceae; genus Streptomyces; species Streptomyces sp. NPDC056296. The sequence continues at coordinate 121,974 of NZ_JBHJRX010000016.1, read as the reverse complement.
ACCGTCTTGTCCATGCCGAGGACGAAGACCAGCGCGCCCACCTTCACCAGCAGGGACGTCAGCTTGGAGACCTTCGTCTCCTGGGCCGGGGTGGCGTCCGGCTTGATGAAGTCCTTGTAGATGTTGCGGGTGAAGAGGTTCGCGGCCGCGATCGACATGATCGCCGCCGGGACCAGGGCGCCGATGCCGATCGCCGCGAAGGCCACGCCGGCGAACCAGTCCGGGAACATGTTCTCGAACAGCTGCGGGATCGCCAGCTGCCCGTTCTCCACCTTGACCCCGGCCGCGATCGCCATGAAGCCCAGCAGCGCGAGCAGGCCCAGCATCAGCGAGTACAGCGGCAGGATCGTGGTGTTGCGGCGGATCACCTCACGGCTGCGCGAGGACAGCGTCGCGGTGATCGAGTGCGGGTACATGAAGAGCGCGAGCGCCGAGCCGAGCGCCAGGGTGGCGTATGTCCACTGGCCGCCGTGGTCCGGCACCAGTCCGCCCTTGCCCGACTCGCTGAACTTGTCGTTCGCCGCGGCGAAGATGTCGTCGAACCCGCCGAGCTTGATCGGGATGTAGATGATCGCCACCGCGATCACGATGTAGATCAGCGTGTCCTTCACGAACGCGATCAGCGCGGGCGCGCGCAGTCCCGACGAGTAGGTGTACGCCGCCAGCACACCGAAGGCGATCAGCAGCGGCAGGTCCTTGATGAACCAGTTGGTGTCCTTCCCGCCGCCGACGCCCATCACGTCAAGGACGGCCTGGATGCCGACCAGCTGGAGCGCGATGTACGGCATCGTGGCGAGGATGCCGGTGACGGCGACCGCGAGGGACAGCCCCTTCGAGCCGAACCGGCCGCGTACGAAGTCCGAGGTCGTCACGTACCCGTGCTTGTGGGAGACCGACCACAGCCGCGGCAGGAAGGTGAAGATCAGCGGGTAGACCAGGATCGTGTACGGCACCGCGAAGAAGCCGGCCGCGCCCGCCGCGTAGATCGCCGCCGGTACGGCCACGAAGGTGTACGCGGTGTACAGGTCGCCGCCCAGCAGGAACCAGGTGACCCAGGTGCCGAACGAGCGGCCGCCGAGGCCCCACTCGTCGAGGCTCTGCTCGTTCGCGGCCCGGCGCCAGCGGGCGGCCAGGAAGCCCATGGCGGTGACGAGGACGAAGAAGAAGATGAAGACGGCGAGTGCGACGCCGTTCACGCCGTCGTTCACTTGGCCCCGCCTTCCCGGCGGGCGCGCTGGTCACGCTGCCACAGCTTGTACGCGATCACCGTGAGCACGGTGGAGACGATCACCCACGCCATCTGGTACCAGTAGAAGAACGGGATGCCTATGAAGGCCGGGTCCGTCTTCGCGTACGAGCCGACCCACAGCATGGCGACGAACGGTGCGACAAGGCAGAGGCCGATGACGACGCGCACCGGCGTCACCGTCGGCCCTCTGCTCACTTCTGGGGCTTGTGACATGCGGTGGCTCCGTCCCCTCGCTGATCACCTCGTGCAGTGCGCACGAAATGTAGGTGACGGTGTCGATACAGCGGAAGACCTCGTCCGTATATCGGTCCTGAACTGCAACTTCGCGGTCACACGTGCGGGGATTTGCCTGAAACGCCCCGCGGCCGACGTCAGTCCTGGGGCCGCTTCAGTCGGGCCACGAACTTGTAGCGGTCGCCCCGGTACACCGAGCGCACCCATTCCACCGGCTGGCCCGTCCGGTCCTGCGAGTGCCGGGAGAGCATCAGCATGGGCAGGCCGACGTCGGTGCCGAGCAGGCCGGCCTCGCGCGGGGTGGCCAGGGAGGTCTCGATGGTCTCCTCGGCCTCGGCGAGATGGACGTCGTACACCTCGGCGAGCGCGGTGTAGAGGGACGTGTACTTCACCAGGGAGCGGCGCAGCGCCGGGAAGCGCTTGGCGCTGAGGTGGGTGGTCTCGATGGCCATCGGCTCCCCGTTGGCCATGCGCAGCCGCTCGATACGCAGCACCCGCCCGCCGGCCGTGATGTCCAGCAGTCCGGCGAGCCGGTCGTCGGCGGTGATGTAGCCGATGTCCAGCAGCTGCGAGGTGGGTTCGAGTCCCTGCGCCCGCATGTCCTCGGTGTACGAGGTGAGTTGCAGGGCCTGCGACACCTTGGGCTTGGCGACGAAGGTGCCCTTGCCCTGGATGCGCTCCAGGCGGCCCTCGACGACCAGTTCCTGAAGGGCCTGGCGCACGGTCGTGCGCGAGGTGTCGAACTCCGCGGCCAGCGTGCGCTCCGGCGGGACCGGCGTACCCGGCGCCTGCGTCCGGGTCATGTCGAGCAGATGCTTCTTCAGACGGTAGTACTTGGGCACGCGCGCGGTACGGACGGTCGCCCCACCCTCGTTCTCCGCACTGCTGACGTCGGTGCTCATGCTCTGCCTTCCCGGCTCCGGGTGCCGAAGCGACCGCTATCCCTGTCGGCCACGGCTCACATCGTGGCACGGCTCCGTGCCGGGTTGGTTGGCCCCGCACGCTCCGTGATCCCTTCTGTATACCTCCGGGACCCTCGTTGGTCTAGTCCACAGCGCCGACCGGCGTCGCTGGTACGCGCGTTCGGAACCGTACCGGCACGTCATTCGGTGGGTGGTGGTACATCCGGTCCGGGTCCGCCCGATCTGCCGCTTGCGCAATGAAAGGTCCCTGCATATCTCGGTCGCATCACGGACGCGAGGAGCCCGGTTGAACACCCTTGACAGCCCTATTGGTCTGGGCCAAGCTCCCCGTACTGGTCTACACCATTGGTCCAGGTCCCGGCCCCATGGGCGGTCCGCGTCGACGAGCAACCGCGGGGAGGCAGGGGGGTTGTGTGGCATCCCTGAGGAGGGTTGGCGTGAAGCGCAAGCTGATAACCGCGATCGGTATCGCGGGCATGATGGTCTCGATCGCGGCATGCGGGGGCGACAGCGGCGACGACGGCAAGAAGGCCGGGGCGGACGGTTACGCCGGCGAGACGCTCACCGTGTGGGTGATGGACGGATCCTCGCCCGACGACTGGCAGGCGGACCTCGCCAAGGAGTTCGAGGCGAAGACCAAGGCCAAGGTCAAGTTCGAGATCCAGACGTGGAACGGTATTCAGCAGAAGCTGACCACCGCGCTCTCCGAGGAGAACCCCCCGGACGTCTTCGAGGTCGGCAACACCCAGACCCCGGCGTACGCCAAGACCGGTGGTCTCGCGGACCTCACCGACCTCAAGGCCGAGATCGGCAAGGACTGGACCGAGTCCATCAACGAGTCCTCCGTCTTCGAGGGCAAGCAGTACGCGGCACCGTGGTTCGTGGTCAACCGCGTGGTCGTCTACAACAAGAAGGTCTGGGCGGACGCGGGCATCAAGGAGACGCCCAAGACCCGCGACGAGTTCTACAGCGCCCTCAAGACGATCGGTGAGAAGACCGACGCCGAGCCGATCTACCTGCCGGGCCAGAACTGGTACCACTTCGTCGGTCTGGCGATCGGCGAGGGCGCCGAACTGGTCAAGAAGGACGGCGACAAGTACGTCTCCAACCTGGACGACCCGAAGATCGCCGCCGCGATGGAGACCTACAAGAAGTTCCAGTCCCTCTCCAAGGCGCCCAAGGACAAGGACGAGGCCACCCCGCAGCAGGGTGAGGTCTTCGCCAAGGGCAACGTCGGCTCCTTCATCGGCATGGGCTGGGAGGCCGCCACCGCGATCAAGGCGAACCCGAAGATCGAGAAGGACATCGGCTACTTCACCATCCCGGGTGAGACCGCCGCCAAGCCCGAGGGCGTCTTCCTCGGCGGCTCCAACCTCGCCGTCGCCGCGGGCAGCAAGAAGCAGGAGCTCGCCAAGGAGTTCCTGAAGATCGCGCTGTCCGACAAGTTCGAGGGCCAGCTGGCCAAGGCCAACGGCGTCACTCCGAACAAGGAGTCGCTGCTGGGCAACCTGGAGGGCATCCCCGCCGCCGAAGCCGGCGCGCCGGCCGTCTCCTCCGGTGGTACCACGCCGCTGATCCCGGAGTGGGCCGCGGTCGAGAACGCGCCCAACCCGATCAAGACCTACATGACCGCCGTGCTGAAGGGGAAGTCCCCGGCCGATGCGGCCAAGCAGGTCGAGGAAGAGTTCAACAAGCGCCTGTCGCAGCAGCAGTAGCACCGGGTGAGCCGGGGCGGGGTGGCCGGACGACGGCTCCCGCCCCGGCGACCGTACGCGAGTCGACGTACGCAGGCCCTCTCGTAGGCCGAGAAGAGAGATCGCGAGCATGACCGTGCAGACCGAACGGCCGCCCTCCGGCCCGGCGGACGTCCGCAAGGCGGACGACGAGGGCAGCGGCGGGCCGAAGCAGAGAGCCGCGTCGCGTGCCGGCGCCCTCGTCCCGTACCTGTTGCTGCTGCCCGCCTGCGCGGCCACCGTGCTGCTGCTCGGCTGGCCGCTGCTGAAGGACCTCCTGCTGTCCTTCCAGAACCTCAACATGACGCAGCTGATCCAGCACGTCACCGAGTGGAACGGCGTCGACAACTACAAGGAGACCCTCACCAGCGAGCACTTCTGGCGGGTCACGCTCCGCTCGATCGTGTTCGCGGCGGTCAACGTCGCCCTGATCATGGTCCTGGGCACCCTGATCGGCCTGCTGCTCGCGCGCCTCGGCAAGCGGATGAGGTTCACCCTGCTGCTCGGTCTGGTGCTGACCTGGGCCATGCCGATCGTGGCCGCCACCACCGTCTACAAGTGGCTGTTCGCCCAGCGCTTCGGCGTCGTCAACTGGGTCCTGGACAAGCTCGGCTGGCACTCCATGGCCGACTACAGCTGGACCAGCAGCCAGATGTCGACCTTCTTCGTCGTCACCCTGCTGATCGTCTGGATGTCCATCCCGTTCGTCGCGATCAACCTCTACGCGGCGAGCACCACCATTCCGAAGGAGCTCTACGAGGCCGCCTCCCTCGACGGCGCCGGCGCCTGGCGGAGCTTCACCGCGGTCACCATGCCGTTCCTGCGGCCGTTCCTCTACGCGACGACCTTCCTGGAGATCATCTGGGTCTTCAAGGCGTTCGTCCAGGTCTATGTCTACAACCAGGGCGGACCCGACCGGCTCACCGAGATCCTGCCCGTCTACGCCTACGTCGAGGGTGTCGGCAACCAGCACTACGGCATGGGCGCGGCGATCGCGGTACTGACCATCCTGATCATGCTCGGTCTGACCGCCTACTACCTCAGGATCGTGCTCAAGCAAGGGGAGGACGAGCTGTGAAGCGCTCGCTCTTCGGCCGCCTGTGGCCCAACGCCACGGCCGTCGTCCTGTTCATCGGCTTCGTCTTCCCCGTGTACTGGATGTTCTCCACGGCCTTCAAGCCGACCGGTGACATCATCACGGAGGACCCGGTCTGGTTCCCGACCGACTTCACCTTCGAACACTTCAAGACGGCGACCGAAGCCGACCACTTCTGGTCGTTCGTCACCAACTCGCTGACCGTCACCGTCCTCGCCGTCGTCTTCTCACTGATCATCGCGCTGGCCGGTTCCTTCGCCCTGGCGCGGATGCGGTTCAAGGGGCGGCGCGGCTTCGTCATCGGCTTCATGCTCGCCCAGATGGCGCCCTGGGAAGTCATGATCATCGCGATGTACATGATCGTGCGCGACGCGTCGATGCTGAACAGCCTGGTGCCGCTCACGCTCTTCTACATGATGATGATCCTGCCCTTCACCATCCTGACGCTGCGCGGCTTCGTCGCCGCCGTGCCGAAGGAGCTGGAGGAGTCGGCGATGGTCGACGGCTGCACCCGCGCCCAGGCGTTCCGCCGGGTCATCCTGCCGCTGCTCGCGCCGGGTCTGATGTCGACCTCGCTGTTCGGCTTCATCACCGCCTGGAACGAGTTCGCCCTGGTCCTGGTCCTGAACAAGGACGCCGAGGCCCAGACGCTGCCGGTGTGGCTGACCAGTTTCCAGACCGTCTTCGGCGACGACTGGGGTGCGACCATGGCCGCCTCCTCCCTCTTCGCCGTCCCGATCCTGATCCTCTTCGTCTACCTCCAGCGCAAGGCCGTCAGTGGCCTGACCGCCGGCGCCGTGAAGGGATAACGCGACCGATGACAACCATCGCCAGGGCCACCGACACCCTCACGCGCGACGCGCTCACCGTCCTCCAGCCCGGGTTCACCGGCACCACCGCCCCCGACTGGCTGCTGCGCCGCCTCGGCGAGGGCCTGGCCTCCGTCGGCCTGTTCGGGCGCAACATCGCCTCGGCCGAGCAGGTGGCCGCGCTGACCGCACAGCTGCGCGCCGAGCGCGAGGACGTGCTGGTCGCGATAGACGAGGAGAGCGGCGACGTCACCCGGCTGGAGGTGCGCACCGGTTCCTCCTTCCCCGGCAACCTCGCCCTCGGGGCGGTGGACGACGTCGGGCTCACCCGGGAGGTGGCCGCCGAACTGGGCCGCCGGCTCGCCGCCTGCGGCGTCAACCTCAACTGGGCGCCGTCCGCCGACGTCAACTCCAACCCCGACAACCCGGTCATCGGCGTGCGCTCCTTCGGCGCCGGTACCGACCTGGTCGCCCGGCACACCGCCGCCTACGTCACCGGCATGCAGTCGGCGGGCGTGGCCGCCTGTACCAAGCACTTCCCGGGGCACGGGGACACCGGCGTCGACTCCCACCACGCCATGCCGCGCATCGACGTGGACGCCGACGTGCTGGCCGAGCGTGACCTGGTCCCGTTCCGCGCGGCCATCGCCGCCGGCAGCCGCGCGGTGATGAGCGCCCACATCCTGGTCCCGGCCCTGGACCGGGAGTACCCGGCAACGTTGTCCCGCCGCATCCTGACCGACCTGCTCCGCGGCGAACTGGGCTACGACGGCCTGATCGTCACCGACGGTATGGAGATGCGGGCCATCGCGGGCACGTACGGCATCGAACGCGGCAGCGTCCTGGCCATCGCGGCCGGCGCCGACGCGATCTGCGTGGGCGGTGGGCTGTCCGACGAGGGCACCGTGCGGCGGCTGTGCGACGCCCTGGTCGAGGCGGTCCGCTCGGGCGAGCTGCCCGAGGACCGCCTGGCCGACGCGGCGGAACGCGTCCGCGCCCTGGCCCGCTGGACCGCCTCGCATCGGGCCGACGCCGGGGCGGGAGGGGCCGTGGACGGCGACGTGGGCCTGCGCGCGGCCCGCCGGGCCCTGCGCGTCACCACGGCCGAGGACTTCACCCCCCTCACCGAACCGCCGTACGTCGCTGCCCTCACCCCCGTCGCGAACATCGCGGTCGGCGACGAGACCCCCTGGGGCATCGCCGCCGAGCTCTTCCGCCTGCTTCCCGGCACGGAGACCGGCAGCTTCACCGGACCCGACGCCGGGCACGAGGTGCTGGCCGCGGCCGGATCGCGCCGCGTCGTGGCCGTCGTCCGCGACGAGCACCGCCACCCCTGGATGGCGGCGGCCCTGGACACCCTGCTGGCGGCTCGTCCCGACACGATCGTGGTCGAGATGGGCGTCCCCCGCGCCGAGCCCCGGGGCGCCCTCCACCTGGCCACCCACGGCGCGGCCCGGGTCTGCGGCAGGGCGGCGGCGGAGGCGATCGCGGGCGTGTAGCGGATGCACCGCTTCGCCGGGGTCCGGACGGCCGGGCTCCAGACGGTACGACGAAGGCGCCGGTCCTCCTGATGGGGGCCGGCGCCTCTGCTTCGCGGTGGCGCACGTGACGCGACGGATACGCCGGGCGGGTCCCTCCGGCGATGTGCGTGGCGCCGTGAGGACAGTGCTCCGCTCGCCGGTACGGAGAAGGCGCCGAACCCCGTGGAGGGGGATCGGCGCCCTTCGCCTGCGGCGGCTGTCCGCGTCCGCGTCCGTGTCCGTGTCCGGCCGGTCAGGGCCGTGGCGGGCTCAGATTCGGGCTCAGATCCCCTGCCAGTCGGGCTTGTGGGCGTACGTGTGCCGGAAGTAGTCGGCGAGCTTCAGCTTGGCGGCGGCGGCCTCGTCGACGACCACCGTGGCGTGCGGGTGCAGTTGGAGCGCGGAGGCCGGGCACACAGCCGCGACCGGGCCCTCGACGCTCGCGGCGACCGCGTCCGCCTTGCCCTCGCCGGTGGCGAGCAGCACCACGTGCCGGGCCTCCAGGATGGTGCCGATTCCCTGCGTGATCACGTGGTGCGGCACCTGCTCGATGTCACCGTCGAAGAAGCGCGCGTTGTCGACGCGGGTCTGCTCGGTGAGCGTCTTGATCCGGGTCCGCGAGGCGAGCGAGGAGCACGGCTCGTTGAAACCGATGTGCCCGTCGGTGCCGATCCCCAGCAGCTGGAGGTCGACCCCGCCGGTGCCGCCCAGCGCCTTGTCGTACGCCTCGCACGCCCCCTGCACGTCCGCGGCCGTGCCGTCGGGGCCCATGAACGCGTCCATGCCGATCCCCAGCGGTTCGAGCACCTCGCGCCGCAGCACCGAGCGGTACGACTCCGGATGCTCGGCGGGGAGTCCCACATACTCGTCGAGCTGGGCGATCCGCGCCCGCGCGGTGTCCACGGCACCCGAGCGCACCTTGGACGCCAGCGCCTCGTACACGGGCAACGGCGTCGACCCAGTGGCCACCCCGAGCAGGGCGTCGGGCTTGCGCCGGAGCAGCTGTGCCATGGCTTCGGCTATCAGCTCGCCGCCTGCCTTGGCGTCCGGAACGATGACAACTTCCACGCTTGCCTGCCGTTTCGAAGAGAGGACTCACCCGGGGTCCGGGACTGGCTGTGTGGGGCCCTATGTGGTTTAGACCAATCTAACAGAGCTGGACCCGGCGGGCGCGTCGAAACGGTCAGGTGGGTGGCGGTGTCAGGTCAGCGAACCTCCCGTCGCGTCCACCCAGCTTCCCGTGACCCATCGGCCCCCGTGCGAGGCGAGGAACGCGACCACGTCGGCCACCTCGGCCGGTGCACCCACCCCGCCCAGTGCGGAGAGCGCCGCCGCCCGGTCCCAGCCGTCCGGGCTCCCACGCAGCAACTCGGTCGTGTTGTCGGTGTCGATGATGCCGGGTGCCACCGAGTTCACCGTGATGCCGCGGGTGCCCAGCACCTTGGAGAGGTCACGCGAGAACACGTCCAGCGCGCCCTTCGTCATCGAGTAGGCCATGTTGTCCGGCATCACCGCGGTGCGGGACAGCCCCGACGAGATGTTGATGACCCGGCCGCCGTCGCGCAGCCGGCCCATGCCGTGCTTGAGGATGAAGAACGGTGCCTTGACGTTGACGGTGAAGACCGCGTCGTACTCCTCCTCCCCTATCTCCCCGATGGGTCGCGTGTTGCCGATCCCGGCGTTGTTCACCAGGACGTCCACGCCGTCGGCGTGCCGGTCGAACTCCTCCCACAAGGCCTCGGCGGCTCCGGCGACGCTCAGGTCGGCCCTGATCGCGAACGCCGAGCCGCCGGCCGACTCGATCGCGGCGACCGTCTCCTTCGCCGCCGCCTCGTTCCTGCCGTAGTGCACCGCTACCCGTGCGCCGTCGTGGCCCAGCCGCTCCGCGATTCCTCGCCCGATGCCCCTGCTCGCCCCCGTGACGAGAGCCGTCCTGCCCGCAAGCACGCCCTGCACGCCCATGTCGGCGCCCCCTTCGCATTTCTCTATCGGTCGATACAGAAAAGACCGTACAACAGCCCGGCGACATTTCTCTAGTGCCCGCTATAAAATCCACTCCATGGTGAGCAACGAGAAGAGCGGACAGGCTGGGGCGCAGACTCGGGAAACCACGGCCAAGGGGCGGGGCCGCCCCCGCTCCTTCGACCGGGCGACGGCCCTGGAGAAGGCGCTGATGGCCTTCTGGGAGCACGGTTACGAGGCCACGTCGGTCTCCGACCTCACGCGGGTCATGGAGATCGGCGCCCCGAGCCTGTATGCCGCCTTCGGCGACAAGCGCTCGCTCTTCGAGGAGGTCGTCCAGGAGTACGGCGTGCGGTACGGCTCGTTCGGCGGCCGCGCCCTCGCCGAGGAGCCGACCGCCCGCGCCGGGGTGGAGCGGATGCTGCGCGAGGCCGCCGTCGAGTACACCTTTCCCGGCCGGCCGCACGGCTGCCTCGTCATCCACGCCGCCGCCAACTGCTCGACCGCCGAGGTCGAGGAGTCCCTGCGGGAGCGGCGCAACGGCAACATCGCGGCCATCGAGGACCGGATCGGGGCCGACGTGGCCGCGGGCGTGCTGCCGCCGGACACCGATGTGGCCACCCTCGCCCGGCACACCGGAGCCATGATCCAGGGCATGTCGCAGCAGGCGCGCGACGGCGCGAGCCGGGCGGAGCTGGAGGCACTCGCGGAAATTGCCCTGGCCGTCTGGCCCCGTGTGTGAGCCAACAGGGTTAGGCTTTGGCCGGACGCTCGGATGTCCGAGTAGTCGACGGAACGCGACAACCGCAAACACCGTCCATCGCATGGACACGACGAGTGGTCTAGTCCACAATGGCCACTGAGACCCTTGCCGTGACACTCACGCAAGGTGATCGTCAGGCTTCCGCCTTCCCCGCACAGGAGGGCGGACCGAGGAACCGGTGCTCTCTGCCCTGACTGCCCCGGGTCCTCATCCTTCGGCCGACCGGGACCGCACACCCCACGGCCGTTGTTGCTCCGGGCTGCGGTGCCGGGAGGGTTGAGGGTCCCTCTCAGGCGCCGCGGCCCGCGGGTGTTTCCGGGGACTCCTCCAGGAGTGGATCCGGGAGCGGGGACGGTGGAATCCGGCTGGTTTCGATCGCTGTCCGAACCGCCGGGTACGCTCAGCCACGTGCCCTCCATGAACGAACTCGTACGCCAGCACACAGCGCTCGACGACTCCGACCTCGAGTGGCTCCACCTGCTGGTCTCGGAGTGGCAGCTCCTCTCCGACCTCTCCTTCGCCGACCTGGTCCTGTGGGTCCCCACCCGCGACGGCACCCGCTATGTCTCCGTCGCCCAGATGCGGCCCAACACCGGACCGACCTCGTACCAGGACGACATGGTCGGCCACCTGGTCCCGCGCGGCCGGCGCCCCATGCTGGACGCCGCCCTGGACGAGGGCCGGATCGTGCGCGAGGGCGACCCGGAGTGGCGCGAGGAGGTCCCGGTCCGCGTCGAGTCCATCCCCGTACGACGTCAGGGGCGCGTCCTGGGCGTCATCGCCCGCAACACCAACCTGCTCACCGTGCGCACCCCGAGCCGCCTGGAACTCACGTATCTGCAGAGCGCCTCGGACCTCGCGCAGATGATCGCGGCCGGCGCCTTCCCGTTCGAGAACCAGCAGGTCGACATGGACGCCTCGCCCCGCGTCGGCGACGGCCTGATCCGGCTCGACGCGGACGGCATCGTGCAGTACGCCTCCCCGAACGCGCTGTCGGCCTACCACCGCATGGGCCTCGCCGCCGACCTGGTCGGCCATCACCTCGGGCGGACCACCGCCGAACTCGCCCCGTCCCGCGGCCCGGTCGACGAGGCGCTCGCCAAGGTGGCCAGCGGCTGGGCGCCGCGCGAGTTCGAGATCGAGGCGCACGACGGGGTGATCCAGTTCCGCGCCATCCCGCTCAAGCCGAAGGGCACGCGCGTCGGTTCGCTGGTGCTTCTGCGTGATGTCACGGAACTGCGCCGTCGTGAGCGCGAGTTGATCACCAAGGACGCCACCATCCGGGAGATCCACCACCGGGTGAAGAACAACCTTCAGACGGTGGCGGCCCTGCTGCGCCTCCAAGCCCGGCGCATCGAGTCCGACCGGGGGCGCGAGGCACTGGAGGAGGCCGTGCGCCGGGTCGGCTCGATCGCGATCGTGCACGAGACGCTCTCCCAGAACCTGGACGAGCGCGTGGAGTTCGACGAGATCGCCGACCGCGTGCTGGCGATGGTGGCGGAGATCTCGCCGGGCAAGGTCACCGGCCGGCGCACCGGTCGCTTCGGCATTCTGGACGCCGAGGTCGCAACGCCCTTGTCGATGGTGCTGACCGAGGTGCTGCAGAACGCCCTGGAGCACGGTTTCCGTGACGGCGACACCGGCACGGTCGAGGTCTCCGCGGTCCGCGGCGGTACGACGAAGGAGGCCCGGCTCCTGGTCACCGTCCAGGACGACGGCGTCGGTCTGCCCGAGGACTTCGACCCGCACCGCTCCGGCAACCTCGGCCTGCAGATCGTCCGCACCCTGGTGGAGGGCGAGTTGGGCGGGGCCTTCGACATGGTGCCGGCCCCGGATCGGGGCACCCGGGTGATCCTGGACATCCCAGTGCCCACGGACAAGTAGAAGCGCGGCGGCGGGCGGGTCCGGACAGCAAAAAGCCCCGGACCGGTGAGGGTCCGAGGCCAGTGCTCGTGCGATCCATCGTCCGATGCGCATCGGGGGTACTGCGCGCTGCGGCTCGGGAGCGGGGGTTGCGTACTCGCTGTACGCGCCGCCAAGCTCAGGCTGTCAGCAGGGGTGGATGGTCAGGCGGAGGCCTGACGAGCCCGGTTGCGGGCGGCACGGCGCTTCATTGCGCGGCGCTCGTCCTCGCTGAGACCACCCCAGACGCCGGAGTCCTGGCCGGACTCGAGCGCCCACTGCAGGCACTGCTCCATGACAGGGCAGCGACGGCAGACGGCCTTGGCTTCCTCGATCTGCAGCAGCGCGGGACCGGTGTTGCCGATGGGGAAGAAGAGCTCGGGGTCTTCCTCGCGGCAAACGGCGCGGTGACGCCAGTCCATGGCTGCTACCTCTCCTTGGTATTACATGCTGGGATGCTTGTGAATGTGAACGCTTTCACGAATCCCTCAACAAGGGAAGGGCCTACCGTCAGGTTGCCCTGGCGTGGTCCTGTGGTTTGAAGAGGGGTTCTGGTGATCTGTGAAGGCCGGTGTTGCGGGCCCTTCCGATCGCCAAGAAGAGACTCGCAAACCTCGGCGGCGGATACAACCCCTTCCGGAAAGTTTTTTTTGATTCTTCGGTGTCGACTAGGTCACAGCCGTACTTCCATGGGGTGGACCCTGGTCTAAACGTTCGAGTGAAAGGACTTTCGCCCCTTCTGCTCACACAATCACACGCAGTGCACGGCGAACGCCTGTGAACGTCACGCTGGTCCGCAGCCCCAGGTGGTCACCGTCCATCTGAAGGGGGAGCGGCACCTTCGAATGCAAGGTGAACTCGGTCATATCGTGCAGGGAGACGGCATGCCGGCCCCGGGGGCCGCGCTCGGGGGACGAAGTGAGCAACTGGGTGCCATACCGGGCAACGGCGGCCGTCGACAGGCGGCTGAGGCCGAAGACGTCGAGCCCGGTATCGAACGAGGCCTTAGGCGACGCGTAGATCGGGCGATTGCCGAGAAACGTCCAGGGGCACGTGTTCGAGACTATGGACAGCACCAGATCGGTGACCGGGTCCTCGCCTGCCCGCTCCAGAGTGATCGTCCCGTTGCGGCGGTGCGGCTCGCCGATGAGCGCGCGCATCACCTGGCGGACGTAGAGGGCGTGCGTCGACTTCTTGCCGCGCTCACGGTGCTGCTCGACCCGGCCGACCACGCCGGCGTCGAAACCGAGCCCGGCATTGAAGGTGAACCAGCGGGCCGGGACCGCCTCGTCCTCCGTGCCCGGCGTGCCCGAGGCCAGGCCCAGTCCCACGGTCCGCTCGCTGCCCTCGCGCAGTGCGTCCAGCAGGGCGCCGGTGGCCTCCACCGCGTGGTTGGGCAGGCCGAGGGCGCGGGCGAAGACGTTGGTGGAACCGCCCGGGACCACCGCGAGACGGGGCAGCTTCTCGGGGCAGGGGCCGTCGTGCAGCAGACCGTTGACGACCTCGTTGACCGTGCCGTCGCCGCCGAGGGCCACGACCAGGTCGATGTCGTCGCTCTGTGCCGCCTGCCGGCCGAGGTCGCGCGCGTGGCCGCGGTACTCGGTGGTGACCGCCTCCAGCTTCATCTCGCTCGCGAGCGCGTGGATCAGCACGTCGCGCGTGCGCGCACTTGTGGTGGTTGCCGCCGGATTGACCACGAGAAGTGCACGCATGGTTTGCAGGGTACCTACTGAGTGGTACCCGGCCCAGACCGAGGTGGAGATCGCCGAGGGCACACGGCGCACACGGTCCGCCGGACGCCCCCACGGGGTGCGGTGAGCCGAGGGCTACCCTTCAGGGGTGAGCAGTGAGCAGACCCCCAGCCCCGAAGCCGCCGAAGAGGCGGGCCCCCGTCCCGGCCGGCTGACCGCCGCGGCGGCGCTGGCCGCTCTGGAGGGGCTGGCGCTTGTCGTCGGCGGTGCCTGGATGCTCGTGGGAGGTCTCACCGGCCACCCCGACGACCGGACCTCGGCCATCACCGGCGGCGTCACCCTGATCGTCCTCGCCCTGCTGCCGCTCCTCGCCGCCCGCGGGCTGATCGGCCGGCGAGGCTGGAGCCGGGGGCCCGCCGTCATCACGCAGATCATGGCGCTGCCGGTGGCCTACAACCTGCTGCAGGCCGACAGTGTGGCCATCCCGGCGGGCATCGTGCTCGGCGTCGTGGCCGTCACGGCACTGGTGCTGCTCGTGAACCCCACGACCACCCAGGCCCTCGGCATCCGGGGACCCGGCAGCGCCGAGAAGTAGCCGAGAAGTAGCCGCCGCCCGGAGGTCTGGGATGCCGGGCACCGGCCGGTGCCCGGCCGCTACTCCTGCCGTTGCTCCTCGACCAGCAGCTTCTCCCGCTACTCCTCGACCAGCAGCTTCTCCCGCAACTGCGCCAGTGTGCGGGCCAGCAGCCGCGACACGTGCATCTGCGAGATCCCGACCTCCTGCGCGATCTGCGACTGGGTCATGTTGCCGAAGAAGCGCAGCAGCAGGATCCGTTTCTCCCGCGGCGGCAGGTCCTCCAGCAGCGGCTTGAGCGACTCCCGGTACTCGACGCCCTCCAGGGCCTCGTCCTCGGCGCCCAGCGTGTCCGCGACCGCGGGGGACTCGTCGTCGGTGTCCGGGACGTCCAGGGACAGCGTGGAGTACGCGTTGGCCGATTCCAGACCCTCCAGGACCTCCTCCTCCGAGATCGCCAGCTTCTCGGCGAGCTCGTGGACCGTGGGGGAGCGCCCGTGCAGCTGCGAGAGTTCCGCCGTGGCCGTCGTCAGGGCCAGCCGGAGCTCCTGCAGACGCCGCGGGACGCGCACCGCCCAGCCCTTGTCCCGGAAGTGCCGCTTGATCTCGCCGACGACCGTCGGGGTCGCGTACGTGGAGAACTCCACCCCGCGGTCCGGGTCGAAGCGGTCGACCGACTTGATCAGACCGATGGTGGCGACCTGGGTGAGGTCGTCCAGGGGCTCGCCGCGGTTGCGGAAGCGGCGCGCGAGGTGCTCGACGAGTGGCAGGTGCATGCGGACCAGCCGGTTGCGCAGTTCCGCGTACGCCGGGCTGTCCTTCTCCAGCGTGCGCAGCTCGGCGAACAGGAGACGCGCGCCGCTGCGGTCCTGCGGGTCGTGCCGCGTGCCCCGTGCACCCGGCGCGCCGTCCTCGGAGTGTCGCTCGTGCTCGCTCATCGTCCCGCCCGTTGCCCTTTCCCGAGCCTTCGCCTCCACTCGGACGGGCCGGACGGGGGTGTCCCCGGTCCGCTGTCCGTCGTCCGGGACGACCACCTCGGGGGAGGCCTCGTCCTCCGGATGCGGCCGGGCCTGCTCGGGGATGCCGTCGATGCCGTCCGCCGCGCGCCGGGCCTCGTTCTCAGAACGTGCGCCCTCGGCCGGCAGCTCCCGTGTGCCGCGCTCTTCGTCCCGCACCGGCCCGTCCCCGTCCCTCACGCCGGCCCGGGTCCCGCGCCGCGCTGTTTGTAGAGGCTGATCGAAACGGTTTTGTCCTCGTCCACGGCGGAGGAGACCTTGCCCGCGAGGGCGGACAGCACGGTCCAGGCGAAGGTGTCCCGCGAGGGGGCGTGGCCGTCCGTGGTCGGCGCCGAGACGGTGACCTCGAGCGAGTCGTCGACGAGGCGGAAGACACAACTGAGCACCGAGCCGGGCACGGCCTGCTGAAGCAGGATCGCGCAGGCCTCGTCGACTGCGATGCGCAGGTCCTCGATCTCGTCGAGGGTGAAGTCCAAACGGGCTGCGAGGCCGGCCGTCGCCGTACGCAGCACCGACAGGTAGGCACCCGCGGCCGGCAGCCGGACTTCGACGAAGTCCTGGGTCGCGGGCTCGCCTGCGATCTGGGACACCCTCACCTCCAAGGTGGTACAAGCGTTACAGGGTCGAGGGCCGCCCCTCGGGGTAACGCGCTACGTGGTTCAGCGGTGACGTTATCGCGCTCCAGAGTTTCCTGTCCCCGAGACCCCAACCCCTTGCTGTCACTCATAGTAAACACATGAACACGCACAGTGGCTAGGGGTTCGGCGGGCCCAAATCGGAAGAGCGCGCGCCGGGTTGACGTACCCAGGCGTCAGACGGTCGAACCGTCCCTGGGACAGGTCACACGAGTACGTGATCGACGAAGCACCAGCGCCAGCTCTCACCCGGCTCGAAGGTCCGCATCACCGGGTGGCCGGTCGCCTCGTGATGGGCCGTCGCGTGCCGCCGCGGCGAGGAGTCGCAGCAGCCGACGTGACCGCAGACGAGGCACAGCCTCAGCTGCACCGGGTCCGTGCCCTCGGCCAGACACTCCGGGCAGGTCTCGCCGCGCGGCTTCGGTTCCGGGTGCGGCAGCGCGTCGGCGTGCGTGCACTGTTTCATGATTGCCAGGTTACGACGGGTGTGCGGATGACCGCGCGGAAAAAGAGGGCGGGCGAGGACGATGGACGTGATGCCGCTGCTTGTGCTGGTGGCGGGCAGCGCCGCGATCGCCGCCGCGGGACGGCGCGTGCCGGTGCCGGCACCGCTGCTGCTGGTCGCGGTGGGACTGGCGGTGAGTTACGTCCCCGGAGTGCCCGACTACACCCTCGACCCGCACATCGTCCTGCCCCTGCTGCTGCCCCCACTGCTCCACACGGCGGCCACCGACAGCTCCTACCTCGACCTGCGGGCAAGCTGCGGCCCGTGGCGCTGCTGTCCGTGGGCTACGTCCTCTTCGCCACCTTCGTCGTCGGCTGCGCCGCGTACCTGATCGTGCCCGGCCTGCCGCTGACCGCGGCCCTGGTGCTCGGTGCGGTGGTGGCGCCGCCGGACGCGGTCGCCGCCACGGCGGTCGCGCGCCGCGTGGGGTTGCCCTCCCGGATCACGACGATCCTCCAGGGCGAGTCCCTGGTGAACGACGCCACCGCGATCACCGCCTTCAGGGTGGCGCTCGCGGCGGCGGTCGGCGAGGGTGCCACGTGGGCCGGCGGGATCGCGGAGTTCCTGATCGCGGCCATCGGTGGCGTCGGCGTCGGGCTGGTCCTGATGGTGCCGCTGCACTGGCTGCGCACGCACGTGAAGGAGGCGCTCCTTCAGAACACGCTCTCCTTGCTGATCCCGTTCGTGGCCTACGCCGTCGCCGAGCAGGTGCACGCGTCCGGGGTGCTCGCGGTGGTGGTCGTCGCGCTCTTTCTCGGCCACCGCGCGTGGGAGGTCGATTTCGCCACCCGTCTCCAGGAGGAGGCGGTGTGGAAGATGGTCGCCTTCGTCCTGGAGTCGGCCGTGTTCGCCCTGATCGGCCTCCAGCTGCCCGTCGTCCTCAAGGGCCTCGGGGAGTACGAGGGTGCCGACGCCGCCTGGTACGCGGTCGCCGTCTTCCTGGTGGTCGCCGCGGCGAGGTTCGTGTGGGTGTATCCGGCGACCTTCCTGCCGCGGCTGTCGGCACGCGTACGCGCGCGTGAGGGCGACCTCTCCTGGAAGGGGCCGTTCGTGATCGGCTGGGCCGGTATGCGGGGTGTGGTCTCGCTCGCGATCGCCTTCTCCATCCCGCTCACCGTGCACGGCGGCGCTCCCTTCCCCGAGCGCAACCTCATCCTGTTCCTCACCTTCACCACGGTCATCGGCACGCTGGTCGTCCAGGGCGTCACCCTGCCGCCGCTGATCCGCCTGCTGAAGTTCCCCGCACACGACGTGCAGGCCGAGACGCTCGCGGAGGCCAACGCCCAGGCCCAGGCATCCCGGGCCGCGGAGCAGCGCCTGGACGACCTCCTCGCCGACGAGCGCAACGCCCTGCCGGCCCCGCTCGCCGACCGCCTCCGCACGGTCCTGGAGCGGCGCCGCAACGCCGTCTGGGAACGGCTCGGACAGGTCAACCCCGTCACCGGGGAGACCGTCGACGACACCTACCGGCGGCTGTCCAGGGAGATGATCGGCGCGGAGCGCGAGGTCTTCGTCCGGCTCCGGGACGGCCGCTACATCGACGACGAGATGCTCCGGACGCTGCTGCGCCGGCTGGACCTGGAGGAGGCGGCGGCTTACCGGGAGACGGCGTAACGGCGCCACGCGCGCGCGTGCGACGCCGGACGCGGGAGACGACGCGAGGGCCCCGCGCCCGCCCGGAGGCCGGTACGGCCCCACTCGAACGCGCCGGGCGGCCCTGTGCTCCGGGGGGCGGGGACGGGGCGCCCGAGTCGCGGGGACCGGGCGGGGCGCCCGAGTCCGCGAGGATGCCGGGGCCCGCCGGGCGTACCCGCCAGTCGTGCCCGTCGTGTGCTCGCGGCCATGGGCCGTGCGGCCCGGCCGGGCGTCGGCGGTGGCCCGTTCACCGGTTGCCGTACATGGGCGCCGGGGCGGAGCGCGCCCGGCGCCCGTGACGTCCGGCGGGGGCCGTTCAGGGAAAGGGGCGGCCGGTGATGACCGCCGTCAGGGTCGTGCCACGCGGGAAGGCGCCCTCCTCGGCGAGGGTGAGCAGGGCGTGGAGCATCTTGGCGACGTAGACGCGCTCCACGGGGAGGCCGTGGCGGTGTTCGAAGTCCTCGGCGAAGGAGTCGAGCTCGGGAGTGGTGCGGGCGTAGCCGCCGCAGTGGAAGCGGTCGTCGAGGCTCCAGGCGCCGCGTGGCCCGCCGAAGGCACGGATCTGGAGCCGCCGTATGTCGTCGGCCAGGAAGCCGCCCTTGAGGACGGGTATCCCGAGCGACCGGCGGCCCGGCGGGAGGCCGGCGGCCAGCCCGGCGAGCGTGCCGCCGGTGCCGCAGGCGAGCGCGACCACGTCGGTGTGCTCGCCCAGTTCCTCACCGAGGGCCCGGCAGCCGCGCACGGCCTCCGCGTTGCTGCCGCCCTCGGGGACGACGACCGCGTCCTCGGCGTCCACCGCGCTCAGCAGGGCCGCCAGGGCCTCCGGCTCGGTCTTGCGGCGGTACGTCGAGCGGTCGACGAAGTGCAGCCGCATGCCGTCGGCCGCGCACCGGGCCAGCGAAGGGTTGAGCGGCCGGCCGGCCAGTTCCTGACCGCGCACCACGCCCACCGTGGACAGACTGAGCAGCCGGCCGGCGGCGGCCGTGGCGCGCAGGTGGTTGGAGTAGGCGCCGCCGAACGTGACGACGGTACGACCGTCCGCCGTGGCGAGATTCGGCGCGAGTTTGCGCCATTTGTTGCCGACCAGCTCGGGGTGGATGAGATCGTCCCGCTTCAGCAGCAGGCGGACACCACGACGCTCGAACCGCTCGTCGGCGACCTCCTGCAGGGGAGAGGGCAGGCGGGGGCCCAGGGCGGCGAGGTCGCGGGTGTCGGTGCCGGTCACCCCGCCATTGTCACGCCGCCGCGCGCTGCGGACACGTCACTCCAGCCGGTCCCGGATCCGCCCACGCATCGACGTCATGGTGAACCCCCGCGGGTCCACCTTCCCCGGCTGCCATTCGAGGTGGCCGATGACGGATCGTTCGTTCCACCCGTGGTGCCGGCAGACCGCGGCGGCGGCCCGCTCGATCGCCTCCAGCTGTGCCGCCGGCCAGGGGTCGTCGCCGTCGCCCAGGTTCTCGCACTCGAAGCCGTAGAAGTGCCGGTTGCCGTCCGTGTTCGACTCGTTGTCCCGAGGCAGTCCCTTCTCCGCGATCACCGCGCGCAGGACGTCGTCGTCGCCGAGTCCGGCGTGGTTGGCCCGGCCGTACCCGACCAGGTGGACCTTGCCGTCCTTGGTGATGACCCCGTGGCACAGTGGTCCCGGCAGGCCTTCGTAACCCTTGCGGCAGATCTCCACGGTCCGCGCGCTGCCCTTGGTGACCGTGTGGTGGATCATCACGCCGTGCACGGGGCCCCAGGGACCCTTGTGGTTGCGGTTGTGGTCCCGCCAGTCGCCGACCTGGACGACGCTGAGGCCCTCCGCCTTCAGTGCCTTGAGAAAACTGCTCGCGGACATGGGTGAGGCCACGGCCGGCTCCTTCACGCTGCGCGACGACCGCCCGACGCGACCGCCTCGTACGGTGCTTGTACCGAAACGGAGCGCTCCCTAGTACTTGTTCGGTCCGTGTGCGATCCGATCCGGACAATCCTGTCCCGGCCAACAGCGCTGAACAGGGCGGGACAAGACGCCGAGAAGCTGAGGAAGCACCCACCTGTGCCCCGGCAACCGATGATCCATTCCCGCTCTTTCGGGTAATAGCACCGGCACGCTCCGTGAGGAAGGCTGGTGCACGCACATCGATGCCGGGCGTAGCCGTCCGGCATGACCGGGAGGGCAATTCCTTATGTCGGTAGGCGAAGAGGTCCGCACCGAGCAGACCAGGCCGCAGCAGAGCCTCGGTACGGCGGCCGCGCGGAACCTGGCCACCACGACCAAGTCCGTTCCTCAGATGCAGGAGATCAGCTCCCGCTGGCTGCTGCGCACGCTTCCCTGGGTGGACATTCAGGGCGGCACGTACCGGGTGAACCGGCGCATGACCTTCGCCGTGGGCGACGGCCGGGTGACGTTCGTGAAGACCGGCGACCGCGTCGAGGTCATCCCCGCTGAGCTGGGCGAGCTGCCGGCCCTGCGGTCGTACGAGGACGAGGAGGTGCTCTCGGAGCTCGCGCAGCGCTGTGAGCAGCGGGAGTTCGGCCCCGGTGAGGTGATCGCCTCGTTCGGCAGCCAGGCCGACGAGGTCTACCTGCTGGCGCACGGCAAGGTGGAGAAGGTCGGCACCGGCCCCTACGGCGACGACGCGGTGCTCGGTGTCCTCGCCGACGGCGCTTACTTCGGTGACCAGGCGCTGCTGGACGGGGACGCCATCTGGGAGTACACCGCCCGCACGGTCACCGCCTGCACGGTGCTCGTGCTGCCCCGCCAGGAGGTGGAGCAGGTCGCGGAGCGCTCGGACACCCTGAGCGCGCATCTCGAGGAGCGCCGCGCGCTCACCGACCAGCCCACCAACAGGCACGGCGAGAAGGCGATCGACCTCTCCGCCGGCCACAGCGGCGAGCCGGACATCCCGCACACCTTCGTCGACTACGAGGCCCGGCCCCGTGAGTACGAACTGAGCGTCGCCCAGACCGTGCTGCGTATCCACTCGCGCGTGGCCGACCTGTACAACCAGCCGATGAACCAGACGGAGCAGCAGATCCGCCTGACCGTCGAGGCGCTGAAGGAGCGCCAGGAGCACGAGCTCGTCAACAACCGCGAGTTCGGCCTGCTGCACAACTGCGAGTACGACCAGCGGATCCAGCCGCACGACGGCGTGCCCGGACCGGACGACCTGGACGAGCTGCTCAGCCGCCGGCGCGGCACCAAGCTGCTCCTCGCCCACCCGCGTGCGATCGCCGCGATCGGACGCGAGCTCAACAAGCGCGGACTCGTTCCCGAGACGATCGACATCGCCGGCAACCGCATCCCGACCTGGCGCGGCGTGCCGATCTACCCGTGCAACAAGATCCCGGTAACCGAGGCCCGTACGTCCTCGATCATCGCGATGCGTACCGGCGAGCAGGACCAGGGCGTCATCGGCCTGCGCGCCACCGGCATCCCGGACGAGATCGAGCCGAGTCTGTCGGTGCGCTTCATGGGCATCAACGAGCAGGCCATCATCAAGTACCTGGTCACGGCCTACTACTCGGCCGCCGTCCTCGTACCGGACGCGCTCGGCGTCCTGGAGAACGTCGAGATCGGCCGCTGGCAGTGACGCCAGACTCCCGAACGCCGTGTTCCCGCCCTCCCGGGCGGGTACACCCCGGGGGTACGGAGGCGGGCGTATGGGGGAGGTGAGTCCATGACAGAGGCTCCGCACGGCGCCGCCGAGACGCGTCGCCCCACCGGAACGCTGGAAAGGCACGGGCCCATCGGCACGCAGCGGGGGAAGGAGCCGGGGCCTTCGCCCGACGGGCAGGGACCGGCAGGGGCCGACGGACACGAGGCGGCGACGCTCCTGCGTGAGTCGCGGGCGGCGGTCGACCCCGAACTGCGGTCCGCCATCGAGTCACTGCCCGCCTCGATGCGCCGGATCGCGCTCTACCACTTCGGCTGGCAGCACGCGGACGGCACACCCGCGGCAGGCAACGCGGGCAAGGCGATCCGCCCCGCGCTCGTCCTCACCTCGGCCGCCGCCCTCGGCGGACCCGGGGCCCGGACGGCGGCGGCGCGGGCCGCGGCGGCGGTGGAACTGGTCCACAACTTCACGTTGCTGCACGACGACGTGATGGACCGGGACACCACTCGGCGCCACCGGCCGACCGCGTGGACCGTGTTCGGTGACGCCGACGCGATCCTCGCGGGGGACGCCCTCCAGGCGCTCGCCCTGCGGCTGCTCGCCACCGACCCGCACCCGGCGTCCGCGGCGGCGGCGGCCCGACTCGCCGACTGCGTCGTCGAGCTGTGCGAGGGGCAGCACGCGGACACGGCCATGGAGCGGCGCGCCCCGGACGAGGTCACCCTCGACGAGACGCTCGCCATGGCCGAGGCCAAGACGGGCGCCCTGCTGGGGTGCGCCTGTGCCCTCGGGGCGCTGTACGCCGGAGCCGCCGCCGAGGACGTCGAGGCCCTGGACGCCTTCGGCCGCGAGGCGGGCCTCGCCTTCCAGCTCATCGACGACGTCATCGGCATATGGGGTGACCCGCGCCGTACCGGCAAGCCGGCCGGCGCGGACCTGGCCGCCCGTAAGAAATCGCTGCCCGTGGTCGCCGCCCTCAGCACCGGCACCCCGGCCGCCGCCGAGCTCGCCGAGTTGTACGCGGCGCCCTACGAGGAGGACAAGGAGGACCTGGAGCGCACCGCACTGGCCGTGGAGCGGGCGGGCGGCCGGGACTGGGCGCAGGCCCAGGCGGCCGACCGGATGGCGAGGGCCATGCAGGAACTGGCCCGAGCCGTGCCCGACCCGGAGGAGGCGGGCGGCCTCCTCGCGCTGGCCGAGTTCGTGACCCGGCGCAGCACCTGACGGTCACCCTGGCCGGCCCGGCGACCACGGAGCGCCCGGCCGGCCGCGCAAGGCCCCGGAGCCCGTGCAGGACCGTACGGACCTGACCGACGTACGGCCGCACCGCCGAGGGCTCCGGTCCGGCGGGCCCCGCACTTCCCCACGGTGTGCGGGGCCCGCCCCCCTTCCGGCGTACGGCCGGGAACACCGCCCACCTCCCGCCGAAGCCGGCGGATAGGCTCAACCGCCGTACACATGAACGAGGTTGAGTCGAAGGGATGGGCGGGACATGGGTGTGGTGATCCGGACTGCGGGGGAGGGCGACCGGGAGCTGGTCGTCCGGCTGCTGGACGAGGCTTTCCAGGGCGATCCGGTGAGCGGCTGGGTCTTCCCCGGCGAGGAGTACCGCCGCCGGACCCACCACCGGCTCATGGCCGCCTTCACCGACGCCGTGCTCGCCGACGGTCGTATCGACCTCACCGAGGACGGTGCGGCCTGCGCGCTGTGGTTGCCCGTGCCGGCGGACGGGCACACCGGCGACGAGCCCGGCGGTGATCCCCGCGACGGGGCCGCCGACGGCCCCGCCCAGGTGCGCGAGGCCGTCGACCCGGAGAACCAGCGCGTCGAGCTGATAGCCCGGCTCACGGACGGCATCCACCCCTACGGCCGGGCCCACGAGTACCTGTGGATGATCGGTGTGGCCCCCGGACGGCAGGGCGAGGGCCTGGGCACCGCGCTCATCGAGTCGGTACTCGACCGCTGCGACCGCGAGGGCCTGCCCGCCTACCTCGAGGCGAGCAGTGCCCGCGGCCGGGGTCTGTACGGGCGCCTCGGCTTCGAGTTCACCGGCCGGGCCCTGGATCTGCCGGACGGCCCGCGGATGTGGCCGATGTGGCGCGAGCCGCGGACACCGGCGACCGCCTGACCGCCGCGCGCTGCTCCGAGAACCGAGCTCTGAGACCGAGCTCCGAGATCGAGCCCTGAGAGTCGAAAACCGAAAACCTGCTTGAACCACTACGGACGGAGTACTATAACTGAAGTGGTTGAAACGAAGGAGACCAGTTTGCGCAAGCTCACGTACTTCATCGCCTGTTCGATCGACGGCTTCATCGGCGGCCCGGACGGCGACGCGTCCTTCATGTTCCCGTTCGTCGACGAGGAGTTTTTCGCGTTCCTTACGTCGGAGTATCCGGAGACGCTGCCGACCCACGGCCGCCGGCACCTCGGGATCGACGACCTGCCGAACAAGCGGTTCGACACCGTCGTCCAGGGCAGGGCCAGCTACGACCTGGCCCTGAAGGAGGGCGTCACCAGCCCGTACGCCCATCTGCGTGAGTACGTCGCCTCGCGCACGCTCACGGAGTCGCCCGACCCGAACGTCGAGATCATCCCGGCGGACCTGGTCGGCAGGGTCCGCGAACTGAAGGCGGAGGACAGCGCCTTCGGCATCTACCTGTGCGGCGGTTCGGTCGTGGCCGGCGAGCTGATCGACGAGATCGACGAACTGGTGATCAAGACCTACCCGGTGGTGCTGGGCACGGGCATGCCCATGTTCGGCTCCGGCTTCCAGGTCTCCGAGTTCGTGCCGGAGACGGTGCGGACCTTCGGCAACGGCGTCGTGGTGCGGACGTACGCCAGGAAGCGCCGATGAGGTGCCGCCACCCCTGGCCGCGGGAACACCGAAGGGGCCCGGCCGGAACTGCAGCCGGGCCCCTTCGGGCGGTTCCTTCGGCCTGCGATGGTGCACCGATCGCCGGCTTCCGGGTGCTGACTGGACGTCAGGCCTTCTTGGTCTCCCAGAAGATCTTGTCGACCTGGGCGATGTAGTCCAGGGCCTTCTGGCCGGTCGCCGGGTCGGTCGAGCCCTTGGCGGCCGACAGGGCCTTCAGGGTGTCGTTGACCAGCTGGTGCAGCTCCGGGTACTTCTCGAAGTGCGGGGGCTTGAAGTAGTCGCTCCACAGCACGGAGACGTGGTGCTTCGCGAGCTCGGCTCGCTGCTCCTTGATGACCGTGGCGCGGGCCTGGAAGTGCGGGTCGTCGTTGCCGGCCATCTTTTCCTGGACGGCCTTCACCGACTCCGCCTCGATGCGGGCCTGGGCCGGGTCGTACACGCCGCAGGGCAGGTCGCAGTGGGCGCTGACCGTGACCTTGGGGGCAAACAGGCGGGAAAGCATGAAGCGTTCCTTCCTCGTGATCGTCTTCTCAGGGGGGACATTACTCCCTGGGAGGCGCGTTTTCGCGAGTGCCCCCGTGGGCTTAGGACAAAAGTCCGGGGTGAGACTGAGACTGGTGGAGGAAAGACCGGGGAGGTGCCGGGTCATGCCGGAGCAGCTGTCGCAGGAGACCGAACGCGCGAGAGGGGCGTTGCCCTTCGGGCCGGCCGAGGTGACCGGGCCGTCCATGGTGCCCACGCTGCACCACGGGGACGTGCTCCTGGTGCACTGGGGGGCCAGGGTCAGGCCCGGTGACGTGGTCGTCCTGCGACATCCCTTCCAACAGGACCTGCTCGTGGTCAAGCGGGCCGTCGAGCGGCGCGGGGCCGGCTGGTGGGTGCTCGGGGACAACGCGTTCGCCGGCGGGGACAGCACCGACTACGGGGCCGTCCCCCAGGAGCTCGTGCTCGGCAGGGCGCGGCTGCGGTACCGGCCGCTCCGGCCGGGTCAGCGCTCGCCCTTCGCCGTGGTCCGCTGGGTGCTGTCGGCGCTCAGGCCGGTGCTGACCGACCGGTCCGCCTCCAGGCGCTTGCGGGCGCGGTAGGCGGCCACGTTGGCGCGGGTGGCGCAGCGGTCCGAGCAGTAGCGCCGGGAGCGGTTGGTGGAGGTGTCCAGGTAGGCGTTGCGGCAGGGGGCGGCCTCGCACAGCCCCAGGCGGTCCACGCCGTACTCGGTGAGGTGGAAGGCCAGACCCATCGCCGCGATGGCGGCGAAACCGGCGGTCGCGTTGGACGGGTGGTCCGCCAGGTGCATGTGCCACAGCGGGCTGCCGTCGTCGTCGCGGTGGTCGTGACCCGAGATCTGCGGGCTCACCGGGAACTCCAGCAGGAGCGAGTTCAGGAGGTCCACGGCAAGGGTCTCGTCGCCGCCGTCGGCCGCCTCGAAGACCGCGCGCAGCCGCCCCCGGACCGAGCGGAACCGGGTCACGTCCGAGTCCGTGGCGCGCCGGGCCGCCGACTGGTTGGCGCCGAAGAGCTCGCGAACGGCCTCGACCGAGGTCAGTGAGTCCTGCCCCCGGACCGGTTCCTCGGTGTTGACGAGACGTACGGCGTAATCCGAGTAATAGGCCAGTTCCACTTGTAGTCCTTACGAAGGGGCTCTAAGGTCGTGCCTGCGATCAGGTAACAGCTGATCGTGGTTCCAGGGTATTACGTACGCATGCGACGGAGGGGCTCGATGACGGACGCGGAGACCACCACTACCACCACGCCCGCCGCCGACTGGCACGCCTGGCAGGCCAGCTGGGACCGGCAGCAGGAGTGGTACATGCCGGACCGCGAGGAACGTTTCCGGACCATGCTGGACATGGTCGAGGCCCTGGTCGGCCCCGCACCGCGGGTGCTCGACCTCGCCTGCGGCACCGGGACCATCACGGCCCGGCTGCTGGCCCGGTTCCCGGAGGCCACCAGCACCGGCGTGGACCTCGACCCGGCGCTCCTCGCCATCGCCGAGGGCACCTTCGCGGGCGACGAACGGGTCTCCCTGGTCACCGCAAACCTCAAGGACCCCGACTGGACGGCGAAGCTGCCGTACGACTCCTACGACGCCGTCCTGAC
This sequence comes from Streptomyces sp. NPDC056296, assembly GCF_042268605.1. Taxonomy (NCBI): domain Bacteria; kingdom Bacillati; phylum Actinomycetota; class Actinomycetes; order Kitasatosporales; family Streptomycetaceae; genus Streptomyces; species Streptomyces sp. NPDC056296. The sequence goes on along the minus strand of NZ_JBHJRX010000016.1, from coordinate 95,156 downwards.
CGCCACGGCCCTGCACTGGTTCCACGCCGAACCCCTCGCGGCCCTCTACGGTCGGGTCGCGGAGCTGGTCCGCGACGGTGGTGTCTTCCTGAACGCGGACCACATGATCGACGAGACGACGCCCCGGATCAACGCGGCCGAGCGCGCCCAGCGGCACGCGCAGATGGAGGGGGCCAAGCGCGACGGTGCGCTCGACTGGGCCGAATGGTGGCAGCTCGCCGCCAAGGACCCGGTCCTCGCCGGGCCCACGGCCCGTCGCTTCGAGATCTACGGCGAGCACGCCGACGGCGACATGCCCTCGGCGGCGTGGCACGCGCGCGTGCTGCGCGAGAAGGGCTTCGGCGAGGTGCGGCCGGTGTGGTGCTCGCCGTCGGACACCTTGCTGCTGGCGCTGAAGTAGCGGCGAACGCGGGGAGGGGGGGGGGGGGGGGGAAAAACAAACTCCCCCCCCATCCCCACCACACCCAGGGGCCCTTTTCTATAAGACCTCGTCCCGCAACACCCGACCCGAAGCCACCCCCCCCCCC
>NZ_JBHJRX010000016.1:0-94619 GCF_042268605.1 Streptomyces sp. NPDC056296 | reverse complement strand
GTGCGGGACACCCGCACCGCCCCTCCCCGCGACCAACCGGGTCAGTGAACCTTTGTCAGAGAACCTTTGTCAGAGGACCTTGGACAGGAACGCCTTCGTCCGCTCGTGCTGCGGGTCGGTCAGGACGTCGCGCGGGTTGCCCGACTCGACCACCACGCCGTCGTCCATGAAGACCAGGCTGTCGCCGACCTCGCGGGCGAAGCCCATCTCGTGGGTGACGACGACCATCGTCATACCGGACTCGGCGAGGTCGCGCATGACGTCGAGGACGTCGCCGACCAGCTCGGGGTCGAGAGCCGAGGTCGGCTCGTCGAACAGCATCAGCTTCGGGTCCATGGCGAGGGCCCGCGCGATGGCGACGCGCTGCTGCTGGCCGCCGGAGAGCTGCGAGGGATAGTTGCCGGCCTTGTCGCCCAGGCCCACGCGCTCCAGGAGCTGCCGCGCGCGGTCCCTGGCCTGCGCCTTGCTCACGCCCTTGACCTGGACCGGCGCCTCCATGACGTTCTCCAGGGCCGTCATGTGCGGGAACAGGTTGAAGCGCTGGAAGACCATGCCGATGTCCCGGCGCTTGACCGCGACCTCGCTGTCCTTGAGCTCGTAGAGCTTGTCGCCCTTCTGGCGGTAGCCGACCAGCTGGCCGTCGACGTACAGCCGCCCGGCGTTGATCTTCTCCAGGTGGTTGATGCAGCGCAGGAACGTCGACTTGCCCGAGCCCGAGGGGCCGATGAGGCAGAACACCTCGCCCTGCTTCACCTCCAGGTCGATGCCCTTGAGGACCTCGACGGCGCCGAAGGACTTGTGGACGCCCTCGGCCTTGACCATGGCGGTCATGCCGCACCTCCCGTCGTCTTGGAGCGGTTCGACAGGGACAGCAGGTTCGCCCTGATCTTCTGCATCGGGGTCGCCGGCAGGCTGCGGCTGGAGCCCCGCGCGTAGTAGCGCTCCAGGTAGTACTGGCCGACGCTGAAGACCGAGGTCAGCAGCAGGTACCAGGCCGCGGCCAGGAACAGCATCTCGGCCGGGGCGCCGGAGGTCTGGCCGATGTCCTGGGCGACCCTGAACAACTCGGCGTACTGGACGACCGACACCAGTGAGGTCGTCTTCAGCATGTTGATGACCTCGTTGCCGGTCGGCGGCACGATCACGCGCATCGCCTGCGGCACCACGATCCGGCGCAGTGTCTTGGTGTGGCTCATGCCGAGCGCGTGCGCCGCCTCGGTCTGGCCCTCGTCGACCGCGAGCAGACCGGCGCGGCAGATCTCCGCCATGTACGCGGCCTCGTTCAGACCGAGGCCGAGCAGCGCCGTCAGGAACGGCGTCATGAAGTCCGACCACTCGTCGCGGTAGAACGGGCCCAGGTTGATGTACTCGAAGACCAGGCCCAGGTTGAACCAGACGACCAGCTGCACCAGCACGGGCGTGCCGCGGAAGAACCAGATGTAGAACCACGCGATGGACGAGGTCACCGGGTTCTTCGACAGCCGCATCACGGCGAGCATGATGCCGCCGAAGACGCCGATCAGCATCGCCAGGACGGTGATCAGGAGCGTCTTGCCCATGCCCGTCAGGATGCGGTCGTCGAAGAAGTAGTCCGGGATCGCAGCCCAGTTGATCTTGCCCTGGGAGAACGCGTAGACGACGGCGGCCAGTAGCGCGATCGCGACGACCGCGGAGACGTACCGCCCGTAGTGCCGGACCGGGATGGCCTTGATGGCCTCCGGTCCGGCCGGCGGGGTGTCGGCCGGGCCGCCCGCCGTCTTGTCGATGTCAACAGTCACGGATGTTGCCTTTCAGTGCCCGCCGCGCGGTCACTTGCCGCCGTTGATGGTGGCCTCCGTGACGGCACCTTCCGCCACGCCCCACTTGTCGAGGACCTTCTTGTACTCGCCGTTGGCGATCACCGCGTCCAGCGCCGCCTTCAGGGCGTCCCGCAGCTGCGTGTTGTCCTTGGCGACCGCGATGCCGTACGGGGCGGCCTCGACCTGCTCGCCGACGATCTGGAAGTCCTTGCCGCCGCCGGAGGTCTTCACCGCGTACGCCGCGACCGGGAAGTCGGACGAACCGGCGTCGGCGCCGCCCGCGCGCAGGCGGGTCTGGGCCTGCTGGTCGTTGTCGAAGGCCTCCATGGAGATCTTCTTGCCGGCCGGGCACTTCTCGTTCTCGGCCTTGGCGAGGTCCTCGGAGACGGTGCCGCGCTGCAGCACCAGCTTCTTGCCGCACAGGTCGGACCAGGTCTTGATGCCTTGGTCGTCGCCCTTCTTGGTGTAGATCGAGACACCGGCGGTGAAGTAGTCCACGAAGTCGACGCCCTGGCCGACCTTCTTGCCGGTGTCCGAGTCGATGCCCTCTTGGCGGTCCTTGGTGTCGGTCATCGCGGACATGGCGATGTCGTACCGCTTGGAGCGCAGACCGGTGATCAGGGTGTCGAAGGTGCCGTTCTCGAACTCGAACTTCACGCCGAGCTGCTTGCCCATGGCGTCCGCGAGGTCCGGGTCGATGCCGACCGTCTCGCCGGACTTGTCCTTGAACTCGACCGGGGCGTAGGCGATGTCGGAGCCGACCTTGATGACGCCCTTGTCGCGGATGGCCTGCGGCAGCTTGTCGGCCAGCGGGGCCCCCGCCGCGGACTGGTTGTCGCTGCCGGAGTCGCTGTTCTCGGTCTGGTCGCCGCATCCGGTGAGCAGCAGAGCGCCTGCGACCGCGATCGCACCGACCGCTGCTAGCCGGGAGTGCGCGGCGGTCGTACGACGGGTGGAGCTTGCGGTCATGGTGGTTCCTCCGGCGGATGAAAGGAGATGCCGATGGGGACGGTGGAGTTCCGGTAAGACGGGACGCCGGCCGGGGGACCGGCAGGCGCGGTGGGTCGACGAGAGCACACGCCTTCGAGTGTCGCGACCTCGTGTGATTACGGCATCTTGCCATTCGGACTCGGCCATTCAGGGGGGACGTCATGTCAAAATCGGATAACGGGTGACCCCCCGAACCGCACCAGGTCGGTACATCACGACCGAACCTTTCCGGGAATCTGCCCTTCCGGCCGAAAGATCTTCGGCATTCCTCGATATACGGGCATGGTTCGGCGGCGTGCGCAGCTGCTGAAAGCTTCTTCTCCGCGCCTGTCAAGAGGTGGCGAGAAGTTGTCCGGATCACTGGCTATGAGCCATGTCACCGGCATGCGGCGTCCGAGGTCCGACATGTGAGCTTGCCCTTATCGGACTCGTCGCGGTGGGTGTCCGTCGGGTAAGAAGGTTCTTTACACCCCTCATCAGGGGCTCAGGGCGCGTGTGCGGCGCGCCCGTCGCGCAGGGCCCACGTGGTCCCAACGGCCATCCTCCTGCGCGGTGCCCGCCCATTCCTCACCAGGAGTGGACAAACCCTCAAACCATGAACTCTTAAGGGGTAAGACAAAGTGGCAGCGGAGATCGTCAATCCTCGCAGCGACAGCGACGCCAGTACGGAGCAGGAGGCGGGCGCGGAGCCCCTCGACTCCTTCGACCCCGCGTTCGCGCTGCACCGCGGCGGCAAGATGGCCGTGCAGGCCACCGTGCCGGTCCGTGACAAGGACGACCTGTCCCTGGCGTACACGCCCGGCGTCGCGAAAGTGTGCAGCGCGATCGCCGAGCAGCCCGACCTCGTGCACGACTACACATGGAAGTCGTCGGTCGTGGCGGTCGTGACGGACGGTACGGCCGTTCTGGGACTCGGTGACATCGGGCCCGAAGCCTCTCTTCCGGTGATGGAAGGGAAGGCGATCCTGTTCAAGCAGTTCGGCGGCGTGGACGCGGTCCCCATCGCGCTCGACTGCACGGACGCCGACGAGATCGTCGAGACGGTGGTGCGGCTCGCGCCCTCCTTCGGCGGCGTGAACCTGGAGGACATCTCGGCGCCGCGGTGCTTCGAGATCGAGCGCAAGCTCCAGGAGCGCCTGGACATCCCGGTCTTCCACGACGACCAGCACGGCACGGCGGTCGTGACGCTCGCGGCCCTGCGGAACGCCGCGCGGCTGAGCGGGCGGACGCTGGGTGAGCTGCGTGCGGTGATCTCGGGCGCGGGCGCGGCCGGTGTCGCCATCGCCAAGATGCTGGTGGAGGCCGGCATCGGGGACGTCGCGGTCGCCGACCGCAAGGGCGTCGTCTCGGCCGACCGGGACGACCTGACCCCGGTCAAGCGGGAAGTGGCCTCCTTCACCAACAAGGCGGGGCTGTCCGGCTCGCTGGAGGCGGCCCTGTCCGGCGCCGACGTCTTCATCGGCGTCTCCGGCGGTACGGTGCCGGAGCCGGCGGTCGCCTCGATGGCGAAGGGCGCGTTCGTCTTCGCCATGGCCAACCCGAACCCCGAGGTGCATCCGGAGGTCGCCCACAAGTACGCGGCGGTCGTCGCGACGGGGCGCTCGGACTTCCCGAACCAGATCAACAACGTGCTGGCGTTCCCGGGCATCTTCGCGGGCGCGCTGCAGGTGCGGGCGTCCCGGATCACCGAGGGCATGAAGCTCGCGGCGGCGGAGGCGCTGGCCTCCGTGGTGGGGGACGACCTCGCCGCGGACTATGTCATTCCGTCGCCCTTCGACGAGCGCGTCGCGCCGGCCGTTACGGCGGCGGTGGCGGCGGCGGCTCGGGCGGAGGGGGTTGCGCGCCGGTGACGGTGTGATCGTCGCGCCGGTGACGGTGTGATGCGGTGTGTGGTGTGCGGCCTCGTCCCTGGTGGGCGGGGCCGTTCGCTTTTCGGGTGGGCGGCGTCGGTGCTGGGCGGGGGTGGGTGTCGCGGCCCGGCGTTGCGGGGTGCCGCTGCGCCCACCCGTGCCGCCCCAGCGGCACGATTGCCCGCAGCTGCGCGGCGGGGGCAAGAGGGCGTGTGTCACAGGGCGTCGTGGTTCCGGTTGGCGGGTCGGGAATCTATCGTCAAGGTCATGTTCGCTGTCTACGCCGCCCGAATCGACCGCGACCAGCCGCTGACCGGCCTGGAGTTGGGAGAGCGTCCGGCTCCCCAGGCCCGCCCCGGCTGGAGTGTCGTCGATGTCAGGGCCGCCTCCCTCAACCACCACGACCTGTGGTCCCTGCGCGGCGTCGGCCTCCCGGAGGACCGGCTGCCGATGATCCTCGGCTGCGACGCCGCCGGTGTCGACGAGGACGGCAACGAGGTCGTCCTGCACTCCGTGATCGGTCAGACCGGCCACGGGGTCGGCCCCAAGGAGCCCCGTTCCATCCTCACCGAGCGCTACCCGGGGACGTTCGCCGAGCAGGTCGCCGTGCCGACCTGGAACATCCTGCCCAAGCCGAAGGAACTGTCCTTCGAGGAGGCGGCCTGTCTGCCGACCGCCTGGCTGACGGCGTACCGGATGCTGTTCACCAACGCCGGGGTGCGTCCGGGGGACTCGGTGCTGGTGCAGGGCGCCGGCGGTGGGGTCGCCACGGCCGCGATCGTGCTCGGCAAGGCGGCGGGGCTGCGGGTCTTCGCCACCAGCCGGGACGAGGCCAAGCGGAAGCGCGCCCTGGAGCTGGGCGCCGTGGAGGCCGTCGAGCCGGGCGCGCGGCTGCCGCAGCGGGTCGACGCCGTCATCGAGACCGTGGGCGCCGCGACCTGGTCCCACTCGGTGAAGTCGCTGCGGCCGGGCGGCACGCTCGTCATCTCCGGCGCCACCAGCGGCGACCGGCCCTCTCACGCGGAGCTGACCCGGGTCTTCTTCCTGGAGCTCAAGATCGTCGGCTCCACGATGGGCACCAAGGACGAGCTGGAGGACCTGCTGTCCTTCTGTGCGGCGACCGGCGTGCGTCCCGTCATCGACGAGGTGCTTCCGATGGACCGGGCCCGCGAGGGCTTCGAGCGGATGGCCTCCGGAGGGCAGTTCGGCAAGATCGTGCTCAGCGGTTCCTGACGCGTTCTCCGCGCCTCCGACACCCCGGGGCGTGTCAACTACGGTTGACGCGCTCCGGGGTGTCAACCTATGTTGACGCCATGAGCGAAGCAACCGATCTCGCCGCGCGTGCCGGTGATCGCGACCCACGGGTCGGGCTGCGGGCCGTCGCCGCCCTGCGGATGCTGCTGGAGCAGCTGGAGGCGGTGCAGGTGCGCAGTGCGCGCAATCAGGGTTGGTCGTGGCAGGAGATCGCCACGGAACTCGGGGTCAGCAGGCAGGCCGTGCACAAGAAGTACGGGAGGCATTGATGTTCGAGCGATTCACGAAGGACGCCCGGGCCGTGGTGCAGGGGGCGGTCGAGCACGCCGAAGGGGCGCGGGCGCAGACCGTCGACGCCGAGCACCTGCTGCTCGCCCTGCTGGACCGTGAGGGCAGCCGCGCCTCCTTCGCGCTGTCGGCGCTCGGGGCCGGGAAACGCAAGGACGCGGTGCGGCAGGCACTGGCGGAGGCGCGGCGCCGTGCCGGACTGACGCGGGCCGAGACCGACGCCCTCGCCGGGCTGGGGATCGACGTCTCCGAGATCGTCGCCCGGGTGGAGGAGGCCCATGGCGTCGGCGCGATGTCCGGCGAACGGACCGGCAGGCGTTGGTGGTCCGGGCAGCACCGCAGCTTCAGCAAGGGCGCCAAGGAGGTGCTGGAGCAGGCGCTGCGGGCGGCCGTCGCCCGGCGGGACCGGAGTATCGGGGACGAGCACATCCTGCTCGCCCTGACCGCCCGCCCCGGTGTGCCCGCCGAGGTGCTCGCCGACCACGGGGTGACCCACGAGTCGCTGACCAGGGTGCTGGGCGGCGGCGCGGGGGAGGCCTGCGCCTGACCTGCGGGGCCCCGGCCAGGCGTTTGCGGCGCTGGGCCGGGGGCGCCGCGCCCGGGGGCTCAGGCCTTCGGGGTCCGCAGTATCGCCCCGATGTGCGCCGCCGCGGTCGACAGCTGGAGGCGGGCGTCGCGGAGCTGGTCGGCGGTGACGCCGTGGTCCCGGGCCGCGTCGCGGATGTCGTCCCGGAAGCGGTCGAGCAGCCGGTCCAGGTCTCGCGCCGGATCGCCGGTGGCCTCCGCGGCGTCCTCATGGGCCCAGGCCGGGGCGTAACCGGCCGGGAAATCCTCGGGGGTGGCGGAGTACTCGGGCCGGTGGGCGGACTTCTCGGCGTCGGTGCGGCCGAAGCCCCAGTCCTTGCCGAACTCCTTCCCGAAGTCCTTTCCGAAGTCGCCGACCTCCTTGGCCAGTTCGCTCAGGCCCTCGCGCAGACCCGTCGGCCAGTCGCCCCGCGCGAAGTGGTCCTGCACCTGTTCCTGGACCCGCTGGGCGATGCGCTGCACCTCCTCCTGTGCCTGCACCCGGGCCCGCTCCTGGGCCTCCTTGGCCTGGCGCCGGGCCCGCTGGGCCTCGTCGCGGGCGCGGCGGCTCTCGTCCTTGGCGCGGCGGGCCTGCTCCTTCCACTCCTGCTTGACGCGCCGCATCTCCTCCTTGGCGGCGCGCCAGGCCTCCTTGTCGTCGGTGTCAGCGGTGCCGGTGGCGGAGCCGCTGCCCTCGTCGTGCGCTCCCGAGCCGGTGCCCAGGTGGGCCGCGCCGGCCGCGGCCCGCATCTCCCGGCGCAGATCGCCCGCGGCGCCGCGCACGTCGGCCCGGATCTCGGCGGCGAGTTCGGCGACCGACTCCCGGATCTCCAGCTCCAGGTCGGCCAGTTCACCACTGCGGTCGGACAGCTCGGCGCGGCCGGCGTCCGTGATGGCGTACACCTTGCGGCCGCCTTCCGTGGTGTGGGTGACCAGGCCCTCGGCCTCAAGCTTGGCCAGGCGCGGGTACACCGTGCCCGCCGACGGCGCGTACAGGCCCTGGAAGCGCTCTTCGAGGAGCCGGATCACCTCGTAGCCGTGGCGCGGGGCCTCGTCCAGGAGCTTGAGGAGGTAGAGGCGGAGGCGGCCGTGGGCGAAGACGGGGGACATGTCAGAGCACCTTCTTGTCGGTCGTGCCGTCGGCCGGGGCGCCGGCGGCGCCGTGGTCCCGGCCGGAAGCGGAATTGTCCCCCGAGTCGTCCTGGGCGTCGCCCGCCGGGCCGGTGCCCCGCGGCTCCCGCTCCCGCGGCTCCCGATCCCACGGTGTGTCCTCCGCCGCCGGACGGCGCAGCAGGGCGATCGAGCCGGAGACCGTCGTGGCCTTCAGGCGGCCGTTGCCCGCGCCGAGCCGGCCGGTGATCCGCTTGGCGCCCCACTGGCCGCCCACCCGGAGGTCCTCGAAGGCGCTGGAGACGGTGCCGCTGGCCGTGTTCGCCTCCACCTCCGCGTCGGCGGGCTGGGGCAGCCGGATGGCGATCTCGCCCGAGACGCTGGTCAGGCTGATGTCGGTGGGCCCGCCGGCGGTGTCCAGGTCGACGATCATCGAACCGCTCACCGAGTCGGCCCGGACGGAGGAGCCCGCCTCGACCACCGTCAGGTCGCCGGAGACGCTGTTGAAGCGCAGGTCGCCGGTGAGAGCCTGCGCCTCCACGTTCCCGGAGACGGTGTCGGCGCGGACCGGGCCCGCGAGGCCCACCAGTGTGGTGTCTCCGGAGACGCCCTTCACCTCGGCGCGCCCGTCGAGCCCCGAGATCACGGCCGCGGCGCTGACCACGCCCACCTCCACGCGGGTGCCCGTCGGCACGGCCAGGGAGACCACCGCGCTGCGGCGCCAGCCCTTGCGGTCGAGCCACTTGAGGAAGCCCTTCCAGGGCAGGTCCTCGTAGGCCACCGTGAGCACGCCGTCCTGGTGGGTCACGGCCAGGGGTGGTCCCTCGATCTCGGAGACCTCCAGCCGGGGGGAACCCTCGTCCGTGCCCACGACGTTCACTGTTCCATTGACGATGCGTACGTGGAGCTCGCTCACGGACTCGTCGAAGGTGAGTTTCCTGGGCTCCGCGACGGACCACTCGGACATGGTGAGACCTCCTCGACCGAACGCGCCATATCGCGTCCACCGCCATTCACGATATATCGCGGGCACGGAAAGTCAAGACACCCGTTCTGGTGATCCATGACCGGCCGAAGGTGCTGAATTGCCCTAGCTTGAGACCATGTCGACGGAAGAGTCCGTGTCCGATTCCGCTCCCGGTGCGCTGCTGCTGTGCCGCGCGGAGCCGGACTCCGTCGCCGCCGTCGCCCCGCTGCTGGGCGAACGCATGCCGCTGGTGCGCGCCGGCGAGGAGTGGAGCGTGCTCGTTCCGGAGGGCAGGCCCTGGCGGCACGGCGACGAACCGGTCGACCGCGTGCTCACCGGCTGGGCCGCGGCCCTCGCCGTCGGCGCCCCGTGGCCCGTACTCGCCCTGTGGTGGGACGCCGACCGGGCCGGCTACACCCTCGCGTCCGGATTCCGCCGCCCCGTCGGCTACGTGTGGCTCGCGGGCGGCACTCCGGCCGGCGAGGACGAGGCGATGCGGACCTTCGCGGTCCGGCTGGGCCTGGACCCCGTCCTGGACGTCCAGTCGCTGGACCGGCTGACGAGACCGGACCCCGAGGCCGACGCCCGTACCAGGCTGCGCGGACTGCTCGCCGTCCTCACGCGCGCGGGAGTCGCGCTCCCCGCCGGACTCGACCCCGGCGAACCCGCCGACCGCCTCGGTGAGGCCGCCCGCGCCCTGCCCGACACCCGGCGGACCGAGGCGGCCGGACGCCGCCCCACCGCCGACGAGAGCCGACTCGCCCCCTGGATGCCCTGGGTGGGCGGCCCCGGCGCCCGTGCCCTGGCCGTGGCCCAGATGGCGGCCGGCCTGCCGCTCACCGCCTGGGGTCTGCGACACCGCGCCGGCGGCTGGACCACGGCGGGGGCGCTGCTGGTCGCGCACGGCGCGCTGGGGGTGGCGTACGGGCAGGCACGGCGCCCGTGACGGTGCCGAAGCCGCGGCGGCGTGCCCCTGGGGAAACTACTTTCCACCGGCGGCGCGCCCCCGGTGGAACTACTCGTCCTCGTCGTCCTCGTCGTCCAGCCGCGCCAGCCACGTCGCCAGCCGCTCCACCGGAACCTCGAAGTCCGGGTTCAGGTCGACGAAGGTCCGCAGCTGCTCGGCGAGCCACTCGAAGGTGACCTCCTCCTCGCCGCGCCGCTTCTCCAGCTCCTCGATGCCACGGTCGGTGAAGTACATGCCGTCAAGGATAAGTGCAGGCAAAGGGCCGGGCCGCACCCCCGAAGAGGGGATGCGGCCCGGCCCGGACGCGCTGCGCGGCGGTGTGCGCCGCCGCCGAAGAGCTACGCCTCGAACACCTCACGCACCAACTGCTCCTGCTCGGCCTGGTGCCGCTTGGCGGAACCGACGGCCGGGGACGAGCCGTGCGGACGCGAGATGCGACGCAGGCGCTCGCCGTGCGGGACGTCGGCGCCGACCGCCAGGTCCAGGTGGTCGATCAGGTTGAGCGCGATGAACGGCCAGAAACCCTGGTTCGCCGGCTCCTCCTGGGTCCACAGGTACTTCTCGGCGTTCGGGTACTTGGCGATCTCCGCCTGGAGCTCGGCACCCGGCAGCGGGTACAGGCGCTCGATGCGGATGATGGCCGTGTCCGTGATGCCGCGCTTCTTCCGCTCGGCGTCGAGGTCGTAGTAGACCTTGCCGGCGCAGAAGACGACCTTCTTGACCGCGGCCGCGTCGACCGAGTCGTCGCCGATGACCGGGCGGAACTGGCCCGTCGTGAACTCCTCCGCCTTGGACGCCGCGGCCTTGAGGCGCAGCATCGACTTCGGGGTGAAGACGACCAGCGGCTTGTGGTGCGGGTTGTGCACCTGCCACCGCAGGAGGTGGAAGTAGTTCGACGGCAGGGTCGGCATCGCGACCGTCATGTTGTTCTGCGCGCAGAGCTGCAGGAAGCGCTCCGGGCGGGCCGAGGAGTGGTCCGGGCCCTGGCCTTCGTAGCCGTGCGGCAGCAGGAGGGTGACGCCGGAGGTCTGGTTCCACTTCTGCTCGGCGGACGAGATGAACTCGTCCACGACCGTCTGGGCGCCGTTGACGAAGTCGCCGAACTGCGCCTCCCACATCACCAGCGCGTCGGGGCGGGCCAGCGAGTAGCCGTACTCGAAGCCCATCACCGCGTACTCGGAGAGCAGGGAGTTGTAGACGTTGTACCGGGCCTGGTCCTCGGACAGGTACAGCAGCGGCGTGAACTCGTCGCCGGTCTCGCGGTTGATGAGCACCGCGTGCCGCTGGCCGAAGGTGCCGCGCTGCGAGTCCTGGCCGGACAGCCGGACCGGGACGTTCTCCAGCAGCAGTGAGCCGACGGCGAGGGTCTCGCCCATGCCCCAGTCGATCGTGCCGTCCTCGACCATCGCCGCCCGGCGCTGCAGCTGCGGCAGCAGCCGCGGGTGCACGGTGACGTGGTCGGGGATGTTGACCTGGGACTCGGCGATCCGCTTGACGGTCTCGGCGGTGACCGCGGTGTTCACGGAGACCGGGAACTCGGCCTGCGGGTCCGAGGGCTCCGCGGCGGCCGGCTGGGAGGCGGCCTCGCGGACCTCGGTGAAGACCTTCTCCAGCTGGCCCTGGTAGTCCTGCAGCGCCTGCTCGGCCTCTTCCAGGGTGATGTCGCCGCGACCGATGAGGGACTCGGTGTACAGCTTGCGCACCGAGCGCTTCTTGTCGATCAGGTCGTACATCAGCGGCTGGGTGAAGGCCGGGTTGTCGGTCTCGTTGTGACCGCGGCGGCGGTAGCAGATGAGGTCGATCACCACGTCCTTGTTGAACGCCTGGCGGAACTCGAAGGCCAGCCGCGCCACGCGGACGCAGGCCTCCGGGTCGTCGCCGTTCACGTGGAAGATCGGGGCCTCGATCATGCGGGCCACGTCCGTCGCGTACATCGAGGAACGCGACGACTCCGGGGCGGCGGTGAAGCCGACCTGGTTGTTGATGACGACGTGGACCGTGCCGCCGGTGCGGTAACCGCGCAGCTGCGACATGTTCAGGGTCTCGGCCACCACGCCCTGGCCCGCGAAGGCCGCGTCGCCGTGGATCGCCACCGGCAGGACGGTGAAGTCCGTGCCGCCCTTGTTGATGATGTCCTGCTTGGCGCGGGCGACGCCCTCGACGATCGGGTCGACCGCCTCCAGGTGCGAGGGGTTCGCCACCAGCGAGACCTTGATCTGCTCGCCGTCCAGGCCGGTGAAGGTGCCCTCGGCGCCCAGGTGGTACTTCACGTCACCGGAGCCGTGCATCGACTTCGGGTCGAGGTTGCCCTCGAACTCGCGGAAGATCTGCGCGTACGACTTGCCGACGACGTTGGCCAGCACGTTCAGCCGGCCGCGGTGGGCCATGCCGACGACGACCTCGTCCAGGCGGGACTCGGCCGCCGAGTCGATGACCGCGTCGAGCAGCGGGATGACGGACTCGCCGCCCTCCAGGGAGAAGCGCTTCTGACCGACGTACTTGGTCTGGAGGAACGTCTCGAACGCCTCGGCGGCGTTCAGCCGGCGCAGGATGCGCAGCTGCTCCTCGCGCTCCGGCTTGGTGTGCGAGCGCTCGATGCGGTCCTGGATCCACTTGCGCTGCTTCGGGTCCTGGATGTGCATGAACTCGACGCCGGTGGTGCGGCAGTACGAGTCGCGCAGCACGCCGAGGATGTCGCGCAGCTTCATCAGGGACTTGCCGGCGAAGCCGCCGACCGCGAACTCGCGCTCCAGGTCCCAGAGGGTGAGCCCGTGCTCGGTGATGTCCAGGTCGGGGTGCTTGCGCTGCTGGTACTCCAGCGGGTCGGTGTCGGCCATGACGTGGCCGCGGACCCGGTAGGAGTGGATCAGCTCGAAGACGCGGGCGGCCTTGGTGACGTCGTCGTCGTGCGACGCGTCGATGTCCTTGAGCCAGCGGACCGGCTCGTAGGGGATGCGCAGCGCCTCGAAGATCTCGTCGTAGAAGCCGTTCTCGCCGAGGAGCAGGTTGGCGACCTGGCGCAGGAACTCGCCGGAGGCGGCGCCCTGGATGACCCGGTGGTCGTAGGTCGACGTGAGCGTCATGACCTTCGAGATGCCGAGCTTGTTCAGGGTGTCCTGGCTGGTGCCCTGGAACTCCGCCGGGTAGTCCATCGAGCCGACGCCCATGATGACGGCCTGGCCGGGCATCAGGCGCGGCACCGAGTGGACGGTGCCGAGGCCGCCGGGGTTGGTCAGGGAGACCGTGACGCCGGAGAAGTCGTCCATCGTCAGCTTGCCGTCGCGGGCGCGGCGGACGATGTCCTCGTAGGCCTGCCAGAACTCGAAGAAGTTCAGCGTCTCGGCCTTCTTGATCGCCGCGACGACCAGCTGGCGGTCGCCGTTGGGCTTGACCAGGTCGATGGCGAGGCCGAGGTTGACGTGCGCCGGCTTGATGAGCGTCGGCTTGCCGTCCTTCTCGCCGAACGAGTGGTTCATCGTCGGCATGGCCTTGATGGCCTGCACCATCGCGTAGCCGATCAGGTGCGTGAAGGAGATCTTCCCGCCCCGGGCGCGCTTGAGGTGGTTGTTGATGACGATGCGGTTGTCGAACAGCAGCTTCACCGGGACCGCGCGCACGGACGTGGCCGTGGGCAGCTCCAGCGAGGCGTTCATGTTCTTCGCGACCGCGGCGGCGGGGCCGCGCAGCGTCACCATCTCGGGGCCCGCGGGCCCTTCGGTGGCGGTGGCGTCCTTGGCGGGCGCGGCGGCCTTCGCCTGCGGCTTGGCGGCGGGCTTGGCCGGAGCCGGCTTCGCGGCCGGAGCGGCGGGAGCCGCCGGGGCGGCAGCGGCGGGCTGCGCGGCCGGCTTCGCGGGTGCGGCGGCCTGCTGGGGAGCCGACTGGGCCTGGGCCGGGGCGGGAGCCTGCGGCTGCTGCTGCGCCTGTGGCGCGGGGGCGGCCTGGGGCGCGCTGCCGGAGTCCGTGCTCGCGGCACCGGAGGCGGACTGGGCCGCGGCCGCTCCTGGCTTGTAGTCGGCGAAGAAGTCCCACCAGGCTCGGTCCACGGAATTCGGATCCTGGAGGTACTGCTGATAGATCTCGTCGACGAGCCACTCATTGGCACCGAACGCGGCTGCGGGGTTCTTTCCCGCGTTGCCGGCTTGGTCGGCGTCGGTCGAGATGCTCGAGTTACTGGGGGACTGTGGCGACACGGCGAGAACCGCCCTCTTCCGCTTCTTCACAAGATGGTGGACAGCGGGAATCAAGGCTACGCCTCCCGGACCCGGAAGGTCAGACCGGGCCCGTTCATCGTCGCGTAAGTCACATCGCAGACCGTGTTTCGGCGCTGGAAATGGCGGGAAACAAGCGAGGTTCTGCTGCGCGTGGGAAGGGGAGACCGGGACCCGGCGCCGAGAAAACGCGGGTCTGTGCCTGATCACACGTGTCCGCCAGCGCGGACGTCAGTGGATCTTGACGCTCCGCTTCGAACCCTACGTCAACTCGACGTCGACGGCAGGCCCGGAAGAGTGATGAGGATTCGGCAGCCCCGCTCGGATTCGGCCACGCCGATCCGGCCGCCGTGCAGATCCACCGCCCAGCGCGCGATCGCCAGGCCGAGCCCGGTGCCGCCGTCGCTGCCCGGACCGTGCGGCCGGGACACCGAACCCCGGTTGAACCGCTCGAACACCCGGCGCCACTCCGAGCGCGGAATGCCGGGGCCCTCGTCGAGAACCTCCAGCTCCAGCGACTCCGGCAGCTCCCCGCGCCGCGCCCTGACCGTCACCCGGCCGTGCGGCGGGCTGTGCTTGACCGCGTTGTCGATGAGGTTGGCGACGACCTGGTGGATGCGCTCGGGGTCGGCGTGCGCGGTCAGCTCCGGCGGGAAGACGTCGAGGGCCAGATGCACGTCGGTACGGGTGTGGCTGCCGGAGCCGGACGCGAGTCCCGCCCGTGCCGAAGCGACCATGTTGGCCTCCTTGAGCACGCCGGACAGGTACGGCCACACCTCGAAGCGCCGCTTGCGCAGCGGTATGACGCCGTTGTCCAGGCGGGAGAGGTCAAGGAGCGTCTCCACCAGCCGGCCGAGCCGCTCCGTCTGCCCGAGCGCCGTGCGCATGGTCTCCGGGTCGGCCTCGGTGACGCCGTCGACGATGTTCTCCAGCACCGCGCGCAGGCCCGCGATCGGGGTGCGCAGCTCGTGCGAGACGTTCGCCACCAACTCCTTGCGCTGGAGGTCCTGGGCCTCCAGATCGTCCGCCATGCGGTTGATGGTGACGGCCAGGTCGCCCAGCTCGTCGCGGCGGTTCTCGCGCACCCGGCGCGTGTAGTCGCCGTGCGAGATGGACCGGGCCACCGCGTTCATCTCGTCCAGCGGGGCGGTCAGCGAGTGCGCCACGAACTGCGTGATCAGCAGCGTGGCGATCATCGAGAAGACCGTGATGAAGCGCAGCTCCGTCTTGGTGTGCACCGCTATCACCGAGAGACCGGTGGTGATCAGTACCGACGTGACGACCAGCGCGCCCAGCTTGGTCTTGATCGAGAACGGGCGTACGCCGCCCCAGGGTTCCCCGGTACTCCGGGGGCCGGGGCTCCTCCGTGCGGCCTCCCGCCCTCGGCTCATGGCGTCGGGGTCTCCAGCGCGTAGCCCACGCCGTGCACCGTGCGGATGCGCTCGGCCCCGATCTTGCGGCGCAGCGCCTTGATGTGGCTGTCCACGGTCCGGGTGCCGGAGGCGTCCGCCCAGTCCCACACCTCGGCCAGCAGCTGCTCACGGGAGAGCACCGCGCGCGGGGTGTTCGCCAGGCAGACCAGCAGGTCGAACTCGGTGGGGGTGAGGTGCACGTCCTCGCTGCGCACCCGCACCCGGCGCTGCGCGTGGTCGATCTCCAGTTCGCCGAGGCGCAGGATGCCGCTGCGCGGCGTCGAGGCGGCCACCACGGCCCGCTCCACCCGGCGCAGCAGTACGTGCACGCGCGCCGCCAGCTCGCGCATGGAGAACGGCTTGGTCATGTAGTCGTCGGCGCCCACGCCGAGCCCGACCAGCATGTCCGTCTCGTCGTCGCGCGCGGTGAGCATCATCACCGGCACCGGCCGCTGGGCCTGCACGCGTCGGCAGACCTCCAAGCCGTCGAAGCCCGGCAGCATGATGTCGAGGATCAGCAGGTCCGGCTGCCATGCCTCGGCCGTGTCGACGGCGGACGGACCGTCGCCCGCCGTCTGCACCAGGAACCCCTCGGCGCGCAGGCGGGTCGCGATGGCGTCCACGATCGTCTGGTCGTCCTCGACCACCAGCACCCGGCGCTGCGCGCCCGGAGTCGCCGTCGCCGTGCCGTTGTGGGAGGTCTGTGTCTGCTCCATCGCCCGCCCCTGAGGTGTGCTTTCCGGAATCCGTGGGGTGATCCCATGACTGCGCTTGACGCTTGAATGATCCGCGTCAGAGCAGCAGCGTACGGGGAGTCACCGCGGCTTTGCTATCCAGGCCCGACGCCGAGGTGGATGACGTCCGGAACGCCCCGGGCAACGGGGATCTCTTCGGTACGCACCTGCTGGAACCCGGCATTACGCAAGGTTTCTTCGAATTCCGGAGAGGGCTGCGCAGACCATACGGCAAGCACCCCGCAGGGCCTCAACAGCCGTGCGCAGCGCGTCAGTCCGGCCGGTGAGTACAGCCCGTCGTTGCCCTCGGTTACGGTCCAGCCGGGGCCGTTGTCGATGTCGAGGCAGAGCGCGTCGTACGTGTCGGATGTCTCATTGACGTATTCCAGGAGATCCGCTTCCACGATCTTCGTGCGCGGATCGGCCAGCGCTCCGTCGGACAGTGCGGCCAGCGGTCCGTCCCGGTGCCAGTCGATGACGGCGCGCTCGCGCTCGACGACCGCGATCCGGCCCCAGCGGGGGTCGGCGGCCGCGTGCGCGAGCGAGAAACCGACGCCGAGCCCCCCGATGAGGAGGTGGGGTGCACTCCGCCCGCCGGAGGCGGTGAGCGCGTCGGCCGCCGCGTCGACCAGCCGCCGCTCCGAACGCCCGTCGGAGGTGTCCATCAGGAAGCAGCCGTTCGCGATGATCTGCAGCAGCGCCCCGTGCCGCCGCAGGACGACCTCACCGTGCGGGCCCTCGCGACGGTCCAGCACTTCGGGGATGTCGTAGGAGTCGTGCGAAGTGGTGGGCATCGGCCCATCCTGGCAGGGAATGCCGGAGCGTCCTGCCGTGCTCCCGCATAGGTGGCAGTGGCACCCAGGGCCTTCGTGGCCGCGGCACTCCAGCCCCTTGATCGCTCAGAGCGAACACGCTGGGGGAACAATCGGGGACTCCCTTTCATTGAGTCGATGTAACTCAACTTGACTGCCGAAGGGGAGATCATGGCTGCTGAGTCCGAAGCCTTCACACCGCTCACCCTGCCCGTGCTGCCGCTCGACGACGAAGTGGTCCTGCCCGGCATGGTCGTCCCCCTGGACCTGAGCGACGCCGAGGTGCGCGCCGCCGTGGAGGCCGCCCAGGCCGCCGCCAGGTCCGAGCCCGGCAAGCCCCGGGTCCTCCTCGTCCCGCGCGTCGACGGCACCTACGCCAGGACCGGCGTCCTGGGCACGGTCGAGCAGGTCGGCAGGCTGGCCGACGGCGACCCGGGCGCCCTGCTCCGAGGCGTCGGCCGCGTGAGGATCGGCGCCGGCACCACCGGCCCCGGCGCCGCACTGTGGGTCGAGGGCACGCGCGTCGACGACACGGTGCCCGAGCCGCTGCCCGGCCAGGTGGCCGAGCTGGTGAAGGAGTACAAGGCGCTGGCCACCGCCTGGCTGCGCAAGCGCGGCGCCTGGCAGGTCGTCGACCGCGTCCAGGCCATCGACGACGTCTCCGCGCTCGCCGACAACTCCGGCTACTCGCCCTTCCTCACCACCGAGCAGAAGGTCGAGCTGCTGGAGACCGCCGACGCGGTCGCCCGCCTCAAGCTCGCTACCCAGCAGCTGCGCGACCACCTCGCCGAGCAGGACGTCGCCGAGACCATCGCCAAGGACGTCCAGGAGGGCGTCGACAAGCAGCAGCGGGAGTTCCTGCTGCGCCGCCAGCTCGAAGCGGTGCGCAAGGAGCTGCGCGAGCTGAACGGCGAACAGGAGGGTGAGGAGTCCGACGACTACCGCGCCCGCGTCGAGGCCGCCGACCTGCCCGAGAAGGTCCGCGAGGCCGCCCTCAAGGAGGTCGACAAGCTGGAGCGGTCCTCCGACCAGTCGCCCGAGGGCTCCTGGATCCGCACCTGGCTCGACACCGTCCTCGAACTGCCGTGGAACGTCCGCACCGAGGACGCCTACGACATCCAGGGCGCCCGGGCCGTCCTCGACGACGAACACGCGGGCCTGGAGGACGTCAAGGAGCGGATCACCGAGTACCTGGCGGTGCGCAAGCGTCGCGGCGACCGGGGCCTCGGCGTCGTCGGCGGCCGGCGCGGCGGTGCCGTACTGGCCCTGGTGGGCCCGCCCGGCGTCGGCAAGACCAGCCTCGGCGAGTCCGTCGCCCACGCGATGGGCCGGAAGTTCGTCCGCGTCGCCCTCGGCGGCGTCCGCGACGAGGCCGAGATCCGCGGCCACCGGCGTACGTACGTCGGCGCGCTGCCCGGCCGGATCGTGCGCGCCGTCAAGGAGGCCGGTTCCATGAACCCGGTCGTCCTCCTCGACGAGATCGACAAGGTCGGATCCGACTTCCGCGGCGACCCCGCCGCGGCCCTGCTCGAAGTCCTCGACCCGGCGCAGAACCACACCTTCCGGGACCACTACCTGGAGGTCGAGCTCGACCTGTCCGACGTCGTGTTCCTCGCGACGGCCAACGTCCTGGAAGCCATCCCGGAGGCCCTGCTCGACCGCATGGAGCTGGTCCGCCTCGACGGCTACACCGAGGACGAGAAGATCGTCATCGCCCGTGACCACCTGCTCCCGCGCCAGCTGGAGCGGGCCGGACTCGGCGAGGACGAGGTCACGGTCGACGAGGGCGCGCTGCGCAAGCTGGCCGGCGAGTACACCCGCGAGGCGGGCGTGCGCACCCTGGAGCGGTCGATCGCCCGGCTGCTGCGCAAGGTGGCGGCCCAGCACGAACTGGGCGAACGGAAGCTGCCCTTCACCGTCACCGACGGCGACCTGCGCGCCCTGATCGGCCGGCCGCACCACGTGCCCGAGTCCGCCCAGGACCCGGCCGAGCGGCGCACCTCGGTGCCGGGCGTGGCCACGGGTCTCGCGGTCACCGGCGCGGGCGGCGACGTCCTGTACGTCGAGGCGTCGCTGGCCGACCCGGAGACGGGCGCGGCGGGACTGACCCTGACCGGTCAGCTGGGCGACGTGATGAAGGAGTCGGCGCAGATCGCGCTGAGCTTCCTGCGCAGCCGCGGCGCCGAGCTGGAGCTGCCGGTGGCCGACCTGAAGGACCGGGGCGTGCACATCCACTTCCCGGCGGGCGCGGTCCCCAAGGACGGCCCGAGCGCCGGCATCACGATGACCACGGCGCTGGCCTCCCTGCTCTCCGGGCGGCTGGTCCGCACGGACGTGGCGATGACCGGCGAGGTCTCGCTGACCGGCCGCGTGCTGCCGATCGGCGGGGTCAAGCAGAAGCTGCTCGCGGCGCACCGGGCGGGCGTCACCACGGTGATCATCCCCAAGCGCAACGAGGCCGACCTGGACGACGTACCGGCGGAGGTACTGGACAAGCTCGACGTCCACGCCGTCACCGACGTCCGCCAGGTCCTGGAACTGGCGCTCGCACCGGCGACGAGCGGTGTGGGGTCGGGGGTTCCGGTCGCGGCGTGACGGGACGTGACCGGATGAGGTGAAGGCCCGGGTCCCGTGAGGGAGGCCCGGGCCTTCACCCCGTGGAGAGCGACCGTCAGCCGTTCGCGAGCGCCCGGACGCGGTCCAGCGCGCCGTTGAACTTGTTGTGGTCCCCGACCGTCGGCCCGGACGAGGTGTACTGCCACATCGTGTAGAAGCCCCAGCCCGCCGGCAGCGTGCCCACCGTCGAGGCGTACCGGGCGATCCACAGCGGGTTGTTCGCCGCGAAGCCGCCGTAGTTGCCGGTGCACTGGGTCCACCAGCTGGTGGCCGTGTAGATCACGGCGTCGCGGCCGGTGCGCGCCTTGTAGGTGTTCAGGAAGTCGCGGACCCAGGAGACCATCTGGCTCTGCGTCTTGCCGTAGCAGGTCGCCCCGTACGGGTTCCACTCGATGTCCAGCGCGCCCGGCAGCGTCCTGCCGTCTCGGGACCAGCCGCCGCCGTGGTCGACGAAGTAGTTGGCCTGGGCGGCGCCGCTCGTCGTGTCCGGGGTGGCGAAGTGATAGGCGCCGCGGATCATGCCGACGTTGTACGAGCCGTTGTACTGCTGGGCGAAGTAGGGGTTGGTGTAGTACGTCCCCTCGGTGGCCTTGACGTAGGCCCACTTGACCCCGCTGTTCCACAGGGTCGACCAGGCGACGTTGCCCTGGTGGCTGGAGACGTCGACGCCCTCCGTCTGGGTGGCGTCGCCCGGGACGGGGGTGCCGTGTCGCCCGTCGTGCTCGACGACGCCCATACCCATGTGGGCGGAGCCGCGCGGTGGGATGTCGGCGGCCGACGACGCGTGGGCGGGGAGGGTGGCTACCAGGGAGAACGCGGCGAGCAGGATCCCGGTGACGGCGAAGCGCCGCTTGCGGGCCGATCCGGATCTGTGCACGAGCATGACGTGCCTCCGATGGCTCGGTGGTGCTCGGTGGGGGATGCGCGAGTGGGGAGGATCCGTGGGTGGCGTGGGCATGCCATTCGCGGGTCCGGTGAAGACGCTACGCACGTAGAACGGGGGGTGGGAAGAGGGGCCGGAAGCTGCCGTTGGTCTAAGCCTGCGAAATACTTGCCGAGCTGCGGTGATGACGGCCCGTGGCGGAAACTTTCAGGACCGGGAAAACCGGGAAGAACGAGGCAGGGGCTGACGTGCACGAAGGCGGGAACGGCGGCGGTCGCGGAGTCGGATTCGACGCGTCCGGCAGTGGTGTGAACCAACCGGAGTTCCTGGCGCTGGAGCGGGAGTTGACGGTCCTGCTCCGACGGGCGCGGGCCAACCAGGGCGAGATGGCCCGCGAGGTCCACCCCGACCTGGAGTCGTCGGCGTACGGCCTTCTCGTACGGCTCGGCGAGTGCGGCGGGCAGCGGGCCACGGAGCTCGCCGCGTACATCGGCGTCGGCAAGGCGACGATGTCCCGCCAGCTGCGCGCCCTGGAGGAGCTCGGCCTCATCGCCCGCGAACCCGACCCCGCCGACGGCCGCGCCTGGCTGGTCACCCTGACCCCGGAGGGCCAGACGCGCGTCAGTCGGGTGCGGGAGGCGCGCCGCGCACGGTACGCCGGCCGGCTCGCCGACTGGGACCCGCGCGAGGTCACGGAACTGGCCCGGCTGCTGCAGCAACTGAACCGGGGGATGGAGAAGTAGGGCCGCGGCTTACGGCGTTCAGAACTCCGCTGCACCGGTGTCAGGGCGCCCCGCGCACCGGTGTCCGGGTTTCATGCGCACCGGCTTTCAGGGCTCCATGCGCACCGGCGTTCAGAGCTCCGCGTACACCACCGTCGCGTCGTCGTGCGCCTTGGCGCGCCCCAGGAAGGCCCGAGCCCCTGCCGCGTCCGCCCGCTCCAACTCCCGCACCCGGTCCACCAGCGCCTGCGCGCCCTGCTTCCGCACCAGCGCGAGGCAGTCCGTCCAGTCGCCCTCCCGGAACTTCTCCACCCACCGCGCCGCCCCGTCCGTCAGCGCCGCCAGCGTCCGCACCTCGCCGCGCGGCAGCACGCCCGTCACCGCCCGTGCCGCCACCGCCGGGTCGGCCGCGGCCGTGAAGAAGCCGCCCTCCTTGTTGCGGAGGTTGGCGTCGACCAGTGCGTCCGTGGCCAGGGCCGAGCGGGGCAGCCGGTCCAGCCGGTCGTCCAGGACCGCCGTGACCGTGCCGTCGGGGGCCTCCACCAGCAGGGCCGAGTCCGACAGGACCAGGTACTCGACGGCGGCGGGGGACCAGCGGGCCAGGACCACGGTTGCCTGTGGGGTCCGCGGGTGAGAAAGGTCACAGGTTTCCGCGTGTGCCGCCGAGGTGCGAGCGATGGCGCGGGACAGGGCTTCGGTGAGGGGGATATCCGGCAGTGAAACGGTCAGTTCGGTCAGCGCGCCACCGAGGCGCGCGGTGAACCAGGGCACGGAATGCCGACACCCCGTCGCGCTCCGCGGCGGTGTCACGCCGTCCAGTACGACGAGTGAACCACCCTGTCCCGAGGCCGGTAGTCCGACGCTCGCGAAGTCCTCGTTGGGGTGGTCGGTGAGGCCGGGTTCCGAGACGAGTTCCGTGCGCATCCGGCCAGTCTGCACGACCTCTTCACGCCATCCGCAAAAGGCTGGCAACTTCCCGGGATCGACGCAGGGGCGCAGGTCAGACGCCGGATTTGGGGTGGAATTCGGCACTCCGGCGAGGCGTGGCGGCACATAGTGCCACCGCCCGTCGCAGACGTCCAACCGGCGCGCCGCGCAGGCGCGTCGCACGAGCCGGGGGAACTTGCTCCCCAACTCCCGTCCGGGGTTCACTCCTTCGGGTGGCGGGTCGGATGATGCACGCCCACCGCCCACTGGCACTGGGAGGGTCGGGATCCGGTGGGGTGCCTGCCCTGCTCACGCGGTCTCCCCGTCCGATGCGCAGTCGGCGGCCGAGGAGCAGCCCAGAGCGTGGCGGAGGGTGCACGCGCCGACCGGCCAGTTGACGGAGCGCCACCCGGGCCCACGGGTACACGAGTCAGGAATGCGAGCACCGGTGCAGAAGACGCGGCCTCGTCGCACAGGCAAGCAGGCGGGCAAGCAGACGGCCCCCGTGGGGAGCGCGGAGCGCACCCCCGGCACCTCCACCCCGGCGCCGCCCCAGGCCCCCGTCGGCAAGGGCCGTCCGACCCACGTACGCAACCGCCTCATCGCCGCCGTGGCGGTCGTGGCCGCCGCCATCGCCGGGGCCGGAGCTCCGTCGGTCGTGGCCGCCTCCGGGCAACTGCACGACGCCCAGGAACTGGTGACGCTCGCCGAGCAGACCCAGGGCGCGCTGACCCTCGCCCACTCCCTCGCCGACGAGCGGGACGAGGTCACCCCTTACATCGCCGCCGGCCGCCCCAAGTCCAAGGCGCCCTCCGAGCAGCGCAGCGCCCGTGTCGACCGACAGGTGGAGGAACTGCGCGCCGACACCGACACGCCGGCCTCCCTGCGCGAGGACCTCGACGCCGTCGCGGCACTGCGC
This sequence comes from Streptomyces sp. NPDC056296, assembly GCF_042268605.1. NCBI lineage: Bacteria > Bacillati > Actinomycetota > Actinomycetes > Kitasatosporales > Streptomycetaceae > Streptomyces > Streptomyces sp. NPDC056296. The sequence continues at coordinate 71,597 of NZ_JBHJRX010000016.1, read as the reverse complement.
CGTGCGGCGCTCACCGGCAAGAGCACCGCTCTCCAGGCGCACGAGGCGTACTCGGAGGCGATCAGCGAACTCCACGCCCTCGCCGAGGAACTGGCCGAGCAGATGCCGCCCCGCGCGGGCGCCGGCGCGTACGCCCTGGCCGAACTGGACACCGCCGTCCAGCAGGCCGCCGCCACCCGGGGCCTGCTGCTCGCGGCCCTGAACGTGCCGAGCAGCACCCAGACCGTCATCGACCCGATCACGGGCCTGCCGACCGAGACGACCACGTCCTCGGACGCCGACGCCAAGCAGCGCGACGAACTCGCCGCCGCCGCCCAGCAGGCCCGGGTGCGCTCGGACGCCGCCCTCGCCGACTTCCGCGAGGGCGCGCCCAAGGAGGCGCGCGGCAGCTTCGACGCCACCGTCGCCGGCCCCGAGGTCAACTCCGCCGACAAGTACCTCGCCGGTCTCACGGACGAGCCGACGCTCTCCGACGACGACCTCGGCACCAGCACCAAGAGGCTGGACGCCGCGCTCTCCGCCCGCGTCGACGCCATGCGGGGCGCCGAGTCCGCCCTCTACGAGAAGCGCACCACGGCCCTGGAGGAGCTGCGCGACGACGACGTCACCGCGCTGGAGATCCGGATCGCCGCCCTCGGCGCCCTGATCCTGCTGGCCGTCGGCGTCGCCACCGCCATGGCCCGTACCCTCACCCGCCCGCTCTCGGTGCTGCGCCGCGGCTCGGCCCGGCTGGCCGGCGCGGAGGACCCGACGGCCGAAGAGCCCGTCGCCTTCACCGGCCGCAACGACGAGTTCGCCCAGGTCGTCCGCTCGGTCAACGCCCTGCACACGCACGCCGCCACGCTCGCCGACCGTGTCAACACGCTGGAGGCCGACCGCAAGCACCTCGTCGGCCAGCGGCAGAAGATGGCCGACGCCCGCGAGGGACTGCGCGCCGAACTCGCCGAGTCCGCCGCCCAGCTGGAGGTCGTGCGCAAGAGCATCGGCTCCACCTTCGTCAACCTCGCGCTGCGCACCCTCGGCCTGGTCGAGCGGCAACTCGCGGTCATCGAGAGCCTGGAGGAGCGCGAGCAGGACCCGGACCGCCTCTCCACTCTCTTCAAGCTCGACCACTTCGCCACGGTCATGCGCCGGCACAGCGAGAACCTCCTCGTCCTCGCCGGCACCGAGCACGTCCAGCACAGCGCGGGACCGGTGCCGCTGGTCGACGTGGTCCGGGCCGCGGTCAGTGAGATCGAGCGGTACGAGCGCGTTCGCATCGCCGCGCTGCCGCCGCACGCGCACGTGGCCGGGTTCGCCGCCGACGACCTCTCCCACCTGCTCGCGGAGCTGATGGAGAACGCCACCTCCTTCTCGCCGCCGGACCTGCCCGTCGAGGTCTCCGGCTGGCTGCTCGAGAACGGTGAGGTGATGCTCTCCGTCCAGGACGAGGGCATCGGCATGGCCACCGAGCGGCTCCAGCGGCTCAACGCCCGCCTCACCGACTTCGACCCGGAGGCGCCCTACGACCAGGAGGGCGAGGACGGTCTCGGGCTCGGCCTGTACGTCGTGGCCCGGCTCGCCCACCGGCACGGGGCGCGCGTGCGGCTGCGCGAGCAGAAGCAGGGCGGTGTCGCGGCCGTCCTGGTACTGCCGGGCACCTTGCTCGCGGCGGCACCGCCGGCCGCGCTCGCCCCGACCGTGCCGATGACCGAGGGCACGGGCTCCTTCTCCCTGCCGGGCGCCGACGCGGAGGCCAACTCCAACGTCCTGCACGGCCGCGCGGAGAAGCGCACGCGAGAGGGCGTCGACCCGCTGGTCGCCTCCGCGGAACAGGCCGTACGGCGCGCGGAGGCCGACGAGGCGGGGGCCGACGCGGCGGAGAGCTCGGAGGCGGAAGCGGGTCCAGCACCGGTCCCGGCACAGGCACCGGCACCGGCATCGGTCCCGGCTCCAGAGACGGAGCAGGCACGGGAAGACGGCCTGGACTCCGACTCCGACTCCGACTCCGACTCGGACTCGGACCGGGACCCGGAGTCCGCCCCGGAGACGGACGGCACCGAATCGTCCCTCCCTGGCCGCGACCTCCCCGACGACAGCACGATGGCCCTCCTGCTGCCGGCCCAGACCCCGGCACCGGACGAGTCCACGCCGGAGCCGGCCCCGCAGGAGCCCACCGCGCCCGAACTCCCCGGACAGCGCTCCGCCGACCCCTACGCCATCGGCCCCGACACCCACGACCGCACCCCGGACGAGGGCACCGCGCGGGCCGAGGGCGCCGGGACCACCGGGCCGGCCGAGACCACCGAGCCCGTCACCGAAAAGGGCCTGCCCAAGCGGACCCCGAAACTCAGCACACCCGCGGCGGCCCCACGGCCGCGCACGGCGGGTTCCGTCGACGCCGACGCGCTCCGCCGCCGCCTGGGTGGATTCCGCCGGGGGGCGGAGGCCGGTCGCCGCGACGTCGAGGCGGAGATCGCCGACCGGACCGGTCGGGACGAGACGCCGGCCGGCGCAGCAGGGACAACCGAAGAAGCCACGGGGGGCACTGTCGAGGAGGCAAGTAGTTGACCGCGCCCAGTACCTTCGGACTCAGCAGTGAAGCCCGCAATCTGCACTGGCTGCTGACCAACCTGGTCGAGGAGGTGCCCGGCATCCTCTCGGTCGCGGTGGTCTCCTCCGACGGCCTGCTGCTCCTCTCCTCCGACCAGGACAGGAACGACGCGGCCCGCGAGGCCCAGGCGGCCGTGCGCCGTACCGGCCCGCGCGGTTCCGCCGCCGACCTCGCCACCGTCGTCTCCGGCGTCGGCAGCCTCACCATCGGCGCCGCCCGGCTGATGGACTTCGGCAACGTGAAGCACACGATGGTCGCCATGGACGAGGGCAGCCTGTTCGTGATGTCGATCAGCGACGGCTCGCTGCTCGGCGTGCACGGCTCCGCGGACGCCGACATGAGCGTCATCGCGTACCACATGGCGCTCTTCGTCGGCCGCGCCGGCCATGTCCTGACCCCCGAACTCCGCAGCGAGCTGCGGAAATCCCTGGAGACCGAGTCGACCTCGACGGGGAGTACCCGATGAGCAGCAGCCCCAGGAAGTCCCCGAAGAACCTCCCCGTACGCGGAGCCGACCGCAAGCCCGCCCGCGTACGCCCCTACTCGCTCACCGGTGGCCGCACCCGCTTCGGCCACGTCCTGCTCGTCGAGACGTTCGTCGGCGCCACGGCCGGCACCGCCGCGCTGGAAGCCGCCGAGGAGCGCAAGGAACTGACGAACGGCAGCCTCACCTCCCGCGTGATGCCGGAGATGCGGGCCATCGTCGAATTGTGCCGCCGTATGCGTACGGTGGCCGAGATCGCCGCGCTGCTGAAGATGCCGCTCGGCGTGGTCCGCGTGCTCCTCAGCGACCTGGCGGACCAGGGAAAGATCCGTGTGTACGGCACCGGAACCGGCCACGGCACGGGCCGCCCGGACCGCGCTCTGCTCGAAAGGGTGCTCAGTGGACTCCGTCGTCTCTGACGCCGCCGCCTACGGCGTCTCCCCGCTCGTCGACCCCGACGAGCCCATGCAGCCCTGGCAGACGGACGCCACCCGCGCGCCCGTCGCCACGAAGATCGTGGTGGCGGGTGGTTTCGGTGTCGGCAAGACCACGCTGGTCACCGCCGTCTCGGAGATCACGCCCCTGCAGACCGAGGCGCTGATGACCGAGGCGAGCGAGGAGACCGACGACCTCACCGCCACCCCGGGCAAGCTCACCACCACCGTGGCCATGGACTTCGGCCGCATCACGCTCGACGACGACCTGGTGCTCTACCTGTTCGGCACGCCGGGCCAGCAGCGGTTCTGGTTCATGTGGGACGACCTGGTGCGCGGCGCGATCGGCGCCGTCGTGCTGGCCGACACCCGCCGCCTCAAGGACTGCTTCCCGGCCCTGGACTACTTCGAGAGCTGCGGACTGCCGTACGTCGTCGCCGTGAACCACTTCGACGGCAGCGAGCTGTTCGAGGCGGACGACGTGCGGGAGGCGTTGACGATCCCCGCGCACATACCTGTAATGATCATGGATGCGCGCCGCCGGATCTCGGCCATCGAGACCCTCTTGTCCCTCGTGGGCCACGCGCTCGACGAAACCCCCGAGTAGTAGTCCCTTTAGGAGCGTCCCCCGCATGCGGAAGATACTCGTCGTCGGAGCCGGCCAGTCCGGTCTCCAGCTCGCCCTCGGCCTCCAGTCGCACGGCTACGAGGTCACCCTGATGTCCAACCGGACCGCGGACGAGATCCGCACCGGCCGGGTGATGTCGACGCAGTGCATGTTCCACACGGCACTCCAGCACGAGCGCGATCTCCAGCTGAACTTCTGGGAGTCCCAGGCCCCGAAGATCGAGGGACTCGGCGTCTCGGTGGCGGCCCCCGGCTCCTTCGACCCGGGCCCCTCGCAGCGCGCGATCGACTGGCTGGGGCGCCTCGACGGCATCGCGCAGTCGGTCGACCAGCGGGTGAAGATGGCCGGCTGGATGGAGACCTTCGCCCAGCGCGGCGGCCAGCTGGTCATCCACGGCGCGGCCGTCGGCGACCTGGACTACTTCGCCCGCGCCTACGACCTCGTCCTCGTCTCGGCGGGCAAGGGCGAGCTGGTCCAGATGTTCGGCCGCGACGCCTCCCGCTCCCCGTACGCCGAGCCGCAGCGCGCCCTCGCCGTCGCCTACGTCCACGGGATGGGCCCGCGCCCGGAGCACCCGGAGACCGAGGCCGTCCGCTGCAACCTGGTCCCGGGCGTCGGCGAGCTGTTCGTCATGCCGACGTTCACCACCTCGGGCCGCGCCGACATCCTGTTCTGGGAGGGCATACCCGGCGGCCCGCTGGACGCCTTCAAGGACGTCAAGGACCCGGCGGAGCACCTCTCCCTGACCCTGGAACTCATGGAGAAATTCCTCCCCTGGGAGTACGCGCGGGCCACCAAGGTCGAACTGACCGACGCCGGCGGCACGCTCGCCGGCCGCTACGCCCCCACCGTCCGCAACCCCATCGGCCGCCTGCCCGGCGGCGGCCTGGTCCTCGGCGTGGCGGACGTGGTCGTCGCCAACGACCCGATCACCGGCCAGGGCTCCAACTCCGCCTCCAAGTGCGCCGTCTCCTACCTCGCCTCCATCCTGGAGCAGGGGGAGAAGGAGTTCGACGAGGCCTGGATGCGGCAGACCTTCGACCGCTACTGGGAGACGGCCCAGCACGTCACCAAGTGGACCAACGCCATGCTCGCCCCGCCGCCGGAGCACATCCTGGCCCTGATCGGCGCCGCCGGCCAGCTCCAGCCGGTCGCCGACCGCTTCGCCAACGGCTTCAACGACCCGGCCGACTTCGAGAACTTCTTCTACGACCCGGCGAAGACCGAGGGCTACCTGATGGAGGTCTCGGGCGCGGCCGGCGCGTAGGCGTCCGCGTACCCCGCGTCGGACCCGTCCGTCGCCCCCTCGGGGAGCCTCGGCGGCGTGTACCGCCGCAGCGGCTCCCCGCCTGGGTCGGGCCGTACGGCGCCCAGGACCGGGTTGGCCGCGATCGGCGACACCTTGACCTCGGCGCCGGGGCGCGGTGCCTGGACGACCATTCCGTCGCCGAGGTACATCGCCACATGGGTGGCCTCGGGGAAGTACACGACCAGGTCACCGGGGCGCAGCTCGCCCAGCGGGACGTGGTCCAGCCGCGCCCACTGCTCCTGGCTGGTCCGCGGGATCGGCGTCCCGGCCCGGTTCCAGGCCACCGAGGTCAGGCCCGAGCAGTCGTACGACGCGGGGCCCTCCGCGCCCCACTCGTACGGCTTCCCGAGCTGCTCCACCGCGAAGCGCACCGCCCGGTCGCCCTCGGCGGAGGGCTTGGCGTCGTCGCCGAGCGCGCCGGACGCCATGAACCGCTCCTGTTCCTCGGCGATCCCGCTCGTCTCGAACTCCGCCAGCGCGGCCAGCTCCTCGGGGGTGAGCGAGGCGAGGAGTTCCTCGACGGCGTGCAGCCGGTCGCGGACGTCGTTCCGCTCCTTCTCCTGCCGCTTCGCGAGGGCGACCTGCTCGTCCAGGGCCTCGCGCGCCCGCCCCGCCAGCTCGTCGGCCCTCTTCTCGACGCCGGTCAGGCGGCCCACCGTGTCGGCCCGTTCCCGGGCCAGCTGCCCGATCACGTGCCCCTGGTCGAGGGCGTGCCGCGGGTCGCGGGCCAGCAGCAGCCGCAGATAGGGGGAGAGATCGCCGCTGTTGCGGTACTGCTGCCGGGCCAGCCGTCCGGCCGCGCCGCGGCTGTCGTGCAGGGACAGCCGGGTCCGGGCCAGCTCGGCGTCCAGCCGCTTCACCTCGGCACGCTGCTCCTTCAGCCGTTCCTCGGTGCCGTTGTAGGTCTCGGTGGCCTTCTCCGCCTCCCGGTACAGCCTCTGAAGGTCCGTCAGCAGCTCGGCCACGGACCGCTCGCCGCCGGCGCCGGGCTCGGGTTCGGCCGCGGCGGGTACCGGCGACAGGACGATCCCGGCCGCCACCGCCGCCGTACACACCAGACGCAGAAGCCTTCCTGACACGCCATCACCTCCGTCGCGAGGCGGTGGGTCCGCTCCGCACGGTGAGCATGTGACGTGTTTCCGGGGCTCGCGCGCCGAGTGTGCGCGGTTCGGCGCAACGGGGTCACCCGTGGGCGTCGTCCGGCTTGCCACCCGGCGTGGCGTCTGGATCGGCGGCGTCCGGCTTGGCGTCCGGTTCGGCGTCCGGTTTGGACCAGGGCCACCGTCGGCCGGAGCCCTTCCCGCCCGCGCCGTTCTCCCCCTCGGGGGCGTACACGTACTTCCAGCGGGCGAACCGCAGCCCGCCCCGGGCGTCCCGGGGCACCCTCCGGTACACGAGCACGGTGGGCGGGCCGCCGTCCGGGCCCGGTACGGGGATGCGGTACGTCTTCGGCGGGTGCCCGGTCATGCCGACCAGCACGGGCAGCACCCGCCCGTCCATCGGGCCGCCCTCGAAGGGGGTCTCTTCGCTCTTCACGGCACCAGTGTCAGTGATCCGCGCACCGGTGTCAGATGTCCGCCGCCAGCGCCTCGACCAGCGTCGCGGTCTGCGGGTCGCGGCGGGCGGTGACGGTCAGCACGGCGAGGAACTGCTCCACGAGCCAGTCCCGCAGCTCGTCGACGGGCGGCTGCTTGCCCTCGTCCAGCCAGATCAGCGAGGCCGCCTCCACCGCGGTGATCCACATCCGGACGGTCATCCGCAGCCGCGGGCCGGGCTCGGCGACGTCCAGGTGGCTCATGATGTGGTCGGCGGCGGCCCGGCGCACGCCGTCCACGATGGAGGAGGTCCGGGAGGTCTCCGCCACGCTGCCGCCGCGCAGCAGAGCGCTGAAGCCGGTGTCGTGCTGGTCGACGAAGGTGAGATAGCGGTCCAGGGCGCGGGAGAGCCGGGCCAGCAGCGGGCCCTCGCGGGGCTCGTCGAAGCACATCCGCAGCTCGTCGGCGGCCGACCTGAGCGCGGCCTCGTACAGCTGTTGCTTGCCGCCGGGGAAGTACCGGTACACCAGCGGCCGCGAGACCCCGGCCTGCTCCGCCACGTCGTCCAGGGAGACCTCCTCCGGCGGCCGGTGCGCGAAGAGGGCGAGCGCCGCGTCGAGCAACTGGACGCGGCGCTCCTCGACACTGAGCCGGCGGTAGGCGGGGGTGGGGGCCTGCGGGGTCATGAACCGCAGCGTAACCCGCACACCCCCGGGACCTCCCACGCGAGCGGACCGGAGCGGTCCGGACCGGCCCGACTACGCCAGCAGCCCCGACGACCTCCACAGCTTCCGTCCGACCCCGCGCAGTACGCCGATGTCGTCCAGGAAGTCGGTGAGGCGCTTCGCGCCGGTCTGCATGATCTCCTTGCGGTGGCCGCTGGCCTTCACCTGGGCCAGTGCCTCGCGCCTGTCCAGGCCGACGTTCGTGTACACCTCGGGGTTGATGAAGGCGATGGAGAAGACGCGGGCGAACTCGCCGGAGGTGATCCGGGTGAACTCCTGCGACCACTTCGGGGCCGTCACCATCTGGCGGCGCAGCTCCTCACGGGCGTAGCGCACATGGCGGGCCTCCTCCACGACGTGGATGCGCGTGACCCCCCGGATCAGCGGCTGGACCCGCTCGTCGGGGAAGGTCAGCCGCTGCATCCAGTCCAGGACCTCCTCGCCGAGCAGCGTGGCGGTGAAGGAGCCGGGCGTGGTGGAGATCGTCTTGAACAGGCGCCCCAGGTGCTGGTGGACCGGGCTCACCGGGTACCACGGCGTCTCACCGCGGGATATCAGCCGGGCGAACATCTTCGAGTGCCGGCACTCGTCCTCGATCTCGGTCAGCGCGTAGCGCACGTGCGCGCTCGTCGCCGCCTTGTCGTAGATGTGCCGCACCAGCAGCTGCATGAGGATCAGCTCGAACCAGATGCCGAGCGAGGCGAGTGCCGCGGCCTCGTGCTGGGAGAGCGCGATGCGCTGCTCCTCGCTCATCCGCTTCCACAGCGGGGTGTCGTACAGCGACACCAGCTCCGGCGGCCAGTACCACTTGCCGTCCTCGAAGGGCGCGTCCCAGTCCAGCTCCTTGTCCGGGTCGAAGGAGTGCTTGGCGGAAGAGTCGAGCAGCCGTTCGGCCACCTGCTCCCGGTCCTTGAGCAGGCCGAGCGCGTCGCGCAGGCCCTCGAGCGCGTCGGCTTCCGTCAGGGTCGTCATGGCTGTCCCACCTCGTCGTACGGTTCGGGTTACCCGCGGTTACTCTCATTCGCTGAGTCTTATGAGACTGCGTGTCAGTAAGCTCGTCAATCCCCTGCGCGCGACTTGTTGACCGCGAGTAAAGAAGTGGGAGGCGCTCAGGTCCCTGGACCGAGCAGCCCAGCCCTTCCGGCATCGCGCCCGTCACGGGCACCGACGACCCCGCCGGGAACGACGTCCGCAGCGTGAACGCGTACGGCGTCGGCCCGTGCGTCCGCAGGTGCAGCAGCCGTGACTCCGCCTCCGCGACCGTCGGCCGGTGCCCCGCCGGGACCCACCACAGGGTGGTGACCGCCTCCGCGAGCCGCTCGAACCACTCCCTGCGCCGCGCCAGCATCTCCCGGTGCTGTCCCTGGTACATGAACGCCGTCAGGGCGTTCGCGTCCCGCCACACCGTCAGGTTGACGATCAGCCAGTCGTCGCCGAAGAACGGCACGTCCGTCGCGTTACCCGACTCGCTCTGCAGCCGCCACACGAAGCCCTCGGCCGCGTCGGCGGTCGCGTTCACCGGGTCGAGCGCGTCCACGAAGTCACCCCCGTCTCAGGATTTGAGCACCGCCTCCATCACCGCCCGCGCGATCGGCGCCGCCAGCCCGCCCCCGCTGATGTCCTCGCGGTCCGCCGTCGAGCCCTCCACCACCACCGCGACCGCGACCTTCGGCTCCAGGTCGTCGTCGCCCTGCGCCCAGGAGACGAACCACGCGTACGGCGTGCCCGAGTTGCCGACGCCGTGCTGGGCCGTGCCGGTCTTGCCGCCGACGGTGGCGCCGCGGATCGCGGCGTTCGCGCCGGTGCCCTTCTCCACCACGCCGGTCATCAGCTCCCTGAGCCGCGCCGCCGTCGAGGGACGCATCGCCTCCCGGGTGGGCCGCGAACCGGCGGTCGCCACCAGGCTGCCGCCCGCTCGCATCGTCCGTTCCACCAGGTACGGCGAGCGCACCTGGCCGCCGTTGGCCACCGCCGCCGCCACCATCGCCATCTGCAGCGGGGTCGCCCGCGTGTTGTACTGCCCGATCGACGACAGCCCCAGCTGCGCCCGGTCCACCGAGGTGTCGAAGGTGCTCCGCGAGACGGCGAAGGGGATGCGCAGCCCGTCGTCGTTGAAGCCGAAGGCCTCCGCCGTGGCCGCCATGCCCCGCACGCCCACGTCCACGCCGAGCTTGGCGAACACCGTGTTGCAGGACCACTCGAACGCCTCCCGCAGCGAGGCGTCCCGGCAGCCGTCGGCCTCGTTCGTCAGCCGGGTACGCGTCCCGGGGAGCGTGTACGGGTCGGGAGAGCGGGTCGGCGCGTCGAGGTCCCGGATCACGCCCGCGTCCAGTGCCGCCGCCGCGGTGAGCACCTTGAAGGTGGAACCCGGCGGGTAGGTCCGGCGCACGGCCCGGTTCAGCATCGGCTTGTCCGGGTCGCCGTTCAGCCGGTCCCAGGTCCGGGTGGCGGCCGTGCTGTTCCCGGAGAGCAGCTGCGGGTCGTACGACGGCGTGGAGACCAGCGCCAGGATCCGCCCGGTCGACGGTTCGATCGCCGCCACCGCCCCCTTGCGCCGGCCCAGCCCCTCGAACGCCGCCCGCTGCGCGGCCCCGTCGATCGTCGTCACGACGTCGCCGCCCGGGTTGTGGGCCCCGGTGACGTCGTTCCAGAGGGGGAGCGGCGCGAGCATCGGGTCGGCGCCGGAGAGGAGGCCGTCCTCGGCGTGCTCCAGCAGGGTCGTCCCGTACGCCTGCGAGGCGAAGCCGGTGATCGGCGCGTACAACGGGCCCTCTTGGTACGTCCGTTCGAAACGCAGATGTTCGCCGGTGTCCCGGGAGCCGGTGACCGGCTCGCCGCCGACCAGGATGTCGCCGCGCGGCTGCTGGTAGCGGGCGATGTCCGGGCGGCGGTTGGCCGGGTTGTCGTCGTACTCCGGGGCCTGGACGATCTGCACCCGGGCCGCGTTCACCAACAGGGCGACCAGCAGCAGGGCGCAGAAGGCGGCGGCGTGCCGGATGTGCCGGGTCACCGGAGCTGCTCGGCTCTCACGGCGCCACCCGCCCGTCGGCCGGACCGGCCTGGCCGGCCTGGCTGCGGGCCGCGTGGCTGACCCGGATCAGCAGCGCGACGATGGCCCAGTTGGTGACGACCGAGGAGCCGCCCTGGGCCAGGAAGGGCATCGCCATGCCGGTCAGCGGAATCAGCCCGGTCACCCCGCCCGCGATGACGAACACCTGGAGCGCCACGATCGAGGAGAGGCCGACCGCGAGCAGCCGGCCGAAGGGGTCGCGTGCGGCGAGGCCCGCCCGGTAGCCGCGCTCCACCAGCAGCGCGTACAGCAGGAAGATCGCGGTCAGGCCGAGGAGACCCAGCTCCTCGCCCGCGGTCGCCAGGATGAAGTCGGACTTGACGGCGAACCCGATCAGGATGGAGTGGCCGAGCCCGAGGCCCGTGCCGGTCACCCCGCCCGCCGCGAAGGCGAACAGCGACTGGGCCAGCTGGTTGGGCCCCCGGCCCGCCTCGATCGACGCGAAGGGGTGCAGCCAGTCCTCCACCCTGCTGTGCACGTGCGGCTCCAGCCAGCCCACGGCGACCGCGCCCAGCGAGGCCAGCAGCAGGCCGACGGCGATCCAGCCGGTGCGGCCGGTGGCGACGTAGAGAAGGACCACGAACAGGCCGAAGAACAGCAGCGAGGTGCCGAGGTCGCGCTCCAGGACCAGGACGCCGACGCTGACCAGCCACACCGCCACGATCGGGCCGAGGACGCGACCGGTGGGCAGCTGGAGCCGCCACACGCGGCGGCCCGCGTACGCCAGCGCGCTGCGGTTGGCGGCCAGGTAGGCGGCGAAGAACACCGCGAGCAGCACCTTGGCGAACTCGCCGGGCTGGATGGAGAAGCCCTCGATCCGGATCCAGATGCGGGCGCCGTTCACGGCCGGGAAGAAGATCGGCACGGTGAGCAGGACGAGCGCGGCGGCGACGCAGACGTACGCGTAGCGCTGGAGCACGCGGTGGTCGCGCAGGAGCAGGACGACCACGATGAACAGCCCGACGCCCAGCGTCGACCACACCAGCTGGGTGGGGGCCGCCCGGTCGCCCGGCGTCTCCAGGTCGAGCCGGTAGATCAGCACCAGGCCGAGGCCGTTGAGCAGCACCCCGATGGGCAGCAGGAGCGGGTCGGCCCAGGGCGCGCGCAGCCGTACCGCCAGGTGGGCGAGGAGCGCGAGCACGCCGAGCCCGGCGCCGTAACCGGCGGCGCCGGGCGGGAGGGTGCCGTGCTGGGCGAGGCCGACGTTGCAGTAGCCGAACACCGACAGCAGGACGGCCATGAGGATCAGCGTGAGTTCGATGCCACGGCGCCGGGGAAGACGGGTGACGGGAGCGGGCGCGTCCGCCTGTGCCACGGTGATTCCGGTTCCGGTTCCGGCCTTGGTCATGTCCGGAACTTACCTAAATGGTGTGGTGTGTGAGTCGTCCGCATCAGCACCAGCGCGGCGCGGGGCCGATGTTGTCGATGTAGCGGGCCGGGCCCCAGGCCCAGGTGCCGTCCGTGAGGAGGTACCAGAGGGGGTTGCCCTTCACCTTGTCGCCGGGGGTCTTGCAGTAGATGCGGACGGTCTCGCCCCGGCGGGCGTACCGGATGACCTCTCCGCCGCGCGTCGGCGAGGTGCGCAGGGGGAGCCGGTCGGTGGTGACGACGCCCCGGTAGCTGCCCTGCTCCTGGCGGCCGTCGTTCCCGCCGCCCCACGCGTCGCCGCCGTTCCCGCCGCCGTTGCCTCCGGAGGGGTTGGCGGTGGCGATGCCGGAACCGGAGTCCCCGCCGCCGCCCCATTCGTCGTTCGCGACGGCGGGCGTGACGGCGACGGCGGTGGCGAGCGCGCCGGCGGCGACGGCGGTGGCGAGGCCGCGCAGGAGTGGTGATCGCGGGGAGCGTGCGGACAGCAGGGACATGGGAGTTCCTCCCGGGAGCGAACGGGTCTTCAGGTGACTAACCGCCACATTAGGAGCGCCCGGTACGGACCGCCCGCCGCACTGAGCCATCGGAGAACCGGCCGGCCCTCCGGGGCCCGTCAGGGCTGCTGAGGCAGGGTCAGGGTCGCCAGCGCCCCGCCGTCCGGCGGGTTGGTGAACTCCAGCCGTGCGCCGAGCACCTCCGCCTGCCCCAGGGCGATCGTCAGCCCGAGGCCGTGGCCCTTCGTCCCGCCCTCGGTGCGGAACCGCTGCGGTCCGTGGGCGAGGAGGTACTCCGGATAGCCGTCCCCGTGGTCCCGTACGGTGATCACCGGCCCGTCGACGGTCAGCACCACCGGCGCCCGCCCGTGCCGGTGCGCGTTCGCGACCAGGTTGCCGAGCACCCGCGCCAGTCGCCGCCGGTCGGTCTCCACCCGCGTGTCGCGTACGAGGTCGACGCGCGTGTCGGTGCCGGAGCCCCGGACGACCCGCCCGGCCAGCGCGCCCAGCGCCTCCGGGTCCACCTCCAGCCGCTCCCGCCCGCTCTCCAGCCGGGAGATCTCCAGCAGGTCCTCGGTGAGCGTCCGCAGGGCGGCCACCCGGTCCCGCACCAGCTCGGTCGGGCGGCCCGGCGGCAGCAGCTCCGCCGCCGCGTGCAGGCCGGTGAGCGGGGTGCGCAGCTCGTGCGCCACGTCCGCGGTGAACCGCTGCTCCGCGAGCAGCTTGCCCTGCAGCGACGACGCCATGGAGTCCAGCGCGGCGGCCACCGAGGCCACCTCGTCCTGCGGGCGCGTCGGATCCTGCGCACGGGGATCGCCGACCCGCGCGTCGAGGTCGCCGGCGCTGATCCGCCGGGCCACCCGCGCCGTCGTGTGCAGCCGCCGCGTCACCCGCGTCACCGCGAACGCGCCCACCAGCAGCGTCGCCCCGATCGCCAGCGCCGACGACCACACGATCGCGCCGTCCAGGCCGTCGATGGTGCGCTGTCCCTGGGTGTGGTCGACCCGCACCGCGAGCGCCCGGCCGCCGTCGGCGGGGCCCGCCGCCCACATCGTGGGGCGCCCGTCGTGCTCGGCGACCATGGTGCCGCGTCGGCCCGAGGCGGCCAGTTCCCGCAGCCGCTCCGGCAGCCCCGGCGGATCGACGCCGGCGCCCCGCCGCAGCGGGTCCCCGGCCTCGTAGGCCTCCGTCGCCTCCCCCAGCCGGGACAGGGCGACGTCGCGGGCCTGCCCCACGGTCTGGTTGGTGACCGAGACGTGTACCAGGACGCCGAGCAGCGCGGCGAGCGCACAGCACATCACGGTGATGAAGACGGCGGCCTTCACCGCGAGCGGGCCGGTCCACCGGGGGAGGGCGAGTCTCACCGGGCGCTCGCCGACGGGGACGCGGACCGGGACGCCGACGGGGGCCCAGGCGGCGACGGGGAGGCGGAGGGCGACGTGGACGGGGAGGCGGACGGACGCTTCGTGTGCTTGCCGCCGTCGTCCGTGCGCAGCATCTCGTCGCTCGTGAGGAGCATGGCCCGCTGGTCGGGGTCCCACGTCCACTGGAGCCGGTACTCGTACCCCGCGACCTCCGAGGGCGACCGGACGATCACCGTCCGCCCGGCCAGCTCGACCGCGCTCACCGCGTCGTCGTAGGACATGACCCGCACGAGCCGGTCCTTCTCGACCGTGTAGACGCGGACGGCGGTCAGCTTCTCGGGCAGCAGCCGGAAGCCCAGGGTCATCTCGGGGCGCCCGTCGCCGGTCAGGTCGCGGTAGTACGGCCTGAGCACCGGGCACCGGCCGCGCTCACCGTCCGTGCCGTCCGAGCCGCCCGAGTCGCAGTCCGCCATCCGGCGGGCCGTCTCGCGGTACGGCGCCTCGTCGCCCTCGTAGTCGTCCGGGTGCGCGGTGATCTCGGCCCGTACGGCGGCCACCGGGTTGGCCTCGCGGATGTCGCCGCCGGGCACGGCGACGCCCTTGACGACCTCGTTGTCCACCTCGCCGATGTCGTAGGCCGGACTCGACGCCGGCGTCAGGTCGGGCCAGAGCCGGGCCGGGCTCTGGGCGGCAGGCGTCGCGCCCGCGCTGCGCAGTCCGCCCGAGTCACCGCAGGCGGTCAGCGCCCCGGCCGCCGCTGTCGCCAGGAGCAGCGCGACGGCGGCGGGGACGCGGACGGGGTGTCCGCGGCGGCTCGGGAGCACTGCACTCCTGGGTTTCGGTCAGCAGGCGAATCAGGTGATCGGCATCGGTGATCCGATACACCTTATTCGGACGGAAGTCCATTTTGTGCGTGCGCAGGCGTGCCGGGCTACTCGGCGAGCTCCTCCAGCAGCCGCGCGGTGACCAGGCCGGCCCGCAGGTACTCCACGAACAGGTCGTTGTGCAGCGCCCACGGCGAGCGCCGGGACCGGATCAGCCGGACCGCATCCTCGGCGGTGCCGCCCCGGCGCATCAGCGTGTGGGCGACGACGAGACCGGAGCGGTTGTACCCGTGGTAACAGCGGACCAGGACCTTGCGGCCCTCGTCCAGCGCCTCACCCGCGGCCTCCGCCAGCCGGATCACCCCCGCGAGCTGCGTCCCGTCGAGGGGGCCGTCGGGGATCGGCCACACATGGTGCTCGACACCTTCGTCCGGCCCGTGCCCGGGCAGCCGCAGCAGCGTCTGCACCAGATCGAACTCGTCCCGGACGACGACGGACTCCCGCCTGCCGACCGGCCCCTGGAACTCGTGCCCGCCCATCCACAGGCCCGGCACGATCTCGTCCCACGGCCTGCCCGGAGCCGGGACGTCCGATCCCTTCCCACGGGTACGCAACGGTGCCTCCCCATCCCACCCGAGGGCCTGCCCAACTCCTCCCAAAGGTAACCGGGTTCTTGCCCCCGCAGCACCCCGCCTGTTCCCATGGTCGTGGGGTGATGGTGCATGAACGGACTGCGCGTCATACCGACCTGGCGGCACGGTCAGGAACGGCTGTACGTCTGCCTCCCGGACGGCGGGAACGTCGCCTGGTACGACCGTGAGGCGGCCCGGGTCAACCTGCTGAGCGACGACCGCGAGGACGAGGTCCTCGAAGCGCTGGGTCCCTTCCTCACCGGCCCGGTCACGGTCGGCCCGCCCCCGGTCCCGACCCCCGCCGAGCTGGCCCGGCTCTCCCTCCACCCGGACGACGACCTCGCCCCCAACCGGCCCGGCGAGGCGCTCCTGGTCGACCTGGAACGCGACCCCGGCCCGGCGCACCGGCTGCGGCCCGACCCGCGTCGCCGGGCGCTGGCGGCCGAGCAGTCGGCGGGGGCGGCCCTCGACCGCCTCGACGGCGCCGGCTGGCACACCCTGCACTCCGTCCCGCTGCCCGGCGGCGACCGCGTCCACCACCTGGTGATCGGCCCCGGCGGTCTCTTCGCCCTCCACGTGCGGCCCGCCCGCAGGCAGCGGGTCCACATCACCGACCCCCTGGTCGCGCTGGGCCGCCGCGAGCCGTTCCCCCTGCTGCGCCGGGTCCGCGCCGACGCCGACCGGGCCTCCTACGCCCTGACGGCCGAGGTGCACCCCGTCCTCGTCCTCGTCGACCCGGCGAACGTGACCGTCACCGCCCCGCCCCGCTCGGTCCGCGTGCTCACGGACGCGGAGCTGCCGGACCTGGCCCGCCTGGGCGGGATGCTGAAACCGGCGGACGTGGAAGCCCTGCACGCCATGGCCCGGGACCGCGCCACCTGGACGCGCGTCTAGGGGCTGTCGTTCGGATCAGGGCAGGTCCGCCGCCCGCCGCCGCTCGAACAGCGGCGCCAGCAGGTCGCCGTGGTCCCGCACCCGCGGACCGACGTCCTGCGCCCGGAAGACGAACTGCTCCGCCCGCCGGCACCCGGCCACCTCGTCCCACGTCACCGGAGTGGAGACCGCCGGCACGGACCGCGCCCGCATCGTGTACGGAGTGGCCGTGGTCTTGCGGGCCGCGTTCTGGCTCCAGTCGACGAACACCTTCCCCGGCCGCAGGCTGCGCGTCATCCGGTGCACCACCAGCCGCGGCAGAGCCCGCTCCGCCTCCATCGCCAGCGTCTTCGCGTACTCCGACACCCGATCCGACGACGACCCCCGCACCCCCGCCAGCAGATGCAGCCCCTTCGCCCCGGACGTCTTGGCGTACGCCTCGATCCCGTCCGCCGCCAGCCGCTCCCGCAGCCACAGCGCGACCTCGCAGCAGTGCACGACGGTCGCGGGCGACCCGGGGTCGAGGTCGAACACCAACCGGTCGGCCTCGTCGGGGTCGTCCGCCGTCCACTGGTGCGTGTGGAACTCGGTCACCAGGTTCGCCGCCCACATCAGGGACGCCAGGTCCTGCACCAGCACCATCCGCGCCGGCCCCTCCGACCGGGGCACCTCGGCCGTGGTGACCCAGTCGGGCGTACCCGGCGGCACGTTCTTGGTGAAGAACACCTGGCCGTCCGGACCGTCCGGATACCGCAGGAAGGACACCGGCCGGTCCCGCAGGTGCGGCAGCAGCACCTCGGCGGTCGTCGCGTAGTAGTGCAGCAGCTCGCCCTTGGTGAGGCCGGTCGCGGGATACAGCACCTTGTCCAGGTTGCTGAGGGCGACCCGTCGCCCCTCCACCTCTGTGATAGGCGCCATACCATGAGAATCTCACGAAAAAGCGACAAACCGCCCGACGGTCATCCCGGCGGCCATCCCGGCGGTCATTCGGCAGTCGACCGACAGGAAGGGTGCTGCACGTGCGATCCATCTGGAACGGCGCCATCTCCTTCGGCCTGGTCAGCATCCCCATCAAGCTGGTGAACGCGACCGAGAGCCACGCGGTCTCCTTCCGCCAGATCCACACGGAGGACGGCGGCCGCATCCGCTATCGCAAGGTCTGCGAGCTGGAGGACCGCGAGGTCGGCCAGGACGAGATCGGCAAGGCCTACGAGGACGCCGACGGCTCGATGATCCCGATCACCGACGAGGACCTGTCCCACCTGCCGATCCCGACCGCACGGACGATCGAGATCGTGGCCTTCGTACCCGAGGAGCGCATCGACCCGCTCCAGATGGGCTCCGCGTACTACCTCGCGGCGAGCGGCGCGCCCGCCGCCAAGCCGTACACGCTGCTGCGCGAGGCGCTGGGGCGCAGCAACCGGGTCGCCATCGCCAAGTTCGCCCTGCGCGGCCGTGAGCGCCTCGGCATGCTCCGGGTCGTCGGCGACGCCATCGCGATGCACGGCCTGCTGTGGCCGGACGAGGTGCGTGCCCCCGAGGGCGTCGCCCCGGACGCCGGTGTCACCGTCCGCGACCAGGAGCTGGACCTCGCGGACGCCCTGATGGACACCCTCGGCGAGATCGACCTGGACGACCTGCACGACGAGTACCGCGAGGCGCTGGAGCAGGTCATCGCCGCCAAGGCCGCCGGCGAGACGCCCCCGGAGACCCGCGAGGAGGCAGCGCCCGGGAAGGTGCTGGACCTGATGGCCGCGCTGGAGAGCAGCGTGCGGGCGGCGCGGGAGTCCCGGGGCGGGGAAGGCGCCGGGCCGGCCGAGGAGGCCGACGTCAGGACCCTGCCGCAGCGCGGGACGTCGTCCCGCCGGACCCCCAAGGAGACCGGCGGCAAGGCGTCGACCTCGACGGCCGCGAAGAAGACCGCCGCGAAGAAGACGGCGGCGAAGAAGACGGAGGCGAAGAAGTCGACGGCCTCCGCCGCCGGGAAGTCGACGGCGAAGTCGACGGCGAAGTCGACGGCGAAGTCCGCGGGGTCCGCGAAGAAGACGGCGGCCAAGAGCACCGCCAAGAAGCCGGCAGGCAAGAGCGCGCCCGCCAAGAGCACCGCCAAGAAGACGCCGCCGCGCAAGCGCAGCGCCTGACGCCGCCCGGCACGAGTGGAGGACAGTGCCGCTCGGTGTGCCCTTCAGTCAGTTGACGGCCCAGGAGGAGGACGCCCGGGGAACGGCGGACGGGGCGGGTTCGAAGACCGCGGGGCTCGCGTCGCCCGAGGCAGTCGGTGCGAGAGAGGCGGCGGTGGGCAGGACGGGGCTCTCCAGGACGGGGCTCTCCTCCAGGTGCTGCCCGATCGTTTCGGCCGGTCCGCCGCCCGGGGTGCCGGGGCCGGTGGACAGCTGCGACCACGCCGTCAGGGCGAGGGCGACCGCGGCGGCCGTGCCGATCACCCGGCCGACCCGCCGGACCCGGGCACGGCCGTCCAGCGCACGCCAGGCCGGGCCGGTCCATGGATCCTCCGGGTGCCACAGCTCGCCGACCACGCCGGACGGACGGGCAGCGGGTGCGTCCGTGTGCGTGTGCCTGTCCGCGCCGTCCGGGGGCCGGGGGCGCCAACCGGGTGTCCGGTCCCGCGCGGCGGGTTCCCTGAGGGCACAGGCGCGGATGGCGCGCTCGTCGTCCTCCAGGAACTGCCGCCAGACGTACTCCGGCACGGACGGCGTACCGCCGGGCTGGTCCGGCTGGTCCGGCTGATCCGGCTGATCCGGCTGTTCCGGCGTCGCGCCGCTGCCCGGCCCGGAAGCGGTCATGATCCCGCTCTTCCTCTCTTCGTCGGCCCGTACGGCGGCCGGTCCTGCCGCCCTCTTCCGCCCGCCACCGATCCCGGGGCCCGGCGGACTCCGTCGGCCGCGACGAGCCGCACGAACGGGATGGCCCGTCCGGCCGCACGGAACGACTCCTCGCCGCCGTCCACCGCCAATCCCATGAACGCACAAAGGCGCCGAGCCGTTCCCGGGTGCCGCCGGGCGTACTCCGCCATGATCCCGGCGCCCTCCTCGGCGGGCAGGAAGTGGGCGGTGACGGCGTGGTGGCGGTTGCCGAACTGGATGACCGTCTTGGGCTGCTGACGGAGGTTCCGGTACCAGTCCGCCTCCGGGCCGAAGCCGGAGGCGATGGTCCAAGTGGACTCACCGGGCTCGGCGGAGTCGTAGGAGACCACTTCGAGCACGACCCGGCGGTCACGGCCGCTGATCCGGCCGGTGTGGTGCAGCAGAAGCAGCCGCTTGCCGAAAAGGGGACCGAGCCCCCCGCGGAAGAGGAGGATCGGCAGCCGGGCGGCGGTGCGCCGCAGACCGGCGGGCGGCCGGGGCCGGTGGGGTGTCGGGTCCGTGCGTGCCATTCCCGCCCTCCTGATTCGGGACTCCGCCTCCACCTTTGCACAGGGAAAAGGTGGACGGGCAGTGGCCACTGCTCCTTTCGCGCCGGCCCGGTCGCCGGGCGGCCGGGACGGCGGCCGGGCCTTCCGCCTTCTGATCAGGTGAGTGAGCAGGGACTTCGGCACGGTAGAAAGGACACATGCCGGAGCGTGAGATGCCCGTCGGGGGCCTGGACGATGTCGACGCGGTCACCAGGGCCGTGCTGGCCGCGTCGCGACTGCTGGTGGCCGTCTCCGCACGGTCGCTCGCCGAGGTGGAGGAAAGGGTGACGCTGCCCCAGTTCCGGATGCTGATGGTGCTCTCCACCAGAGGCGCGACCAAGCTCGTCGCGCTCGCCGACCACCTCCAGGTCGCCCCGTCGACGGCGATGCGCATGGTCGACCGGCTGATCTCGGCCGGGCTCGCCGACCGGCAGACCAACCCCGACAACCGGCGCGAAACCCTTCTCCGGCTCACCGACGAGGGCCGACGCACCGTCGCGAACGTCAGCGCCCGGCGCCGCTCCGAGGTCGCCGCGATCGTCGAACGGCTCGCGCCGGGCCAGCGGGCGGCGCTGGTCGAGGCGCTCACCGCCTTCAGCGAGGCGGGCGGCGAACCCCTCGACCCGGCACCGGACGACCCTCAGCCGCATCCGCTCGGCTGGGCCGCGGACGTCACCGCCGCCCGGGACGCCTGACGCGTTCGGCGCTCACGGGGCCGCCGGTGACGGGGTGGGCGTCGGGGAGGCCGTGTTCACGTTCAGGTCGGGCCGCGGCTTGAGCACCAGCACCCGCTCGCCCGGCTGCGGCGGGGGCGGGGTGACCTTCTCCCTGGGCAGCTTCGCCGGTCCGGTCTGCTGGAAGGTGACCTGGTCGTACTCGACGAGCCCGGTCTTCTCCAGCACCGTGATGTGGTCCAGGACGGTGTCGTTGGCCAGGTCGGCCAGCTGACGCACCAGCGTGTTCTTCGTGGTGGCCCGGATCTTGGCGATCGCCGGGAAGATCTGACCGTGGGTCACCCGCATGATGTTGACCGCCGACGAGTCGAACTCCTTGCCGCTCTTGGCGTCCACCGTCGCCACGAAGTCCTCCTGTTGCGGGGAGGCCCGGTTGGGCAGCGTGATGCCCAGCTCCGGGGAGATCTCGCGGCACATCGCGTCCAGACCGGCGTGGCCGACGACCAGGTGCTCGCCGGCCGTCTTCATCGCCTTCGACGTACCGCGCTCCATCACGATCTCGCCCAGCGGGTACTCCCACAGCCCGGCGGCCCGGACCTTGACCACGAAGTCACGGTCGGCCTCGGTGAGCGGCCCGAACCTGGTGCTGGCGATGACCCGGTCCTGGTTGCCGTCGGCCTTGTCCAGACCGAGCATGGCCGGGAAGGCCAGCGCGGTGAGGGTCAGGGTCATCGCACCGAACAGGACGACGACTCCGATCCTGCTGCGGGACAGGCGCATGATGCCTCCAGGGGCGACGCGAGCGACTCGCACTCGACTGACTCGACGTCTCGACTCGTACTCGTTCGCCAGGAGGTACGGAAACGGCGGGCGGATCTATCACCGCGGGGGCACAAATCTTGCGGCCCGCCCCACCGCGCCCGTTCAGCCGATGTCGGCCCCGTACACGCGCTCCACCGTCATCGTGAGCAGCACCCGGCGGTCGGACACCATCGTCATCCGGTACTCGTCCCAGTCCGGGTGCTCTCCGGCGGCGGCGCGGTAGTACTCCACCAGCGCCTCCACCTCCGGTCCGTGCGGGTCGATGCCCGGCCCGGTGAGGGTCGCGACGCCCTCGGCGGTGGCCCAGGACCTGCCGTCCGGGGCGGTCACCTCAAGAGTGGCCCGCGGGTCCCGGCGCAGGTTCGCCGTCTTGGCCAGTCCCTCGCGGGTCGAGACGCGGATGACGCCGGCCTCCGGGTCGTAGGCGGGCATGACGGGGGAGAGCTGCGGGCGGCCGTCCGACTTGATCGTCGCGAGCACGCCGAGCCGGCTCTCCGCCAGCAGGGCGCGGGGGTCGAAACGCGGAGTGGTGGTCATGGACCGATCATCACCCCTCGCCCCACGCGCTGTCCCGCGAACCGTCCGCCGAACGCCCCCGCCGGGCGCCCGACCGAGCGCCCAAGAAACCTCGACCGAGTGCTCAGGAGACCGAGGGCCCGCCCAGGTACTCGCCGTCGCGGTCGTAGGGCCAGGCGTTGGCGACGCACCCCTTGAGGCCCTTGATCTGCTGCATCATCGCCGGGGCCGGCAGCCCGGGGCCGGGGCAGGTCTCGTGGCCGTGGCCGATGCGGTGGCCGACCTCGTGGTTGACGATCAGTGCCCGGTAGTCGCCGATCGGGCCGTCGAACTCGGGGGAGCCCAGGACCCAGCGCTTCAGGTTCACCACGACGTCCGTGCCGACCGCGCAGTTCACCTCGCCCCGGGTGCGCAGACCGTAGGCGCCGCAGATCTCGTCGACGGTGCCCGGCGTGGCGATCTTCACCACGAAGTCGTACGACCCCGAGCTGACCAGCCGGAAGGAGTTGGTCCCGTCCGTGGTCCAGCCGCGGCGGTCGGCGAGCACGTCGGATATCTCGGCCGCGGCGGCGCTCGGCCGGATGTCGATGCCCTCCTCGACCAGGACCTTGTACCGGCGTACGCGGCTGCCGGTGCCCACGGTCGAGCCGTCGGCCTCGGCGGTGACGAAGGTGCCGGGGCCGGTCGCGGGAATGGCGATGGTGGAGGGGGACGGCGAGGACGAGGGCGAGGCCTTCGCCGACGGCGACGCGGAAGGGCTCGGCGACCCGGACGGCGTCCCGCCGGCGGCACCGGGGCCGGCCGTGCGCTCGGCGGCGTCCAGGGCGTCGGCGACATCGGCCACCTGGTCGTCCGTCACCGGGGGCCGGGTGTCCCGCCAGTAGGCGACGGCGGCGCCCGCCGCGAGCAGTACGGACCCGAACGTCAGGCCGACCAGGACGACGCGGGCGGGACCCCGGCGTTTCCGTCTCCGGGCGCGGGACCTGCGCCCGGCACCGTCCGGCACGGCTCTTCGGCTGGACCGGCGGGCTGTGGATCGGCCCACGGCGTGCGTCCTCTCTGCTGGTCGGCGGGGCGCGCACAGTGGGTTCCTGTGTGCTTTTGTGCCCCCAAGATCAAAGCGGAAGGACGTGCGGAAACGTCACAGGACGCCACGTGGGGCTTCTCACGCAGGTGTTCGGTTCTGGTGTACAACCCTTCGGCGTCCTGGGCTGTCCGCGAGCCACGGGCCCGTCGTAGGCGCACACACGTGCGTCGGGGTCGCCCGAGGGAGGCGGGGCGACCCCGACGCGGTGTGCGGGACGACGCGGTGTGCGGGACGACGCGCCGTCAGCCGGCGGCGGTCCGCTCCCAGCGGTAGAAGCAGCGCGCCATCGCGTCCTTCGGACCGCGCCAGGTCGCCGGGTCGTACGCCGAGACGTACGGTTCGAGCCGCTCGCTGACCTGGCGGAACTCCGGATGCCCGGTCAGCCTGCCGATGGTGGGGGCCGGGTCCTCGTCGCTCTCGATGAGGTGCAGGTACACGCCGTCACCGAACTCGAAGAGACTGCGCCGGTTGACGCCCACCAGGTGCGGCAGCTCGCCGCTGTCGGACTCGGCGAACACCTTCGCGATGTCCGGCGCCGCGCCCGGTGCCATCCGGGCGACGATCAGGGTGTGGTGCATGGGGAGATGCCCTCCGTCGGTGTCGTTCGGTCCGGCGTTGCCGTTCGGTCCGCGGTGCCGTTCGGTCCGCGGTGCCGTTCGGTCCGCGGTCTCAGTCGGCGAGCACCGAGGCGGTCCGCCGCTCGCCCGCGGCCTGCTCGATCCGGTCCCGGATCAGGGCCATCTGCGTACGCGAGTTGCGGTTGATGTTGTCCGTCATCCAGGCGTCGTCCACGGGCGCCTCCGGCTTCATCGCGAAGTCCTGCGTCCAGCGCATCCGCGTGCCGTCGGCGGTCTCGGTGTACTCCCAGACGATGTTCATGTACTGGAAGGGGCCGGTCTCGACCCGGTGGGCGCGGACGGTGCGGGTCGTCGGGTCGGCGACGCGCTCGGAGACCCAGCTCCACACCTTGCCGTCCGCGTCCGGGTGCATGGTGAGCCGGAACGTGACGCGGTCGCCGTCGCGGTCGAGCACGTCCACGGAGGCGTACTCGCTGAACAGCCGGGGCCAGTCGTCGACGTCGTTGGTCATGTCCCAGACCAGCTCCATCGGCGCGGCGATGGTGATCTCGTTGTCGGTGTGGCCTGCCATGTCACACTCCCGTCTTCAGGGCGCCGTTGATCAGCGCGAGGAAATCCGCGGGCGTCTTGCAGCGCTCGGCCTGCTCCGGCAGGCCCAGCCCGTAGCGCTTCTCCAGCTCGGCCACGATGCCCAGCAGGCCGAGGGAGTCCAGGCCGAACGTGTCGAAACCGGCGTCGGCCTGCTGCCGGAGGGCGACCGGGTCGACGTGCACGCCGGCGGTGCGCTTCATCAGCGCGGCCAGCTCCTCGACGGTCACCTGGTAGTCCAGTTGGTCGGTCATGGGTGTCCTCCTTGACTCGGGTCGGCGCTCGCCCGGAAGCGGCGCTCGGTCGGGGTCGGCGTTGGTCGGGTCGGTCATCGGTCCGCGGACGGTGCGGCGTCGCCCTGCCGCAGGACGAGCGCCGAGTTGGAGCCCATGAGCCCGCGGCCGAGGATCAGGGCCGTGCGCGGCTCGGCGGGGCGGGCCCGGCCGGCCACCACGTCCAGGTCGTGGCACACGTCGAACACGTGCGGCGTGGGCGGGATCAGCCCGTGCTCCATGGCCAGCACCGCCGTCGCCACGTCCAGCACCGGCGCCGCGCAGTACGCCCGCCCGGTGCCGGTCTTGGGCGCGGTCACCGGCACGCGCCGCGCGTGCGGGCCGAGCGCGTCGGCCAGGGCCAGGGCCTCGGCCCGGTCGGCCTCCGGGACACCGAGGGCGTCCGCGAACACCACGTCGACCTCCTCGGGCCGGCAGCCCGCCTCGGCCAGCGCGCCCTCGATCGCGTGGGCCAGCCCCTGACGGGACTCCGCCCAGCGGGACGGACCGGTGAAGGTCGCCGCGTGCCCGGCCACCGTCGCCCGCACCTCCGCCCCGCGGTCCCGGGCCGCCGCCGCCTCCTCCACCACGAGTACTGCACCGCCCTCGGCCGGCGCGAACCCGCAGGCCGCGCCGGTGAACGGGCGGTAGGCGCGGTCGGCCTCGGTGGCCCGGCTCAGCTCCGGGTAGCCCAGCTGGCAGACGATCGAGTACGGGGCGAGCGGCGCCTCCGTCGCGCCGCAGACCACCGTGTCGGTGCCGTTCCGTACGGACAGCGCGGCATGCGCCAGGGCGTCCAGGCCGCCCGCCTCGTCGGCGGCGACGACCCCGCAGGGGCCCTTGAAGTCGTTGCGGATGGAGATCTGGCCGGTGCTGGCCGCGTAGAACCAGGCGATCGACTGGTACGGGCCGACGTACCGCGACCCCTGGCCCCACAGGTTCTGCAGCTCCCGCTGCCCGAACTCGCCGCCGCCCGACCCCGCGGCGGTGACCACGCCGACGGAGAACGGCGACTCGACGTCGGCGCGGCCGAAACGCGCGTCGTCCAGCGCCAGTTCGGTGGCGGTCAGGGCGAAGTGCGTGAACCGGTCGGTCTGGACGAGGTAACGCCCCTCGACCGTCTCGGCCGCGTCGAAGCCGCGCACCTCGCCCGCGATCCGCAAGGGCATGTCCTCGCAGCCCTCCCGGGTGACGGGCCCGAGGCTGCTGGCGCCGTCCGCGGCCGCCTTCCAGAACGCCTCGACCCCGATCCCGTGCGGGGACACCACGCCCAGTCCGGTGACGACGGCACGCCTGCTTCCGTCCTGTTGATGGCGCCTGGCCCGTTGTGGTCCGCTCATCGCAGCCCTCCTTCGGAACCGCTCAGTACGACGGCGGACTGGAATCCGCCGAAGCCGCTGCCCACCGACAGCACGTGCCGCAGCGTCCGCTCCCGTGCCTCGCGCGGCACGTAGTCCAGGTCGCACTCGGGGTCGGGGGTCGTGTAGTTGGCCGTGGGCGGCACCACCTGGTGGGCCATCGCCAGCACGCACGCGGCCAGCTCGATCGAGCCGATCGCACCGAGCGAGTGGCCGACCATGGACTTGATCGAGCTCATCGGCGTCGCGTAGGCGTGCTCGCCCAGCGAGCGTTTGACGGCCGCGGTCTCGTGCCGGTCGTTCTGCTGGGTGCCGGAGCCGTGGGCGTTCACGTAGTCGATGGCGGAGCCGTCCAGCTCCGCCATGTCGAGCGCGGTGTCGATGGCCCGCGCCATCTCCAGGCCCTCCTTGGTGAGCCCGGTCATGTGGTACGCGTTGCCGAACGTGGCGTAGCCGGAGATCTCGCAGTACACGTCCGCGCCACGGGCCCGGGCGTGCTCCAGGTCCTCCAGGACCAGCACCGCGGCGCCCTCGCCCATGACGAAGCCGTTGCGGTCGGCGTCGAAGGGCCGGGAGGCGTGCGCGGGGTCGTCGTTGTTCGGCGAGGTCGCCTTGATCGCGTCGAAGCAGGCCATGGTGATCGGCGATATCGGCGAGTCCGCCGCGCCCGCCAGGCACACGTCGACGCGTCCCTCGGCGACGGCGTGGTAGGCGTACCCCACCGCGTCCAGGCCGGACGTGCACCCGGTGGACACCGTCTGCACCGGCCCGTGCACGCCGAACTCCTCGGCCACGGCCGACGACAGCGTCGCCGGGGTGAAGGCCCGCTCCAGATGAGGCTCGGCCCGCCGGTCGTCCACGTCCCACCGCGAGCCGCGCTCGCTGACGAGTACGTAGTCGTGCTCCAGCCGGGTGGTGCCGCCGACCGCCGTGCCGAGCGTGGCGCCGGCCCGCCAGGGGTCCTCGCGCGCCATGTCGAGGTTCGCGTCCCGCACCGCCTCGGCGGCGGCGACGAGCGCGAACTGCACGTACCGGTCACTGCGCTGGACCGTGGCGAGGTCCAGCCCGTGCTCCAGCGGCTCGAAGTCGCACTCGGCGGCGATCTGCGAACGCAGCCCGGCCGGGTCGAACAGGGATATGCGGCGCGTCGCCGTACGGCCGTCGGACAGCAGGCCCCAGAACTGGGGCACGCCGATCCCGCCCGGGGCGACGACGCCTATGCCCGTGACGGCCACCCGTCGCCGGGTCATGACACCGCCTCGGCCGCCGTGGCGGGGCGCTCGTGCCCGGCGCATCCCGCGTGGTCACTCTGGGGGAGGGCGTTGCCCGCCGCGTCCTCGGTGTCGACGTGGCCGAGCTCCGGCCGCGGGGCCAGCGGCCCCAGGTGGAAGACGAGGCGCGCCTCTACGTCACCGACGTTGCGGAAGCGGTGGCGCATGTCCTGCGGGATCAGCAGCCCCTGCCCGGTGGCGAGGGAGTGCGGCACCCCGTCCAGGTCCACCTCCAGCCCGCCCTCGGTGACGTACACGAACTCCTCGGAGTACGGGTGGTAGTGCTCGGCGATGCGGTCGCCGGGCTGCACGATGGCCACGCCCATGAAGCCACTGGTCGACTCGGCGGTGGTGGGCGTGAGAAGGGCGCGGAGGTCTCCGCCGCGACGGCGGTTCGGCGCGATGTCGCCGAGGGAGACGATGCGTACCTGCTGGTCTGTCATGTCGTTCACTCCGGGCTGACTGGAGGCGGTGGGGAAGGTCGGAGAGGTCGGGGAGGTCGGGGAGTGCCGCGTGGTCCGGCGGGCGCGCCGTTGGGCCCGGCCGACTGCGTGGGGAGCGTGGTTTCGGGTGCGTGCTTCGGCCGAGTGCTCGGCCGCTGGGTCCGGCCTGGTCGTCGGGTCGAGTGGTTCGCCGTGTGGTTCGGCCGTGTGGTTCAGGTGGCGGGCGAACGCCGGTCGGTCAGCGGCGTCATACGGGCCCGTGCGAGCAGCTGCGACAGCGTGCGGGCCTCCGTCAGGGGCCCGTCGACGCCGAGGGCGGCCGTGTCCAGCAGCCGCTCGGCCACGGCCACCCCGGCACCTCCGCCGGCCCGGGACCCGTCGGCGGACGCGTCGGCGGACTTGTGCAGACCCAGGACGAACGCGAGCGCGTCGTCCGGGTCGCCGTCCATGTCGACGAGCCGTACGACCAGGTCGTCACGGTGGAACACGGTGACGGCGAGGACCGGGTTGTCCGGTGCGTGCGCGGCGGCCGCGTCCTGGCGGGCCAGCAGCCGGGCCAGTTCCGGACCGGCGCCGGGGCGGACCGGGTAGAGCAGCGCGACGCGTTGCGGGCGACGCGCGTCCGCCTCGTCGGTGGACGCCACGTGGTGGACGGCCGGCATGGCGGCCCGGGTGAAGAACCGCCGGGCGGCCCGGGGGTCGCGGAGGTCCCGCTCCTGCTCCAGGTACGGGTTGAGGGCCTCCTCGACGGCCCGCACCGCGGGCTGCTGGGCGACGTGGCGCAGTGCGGTCTGCAGGTCGCCCTGCACCTCCACGGCTCGTACGACCCGGTTGCCGTGCAGGAAGACCGAGGTGCGGAGCAGCCGGCCGGAGTCGTCGACGCGGGCGTCGGGCGGCGCGTAGCCGGCCAGCAGCCGGGCGACCTCCTCCTCACTGCCGGACCGCACGGTGAAGGTCAGGGCGTGCCGTACGACGTTGCTCCCGATCCGTGGAGCGGCCCGCAGCGGCTCACCGGCCGCGGCGGACGGGGGCTGTTCACCGGCGGTCTCCCGCAGCACGCTGTAGCGCAGGGAGTGGGTGTCGCGGACGTAGTCCTGCAGCGGCTCGACGGTGTCCAGGTGCTCTTCGCTGTTGACCCAGGCCAGAAAGGGTTCCGCGCTCTCCCACTCACTGGTGAGGAGCCACTGGGTGGGATTGTCCACCGACTGGCACAGCTGGTCACTCACATGTCCCGGAACGGCGGCGACCCGGTCGCGGATGCCGTCGTAGGCGTCCAGGAACTCCTGCTGCATTCCGTCGTGGATGTCCAGCATCAGGACGACCCGCACGCGGGATCCGTCGAACGCGGATACCGACACGCCGACCGCGTCCGCGGCCACGGCGGCCGATACCGCCGTGGCGTCTGTGGTCAGGGCATCTGCCGACACGGTATCCGTCGCTACGACGGGAGAGACCGTCATCCGGCCCACCTCTTCTCCGGGAACTTCCTCGTGGACTGGGGCGATCGTCGCGGCGTGCGCCATTGCTCCGGCGTGATGCGGCGGTCGCAGTAAGCACGATCGTGAGCCGTGCCCGCGGGGACCGCGAACCAGGAGGGTTAAGCGGGTGAAGCCTGAGCCGCCGCGGGCCGCAGGGGGCATGCATGAAGACCCCCGGCGCACACCCGTCGCGGGGCGAGTCACGCGACGACGGTCCGATGTACGGAGCGCGCACGTCCGTCAGCACCGAGGACGACGTACGTCACGACGAAGGACCACGTCCGTCACAACGGAAGACGACGTCCGTCACGACACGGGACGGACGTCCGTCACAACGGAGGACGAACAATGAACGAAAGAGCCGATCGGTCCGGCGGAGCCGCCCCCGGGGGCGGGGTCCACCGCGTCCCGGTCCTCATCGTCGGCGGATCCCTGGTGGGCCTGTCGACCTCGGTCTTCCTGGGGCGGCTGGGCATCCGGCACACCCTGGTGGAGCGCCACGCCGGCACCTCCATCCACCCCCGCGGACGCGGCAACAACGTCCGCACCATGGAAATCTTCCGCGTGTCCGGCACCGAGCCGGACATCAGGAAGGCCGCCGCCACCCTGGCCGAGAACCACGGCATCTTCCAGACGCCCACTCTGGTCGGTGACGCGGGGGAGTGGCTGTTCAAGGAGATGGACGCAGGGGGCGGACTGGCCCGCTTCAGCCCCAGCTCCTGGTGCCTGTGCTCCCAGAACGACCTGGAGCCGGAACTCCTCACCCACGCCACCAACCTCGGCGGCGACCTGCGCTTCGGCACCGAACTGCTCTCCTTCGAGGCCGACACCGACGGCGTCACGGCCATCGTCAAGAGCCGGGAGACCGGCGAGCACACCACCATCCGCGCGGACTACCTGGTCGCGGCCGACGGCCCCCGCAGCCCCGTCCGCGAGCAGCTCGGCATCGGTCAGAGCGGCCCCGGCGACCTCTTCCACAACGTCAGCATCACCTTCCGCTCCCGCCGCCTCGCCGGCGTCGTCGGCGACCGCCGCTTCATCGTCTGCTACCTGACCAGCGAGGACGCGGACGGAGCCCTCCTCCCCGTGGACAACCGCGAGAACTGGGTCTTCCACGCCCCCTGGCACCCCGAACAGGGCGAAACCGTCGAGGACTTCACCGACGAGCGCTGCGTCGCCCACATCCGCCGCGCGATCGGCGACCCGGACCTCGACATCGAGATCACCGGCAGGGCCCCCTGGCACGCCGCCCAGCGCGTGGCCCGCAGCTACCGCTCCGGCCGCGTCCTCCTGGCCGGCGACTCGGCCCACGAGATGTCCCCCACCGGCGCCTTCGGCTCCAACACCGGCATCCAGGACGCCCACAACCTCGCCTGGAAACTCGCCGCGGTCCTGGAGGGCTGGGCGGGCGACGGCCTCTTGGACACCTACGACGCGGAACGCCGCCCGGTCGCGGAGGCCACCAGCGCCCGAGCCGCGGGCCGCTCGGTGGAACACAGCCACCCGGGCTTCGCACCACCGCCGGGGATGGGGGGCGGGGGGCCGACCGGCAGCCCCGAGGGCGGCCCCGGCGGCGGCCCTGCGGGCGGTCCCGGCGGCGGCCCTGCGGGCGGTCCCCCTATGGGCCGCCCTGGCGGTCCCCCTGTGGGCGGCCCTGGTGGTCCCCCCGCGGGCGGCCTTGGTGGTCCCCCCGCGGGCGGCCCTGGTGGTCCCGCGGGTGGTCCCGGCGGTGGCCCTGCGGGCGGCAACCCCGGGGGCGGCCCCGGAGGCGGCGACGCGGGCGGCCCCATGGGCGGTCCAGGTGGCGGCCCCGGCGGAGGCCCGCAGCGCGGCATCCTCAACGTCGCCCTTGGCTACCGCTACCCCCAGGGTGCCGTGGTCGGCGCCGACCCGGGAACGCCGGTCGTCCCGGAAGGCCTGGACCTCACCGGCGCCCCCGGCAGCAGGGCCCCCCACCTCTGGCTCCGCCGCAGCGACGACAGCGACGCCCGCATCTCCACCCTGGACCTCTACGAGGACTCCCTGGTCCTGCTCAGCGACGCGACACAGCCCACCGGTTGGCACGAGGCGGCGACACACCTGGCGGCCGACATGCGGGTCCCGCTGAAGTCGTACCGCGTGGGCGGGACACCGGAGGCCGACCTGTCCCCGGCCGACGACGAAACCGACTGGGCGAGGACCCACGGAGTGACCTGCGGTGGCGCGGTCCTCGTCCGCCCCGACGGCTTCGTCGCGTGGCGCTCCCCGGGTCCGGCCCCGGACCCGGAGTCGATGCTGCGCCAAGTCGTGCGGACGGTCCTGGCACGCACGTGACATGACACCCCTGCCCGCCCCACCCCCAAACGTGGACCACTCCCCGGTCACCTGCTAGCGTCTCGTCGACGCTGAACCGGGGAGTGGTCCCCGCTACGTGTTGTTCGGGAGGGGCCGGCAGCGGCCGGGCCGTGCGAGCCGCTTGTCCTGGCCGACTATGCCGCTGCCGAACCGGATGGCGGGCCGTCGTCCACCAGAAGTTCCGTGGCGTGCCCGGCGCTCCTTGTGGCGTGCTCCGGGAGGAAACGGCTGGCCTTCCCGTTCCATGTGATCACCAGTTCGTCGCGGGCCCGCGTGGCCGCCACGAAGAGTAGCGAACGGGACCGCTGTTCCTCCTGCCGGTAGCGTTCCACCTGTTCGTGCCGGTAGGTTTCGAGCCGCTGATGCGGAATCAGGCCCTCGCTCACCCCGGCGAGGAGAACCCGTTGGAACTCCAGGCCCTTGAAGCCGTGCAGCGT
The DNA here is from genome assembly GCF_042268605.1 of Streptomyces sp. NPDC056296. Taxonomy (NCBI): domain Bacteria; kingdom Bacillati; phylum Actinomycetota; class Actinomycetes; order Kitasatosporales; family Streptomycetaceae; genus Streptomyces; species Streptomyces sp. NPDC056296. The sequence goes on along the minus strand of NZ_JBHJRX010000016.1, from coordinate 39,994 downwards.
GCCGATGCGCACGGCGTCAACCCCTGCCGGGATGTCCCTGCCGATCTCGCAGGCGTGGATGCCGTACCGCTCGTTCGCCAGGGTGACGGCCAACTGCCTGGCCGCGTCCCGCGACGGGACACCGACCGCCATCGCCGCGTAGGGCGTTCCGTAACGGTCATGGCGTTCCCTGAGAAGCACGGCGATCGCCCGCATCTCGGTCTGCCAGTCGGGCGCACGCCAGTACTGCGGTGCCAGTCCGGTGAGCACGGACCGGTAACCGTCGAGGGTGTCCGGGCTGTCGTCGAGGTCGTCGAACCGCGCGCCGGTCATCAGCCCCTGCGCGCTGCCCAGGATCTCGCGCGTGGTCCGGTAGTTGAGGGTCAGCCGGCGTGAGGCCCGGCCGGGCGTGCTGATGCCCAGCCGTCCCAGCACCACCTGATGGGCGTAGATGCGCTGGTGGGCGTCACCGACCAGGAAGATGTCGTCAGGGCCGGGAGTCACCATCGCGCGCAGCATGCGCCAGTGGGAGGCGGACAGGTCCTGCGCCTCGTCCACGACCACGTGCCGGTAACGGGGCTTGAGCCACATACCGCTCCCGGCCTCGCGGTGGATCAGGTCGAGGCCACCGTGTTCGGCCTTGTAGCGGGCCTGCGCCGTCACCTTGGCCATCCGCCGGCCCTCCGCACGGGCGGCCTCGTCGGCGATGAGCGCGTGCGTGGTGCGGTGTTGCTGGTCCAGATGCGCCCGGTAGCGCTGGACCAGCTCCCACACCCGGTGCCGTGGGAGACGCTGCAGAACGCCCCTGCCCTCGCGTTTGGCCCGGAGGTACATCTGTTCGGTGCCGCACCCCAGGGCGAGGATCACGTGTTTGAACTCCCAGTCCAGGAACTCGGCGTCGAACGCGTACTCGTCGGCCTCGGCGCACACGGTGTGCCAAAGGCTCAGCGCCTGCTCGTCGCTCAGCGGAGGGGGGAGCGGGGACCCGGGGTGCGTCTCCTGGACGACTTCGCGGGCGAGCCGGTCGATCGACTTCACGTCGACCCGGCGCACCAGCTCGTCACCGCCGAGCCGGTACAGCCTGTCCCGCAGGTCCTTGGCGAGGTTGGTGTTGTACGTGGTGAGCAGCACCGGCTTGGTGTGCCCCGAAGGAAGCCGGTCCACCAGGTGTCGCACCCGGTGCAGCGCCACCACCGTCTTGCCGGTCCCGGGGCCGCCGGTCACCTTGGCCGACCCCTTGAACGAGGTGGTGGCCAGGCGGTGCTGCTCGGGGTGTAGGAACAGCCGCCAGGCTTCGAATCCGTCGCCGAGCGCGTCGAGCACGGCGGCGTCCTCGGTGCTGACCCGGGACACCGGACGGCGTGCCGCCATCGCCCAGTCGTGTGGATCCACCTTGTCGTCGGCGCGCCAGGCCTCGGTGATGTGGACCCGGACGTCGGCGGGCTCCATACCGTCGCTCAGGGCGAGCAGGACGTCGCGGGTGAGAGCGGGGAGGTTGTGGCCCAGCAGCGCGTCCAACTGGGCCCGGTCCGTGATCCGCCGAAGCGCCGGAAGCAGCGAGGCGGACACGCCGAGGCGGAGCAGTTCCGTGTCGTCGTGCCGGGCGAACAGGGGCACCGGCAGCGACCGGGGGGCCGGATGAGCGGTGCCGTCGGCCGGTGACGGCAACCCGTCCCCGGTGTCGCCCGCGTCCTCTCGGGGCGGGAGCGCGACGACCTCACGGCTGACCACGCTCTGGTCCACGAGTTCGACGCCCCCGGAGACCTCGTTGATCTCCACGGTGATCCGGGCGAGTTCGTCGCGGGCCGTGTCGCCGACCCGCACGGCGAGGAGGCTGAAGCGGTTCTCGTCGGTCTCCAGCAGCAGAGCCGTCCCGCGGCTGTCGACCCTCGCGAGGAATAGCCGGCCGTTGCGGCCCGTGTCCCGCAGCGGGGTGAGCCGCAGAGCGCGGTTGGAGCGGTCGTCGCGCAACCTGCGGACGAAGTCGCCGACGGCGTTCTTGTCGCCGGGAGCCAGGCCCTTGATGTCCTCGTTGGCCTGCGGGGTCGGGATGACCTGTGTCCTGACCGGGGTGTTCACGCTCCGTCGCCTCCCTCGTCCGTCGCGCCGGACCGCGCCTGACGGACCAGGGCGGCCAGCTCGGTCTCGTCCCAGGCACCCGCGTCCCCGACCCGCCAGCCCGCGGCGTGGCACTCGGACAGATAGCCGGTGTCCTGCGCGTCCTCGGCCAGGACGACGGCGATCCTCGCCGCGGGCCAGGCCAGTTCCAGCGGCCGGGAGACTCCACTCGTGTCCCACCCGGCCTCGGGCGGCGGTACGTCACCCCGCTCCGCGAGCGCGAGCGCCAGCTTCTCGACGGCCGGGTCGCCCATGTACGACAGCTCCCGCAGCACGAGTTGCCAGGCGGTCGTCCGCTCCAGAGCCGTGGGCGTGATGGCGTCGCCGTGAGCGACCGCGGCACCGGTGCCGGAGCCCGTGAGCCGGACGCCGACGCCCTGCTCGGTCTCGGCCCTGGCCGTCCCGGCGCCCTGCTCGGGCTCGGTGTCGGCCCCGGTCGGCCTGGCACCCCGCCGGGGCTCGGTCTCGGCCCCGGTCGCCCCGGCGCCCTGCCCGGGCTCCGCGTCGCCCCCGGCCGGGACCGCGCCGGTATCGGTCAGCCCGGTACCCTGCCGGTCCTCGCGCAGGGCGGCCAGGAGCCCGCCCGCCTGTCCGGCGGTCGCGGCCAGCAGGCCCGCGTCGAAGGCGTCCAGCGCGGTGCGGGCCAGTTGCAGTCCGTCCGCCCGGCCTTCGCCCGACGGGTCCAGGAACTGCAGGACGTTGCCCCAGCACAGCCACGCCTTCCAGCGCCGCCGGTGCTCGGCACCGTCACCGGCGACGGCCTCCGGACGGTCGTCGAGGACCGCCAGCGCGCTCAGCCCCTGCGGTCTGACGCGGGAGTCCCCGATCAGCAGCAGGGGCAGCCCCGAACCGTCGCGTACGGGATACAGCCGCAGCCCGCCCGAGCCCCCGCCGACCGCCGGGCGTTCCCCGCCCCGCAGCGCGGCCTCCACCCACGGCACCGCCGCCTCGGGCCCGGCGTCGACGACGTCCTCACGCCGCGCCATGCTCATCAGGCCCGCCACGGCGAGCCGTGCCAGCACCTGCCACCGGCGCGGGTCCGGGTCGGTCAGGAACCCCAGCAGTGCGGGGATCGCACCGGCGAACAGCCGGTCCATGTACGCCGGGTCCTGCCGCTGCCGCACCCACCGGGCACGCGCCTTGCCGCCCGGCGTGTCGTCGTCGTCCACGGGGTACGGAGGCCAGGCGCCCCGTGCCTGCGGCCCGGCCAGCGCGGGGGCGAGCGCTCCCGCCGCCTCGTCCGCGTCGGCGCCGCCGGCGCGCCCGGACCGCTCGCGCAGTTCCTTCTCCCAGGCGATGACGTCGTCCCAGGTGATCTGCCACACCAGCGTGCCGTCGGCCCGCAGGCGGGCGCGTTTCGCCGCGTCGCCGGCGATCCGGTTGACGGCTTCGGAGGCGTGCCAGCGGTAGCCGTCGAGATACACGGCCACCGGTACCGGGCGCGGCCCGTCACCGGTGGCCGTGTCGTCCGCGGGGCGCAGCAGCAGGTCCGGGACCGTGCCGTGGGCGTCGAGCGGCTTTTGCGCGACGACCTCCCAGTGGACGGGTGAACCGTCCCGTCCGCGCAGGGTGAACCGCTTGCCCTGGCGACCGGTCGGCGTCTCCTCGTGCTCGACCCCGGAGCCGTCGGCGGCGCTCTCCAGCCACCGGTCCAGGCAGTCGATGAACCGCCGCTCCAGGTCGCTCTGCGCCTGCTTCGCGAAACGTCGGCGGTCCACGTCCCCGCCGCCCTCACCGGCTCGGGCCCGTCCGTCCGCCTCCTTGCGGGCGCGGCGGACGTCCCAGCGGCTGTGCCCGTCCACGCCGAGGACGTCGTCCAGCATCCACAGGGCCTCGCGCCGGTCGAGCAGGGGGTAGTCCCGGTCGGGCGCGTAGCCGAGCAGACACAGGTGGCAGGCGCGGCGTCGCGAATCCTTCCCACAGGGGCAGTCCCGCAGATAGGCCTGGGCGCGGGCCAGTACGGCCCGGAACTCCTCGCCGTCGTGTTCGACGAGCCGCTGGAGGTAGCCGGTGCCCCCGGGCAGGGAGTCGTACAGCACCAGGTGGTTGCGGGTCAGGCCGGTCGCCCGGTCCGGTTCGCCGGTCGGGGCGGAGCGGATGTGCGCGGGGTCGCCGCCGTAGCGCAGGGCGAGGCCGAGGTGGAGCGCGGCGGAGAACGACGCGAGCCGCTCGGGGACCTGCAGCGTCGCGGCCGGCAGCAGGACGCGCAGCGCCTCGGTGCGGTGTTCGGCGCACGTGATCACCCGCGCGTCCGCCGCCTGAACGGGCCGGGCCCGGCGACGGGTGGGACACCAGGGCCGGTGGTGCGCCAGCTCGGGCCGGGCCGCGATCGACTCGCTCACCTGCTCCTGCACGGGCGGATGCCCCGCATCCCGGTCGGTGGCCCCGCCGCACAGCGGGCACACGGTGAACGGGCTGACGCTCACCTCACGCCCGGCGAAGAACGTGTCCGGACGCCGCCCCGGCCTGGCCCTGCCCAGGTTGAAACGGCGTACGACCGCCTCCCGTACGTGGTCGAACCCGAAGACGGCGCTCTCGTGCCGCCAGCTCTCCTTGACCGCCGCCGGGTCGACGTCGACCGCCGTCACCGTCGAGTGGTAGCGGCGGCTGCGGGACTCCTGGTCGTCGATGATCCGGGCGTCGTCCCGCCGGTCGCGGGAGGTGACCTTGCGCGGCACGATCACCGAGAACCGCGCTGACCGGCCGCCGATGCCGGGTCCGGCGCAGCGCGGGCACGGCGAGGTGTCCGCCTCGGCGTCCCGTCCGGTGCGGACGTGACCGCACTCCGGGCACACCCGCCACACCGCGATCGCCGGCCGGCTCTCCTCCCCGGTGCCGTCCTTGGTCTGCTCGCCGCCGCGGGGCCGGACGCCGAGGTCGAACCCGTCGACCTCGTGCCGGTAGCCGAGTACGTAGTACGAGTTGCCCGGCGCCAGTTCGGTCAGCGCGGCCTCGGCGGGCCGCTGGTACAGGCGTGTCTCGGTGCGCCACTGGCTCTTCGGCGCGCGCTCCGCGTCCGCCCCCCGGGCCCGCCGGGCCGGTTCCTTGCGGGTGAGGACCGCCTCCAGCCGGACGCCGTTCTCCACCAGGGTGTAGTTGGGCAGCAGCCCCCGCTCGACGAGGAACGCCTGCGCGCCGGACTGGGCGAGGGTCTGCAACTGCCCGCGCACGGCCCCGGCCTCACGGCCGAGAGTCCGCTTCTCGCGGGCCTCGTCCTCGACCGTGTCGTGCAACGCCTCGGCGGCCTCGGCGATCGCGGCGAGCCGGTCCACCAGCTCCGCCCGCTCCGCCTCCCAGACCCTCTCGGCGTCCCGCAGCCGCCAGGCCAGCCACCGCTCGGGCGACCGCGCCGCCGCCGCGTCACCGGCGTCGGGCAGCGGCTCCACGTAACGGCGCAGCTCCTTGTGGGCGTCACGGGAGGCTCCCGAGTCGGGGACCCCCTCGACCTCGGGGAACAGCCGCAGGAAGTCGTCCACCAGGTCGGTCCGGCCGACGACGGCCCGCCCGAAGTGGCGCAGCCAGCCCGCCGGACCGAACAGCGCCGTCGCCCGGTCGGGCAGCGGCAGCACGCCCTCCAGTCTGCCCCGCCCCGCGAGGTCGAGCAGATGGGCGGTGAACTGACGGCGCAGCAGCTCGCTGGCGGACAGGAAGCAGCCCGGCGGAAGGATGCGCCCGGCGATCAGATGCCGGGGCTCGGCCAGGTGGTAGAGGGAGCGCGGGCTGGTGTCGGCGAGGGACACCAGCAGCGCGTTGCCGGTGGAGCGCCCCGCCCGGCCGGACCGCTGTACGTACGCCGCGGTCGTCGGCGGCAGGGAGGCCAGCAGCACCGCCTCCAACTGGCCGATGTCGATACCGAGCTCCAGGGTGGGCGTGCAGGACAGCACGTTGGGGTCGGTGTGCCGCACCCCTTCGCGGAACCCTTTCTCGACCTGTTCGCGTTCCCTGCGGGTCAGTACGCCGGTGTGCTCGGCCGCGACCACGCTGTAGGGGTCGGCCTCCCGGTACAGACGGCGGTAGTAGTCGCCGCGGAAGTCACGTCCGGCCCGCCCCGCGTCCGCCGCCGGGGGCCGCCGCAGGGCGCCGGCACAGCCCTTGAGCGGACAGGGCAGCCCCGCCCACACCCCGACCCGCTCCGGCGGCACGGTCTGCGTCCAGCCGCATTCGCGGCACACCAGCGCGGCGTCGGCCGTCTCGTCGTCGGCGAGCGGACGCACCCGGACGTGCCCGGGGGTCAGCCCGTACACCCCGGCCCGGTCCTGGCCGCGTCCGGCGCGCTGCTCGCCGGTACGCCGGTACGCCAGCGCGCCGATGCCCGGTTCGGCGAGCCGGGGCAGCAGCCTGGCCAGGTAGTCGCCGGCCAGGGAGCGGTCCAGGTCCAGGCAGCGGGCCGTGAAGTCGGTGTACCAGCTCTCCCGGGTGTCGACCCGTTCGAAGTCGCTCCGGCCGGCCCGTGCGCCGACGAGGACGAACGCCGGGGCCTCGGAGCCCCGCCCGAACGCCTGCATCCCCTCCGGGCGACCGCCCCACACGCTGTAGCGGTTGCGGCCCTCCTCGCGGATGAAGGTGTCCAGCCAGGCGTGCCGTATCCCGCCGCTGACCCTGATGTGCTCCAGCAGCCCGCGCACGAACCCCTCGAAGCGGCGCAGCCGTTCGGGCCCGGACGCGGGCACCCCGGCCGGTACGCCCGCGTCCGGGCCGCCGTCCCCGCCTTCCGGGCGGGCAGCAGCTCCCTCGGCCGGTGCCGCCTCGTCGAACGGCAGCTGCTGCCGCAGGACATCCTCGTAGAGGGCCTCGGCGGTCCTGGCCGCCGTCCCCGGGTCGGGCAGGTGGACCTCGGCGGCCACGGTCCGGGTCAGTTCCAGGGTGCGGCCGAGCCGGGCGTGCAGCCCGAACTCCAGCAGCGTGTTGAAGGCCAGACGCTCCCCGACCAGATTCCACGTGCCCTTCGGCAGCCGCTTCCGCCCGGCCAGCAGCCGACGCACCCCGTCCACGTCGTGCAGGTCCGGCGGGACGACGGAGGCCAGCAGCTTCTCCTTGTCCACCGACGCCCGCCGCACCAGCGCCGCGATCAGCTCGTTCAGCGGCACACCGTCCTTCGCGAACTCCGCGTTCCCCGCAGCCTGTTCGGTCAGCTGCTCGTGCACCAGCGAACGCAGGGAGAACTTCCACGCCCGGCTCGCCACGAACCCGGCCAGGTGCGCCGCGTCCTGCACCGAGTCGTTGAAGACCAGGGTGCGGCGCCGGTCGTTCCCGTCGGTGTCCCTCGCGGGCAGCTCGCCACCGGTGAACAACTGGGTGACCGCCACAGAAGCGAGCGGCGCGACGCCCGCGCCGAGGAAGCGGATGCCCTGCGCCTGACCGCAGGCCGGGCAGCGGTCCTGCCGGGCGAACTCGTCGGCGTCCGACTGGAGATACCACATCTTGACGAACACCCCGTTGTCCGGGGCGTCGGCGATCCGGTCGCCGGGCAGCAGCACCTCGTCCGGGTCGACGGGCCGCAGCCGCTCCCCGTTGTCCTCCAGGACGAGCACGCTCGCGTCCCGCGAGGCCGCACCGCGCCGCCGCCGGGCCCGCGCGAGGGCCCGGCGGGCCTCCTCGGCCGCCTCGGCGGGCGTCGCCGCGATCATCGCCCGCACCCGGGCCTTCCCGGCGCCGCCGCCCGCGCTCAGCCGGTAGACGTCGTCGGGGGCGGTCACCAGCTCGGACGGGTTGCGCTCGGGGCACACGGCGCTCCAGCCGGACCGCCCGCAGTGCCGGCAGTACGCCGACGGCAGCCGTCCCGACCGCCGCACCGAACGCCGCCGCTCCTCCTGCGCGGCCGACGCCACGGCCAAGGCGGCGGCCTGGTCGGCGTCCGACCAGGAGAACACCGGCCGGGGCGCCACGAACCGCAGCACCCGCGACAGCGACCGCACCCACAGGTGGCTCTCGACCAGCAGCAGGGGCCGCCGCTCCCCGTCCGGGGCGTCCGGGTCGCGGGCCTCGGAGACCAGCGCCACGAACCGGGCCAGCGCCTCCACGGCGGTCACCGGGTCCCGCTCCACCGCAAGACGCCAGGGCGAACTCGCCGGGAAGCCCCCCAGCACCTCCTCGAAGGTGAGGGGCTGATCCACCCCCGTGGCCAGCAGGTCGTGGGTCACCGGGTGCGCGAGCAGCCGACGCCCCAGCTCCCGGGCGTCGGACGCGTCGCAACCGAGCACGGCCCGCGCCAGCCGGTCCATCCCGCCGGCCGTGGCCGCCGGGTCGGGCAGCGCGGCCACCTCGCCGGGCGGCGGCACGGGCAGCGAGACGTCCAGCGGCTTCAGGAGGCACCCGGCTCCCGCCGGTCCTCCCCGATCACCGCGTCGTCGGGGAAGTACGTGCCGAACACCCGCGAGGCCACGTCCAGCATGGCCCGCGCCCCGCCGGCCCCCGCGGTCTGCGGATCGGTCTCCGGACCGGACTCGCCGAGGGTCGCCGACGTCGCCACCGGGCACACCGACCCGAGCGGCCGCCCCTCCTCGGCCGCCCCCGCGACCGAGCCCAGCCGCCGCAGCAGCATCGCCACGTCCGTGCCCTGCGCGCCGTCGTACGTGTGGAACTCGTCGATCACCACGTACGCGAGGTCCGCGTCCGCCCACAGCGGGGCGTCGAGCTGCCGCTGGAGGAGCAGGTCCAGCATCTTGTAGTTGGTGATCAGGATGTCCGGCGGATTACGGCGTATCTCCGACCGGTCCACCATCACCCGCCCGTACGGGGAGGCCGTCCCCCGGGCGCTCGCCTCGCCGATGTACAACCCGGCGGTCACTTCGGCGAGCCGCGGGTCCTCGTCCAGCAGCCTGCCGAGCCGCCCCGCCTGGTCCCCGGCGAGCGCGTTCATCGGATACAGCAGCACCGCCTTGACGCCGGCCCGTCCCGCCGCCCGCTCCCGGCGGCAGTGGTCGATCACGGGCACCAGGAACGACTCGGTCTTCCCGGACCCCGTACCGGTCGTCACCAGCGTGGGCCGGGGAGCATGCCCGTCCTTGGTGGTGAGCCGCGCGAAGGCTTCCGCCTGGTGCGCGTACGGCCGGAAACCGTCCTGCCACCAGTCCAGGTGCCGCTCCCAGCCGCCGGGCGCGGACCGGAACGGCCGCCGGATGCGCAGGTACGGCCCCCGGAAGAGCCCGTCGGCCGGATCGGTGAGGAAGTCGGTGAGCGCCTCCTGCGTGGCCGGTTCGGCCAGCGCGAACGTGGTGGTCAGGTACTCGACCGCCGTGTCGCGCAGCGCCTGCGCGGCGAGTGTGGGTCTCATGGCGGTCGCGCCCCTCCCGTACGGCCAGACACGGGACGCCCGCCGACGGTTCCCCCGGCCCCGCCGCCCCGCACACGATCTCCACCACCTTACGTGCGCGCACTGACAGTAAGGAACGAATCAGCCGGAACGGACTGGTGAGGGGCCTGCCGGACCCGACCGGCGTCCCGCCCGTCAGGAGGGGACCGGTGCCGCGTACTCCGCCCACACGGTCTTCCCCGGCGCCCCGCCCTCCCGGGGCCGCCATCCCGAACGGGCGGCGAGCGCCGCCACGATCGCCAGTCCGCGCCCGGTGTCGTCCAGCGGCCGGACCGGACGGGTGACGGGGAGCCGCTCGCCGACGGTGTCGGTGACGGCGACGCGGAGGACGACGGGCCTCCCGGCGGGGGCGGGGTCGGGGGCGGGGTGCGCGCCGAGGTCCAGCCGGAAGTCCCGGCCGGGCACCCGTGCGTGCCGCACGGCGTTGGCGCACAGCTCGGCGACGATCAGCGTCACGTCGTCGTGCGCGGCCGTGCCGTACGCCCACCCCCACGCGTCCAGTCGCACCCCGGCCAGCCGCCGGGCGAGCCGGGCGCCGCGTGGGGTGCAGCTGAACCGCATCCCGAAGTGGCGGACGGGGATGAGGGGTTCGGGGTCACCGGTGAGAGTGGTGGGAGAGGTGGCTTCCTTCGTCATGCGGACAGGATTCGGCCCGGTCGCGTAGCGTGACCAGTGGTGACGCGCTGACGCGGGCGGGTTGTACGCGGCCGTCGGCGACGTTGTCGGCGGGGCTGGGCGTACGGGACGGGCGGGTGAGGGCCGATGGAGCCGACGGAACTGGGCACGGACGTGGACGACACGGCGGGGGAGACGGGCTCCCGGCCGGAGGACGATCCGGGTACGGGGGTGGTGGCCGCGTTCGGCCGCCAGCTGAAGCTGCTGAGAACGGCGGCGGGCATGGAGCGCGCGGAACTGGGCAGCCGGCTGGGCTACTCGGCCTCCAGCATCGCCTCCTACGAACAGGGGCGCCGCATCCCGCCGCCCCGGTTCATCGAGCGGGCGGACGAGGTGCTGGGGGCGGGTGGGGTGTTGTTGGCGTTGAAGGAGGAGGTGGCTCGGGCGCAGTATCCGGCGTTCTTCCGGGATGCGGCGAAGTTGGAGGCCGTCGCCGTTGAGCTGCATCTCTACGCCGCCCTGGCTGTACCGGGCCTGTTGCAGACCGAGGAGTACGCACGAGCGGTGTTCGGGATGCGTCGTCCCTTGTTGGACGAGGACACGATCGAGCAGCGTGTTTCAGCACGGCTGGCCCGCCAAGAGATCTTCTCGCGCAAGACGTTGCCGACCTTGAGCTTCGTGATCGAGGAGGCAGTGCTCACGAGGCCGATCGGTGGACAGCGCGTCATGCGGGGGCAGTTGGAGCAGATCCTCCTCCACGGTCAACGGCGCAACGTCGTCATCCAAGTAATGCCGCACGATCGAGAGGAACACAGCGGCTTGGCAGGGCCGTTCACCTTGATCGAAACGCATGAAGGGCGCAGGATCGCCTATGTGGAGGTGCAGCGTCACAGTCGTCTCTACACCGAGCGAGAGGCAGTCCGAGACATCGAGGCGCAGTACGGCATCCTGCGAGCGCAGGCACTGACGCCACGTGACTCGATGGCCTTCATCGAGAAGCGGTTGGGAGAGGGATGAACGGCGGCATGACGAACACGAATGATCTGGCGTGGATCAAGAGCAGCTACAGCAGTGGAGAAGGCGGCGAGTGCGTGGAGGTCGCAGCCGCCCCCGGAACGGTCCGCGTACGGGACTCGAAGCGACCGACGGACGCGATCGTGACCGTCTCCCCACAGGCGTGGGCCGGGCTGGTCGCCTTGGCCGTCACGGACCTGAGCGTGTGACGCACCGCAGGACATGAGCCCTGCCACCCGTCTCGGTGGCAGGGCTCACGTTATGCGGCGCCGAAGTCCTACTCCCCACTGCTTCCGGGCGGCTCGGTGTCGCCCGGCTCCCACCCGACGGCCCGCATCCGGCGCGTGAACTCCGCGTGCGCGGCCTGCATCTCCTTCACCCGGTTCGCCGGGTACAGCGGGCCTTCGTATCCTTCGGGCACCTTGCCCTCGAACGGGAAGTCGTCATGTGAACTGAGTTGCTTCCACGCGTCCTTGGGCTGGCCATAGCCGTGCTGTTGATGTGCCTTGGCGATCTTCCGCCCCGTGGCGTCGAACCACATGTTCTCCTCATACTGCTGAAGCACGGGGAACCGGGCCCGGTACATCGCGACCAACTCCTCCGCGCTGATGCCCAGCCACACAGCCACGAGCGCGTCGATCTCGACCAGAGCGGCACGCCGGTCGAACTCGGAGCGGAGTGGGGTGTCACGCGTCCAGTCGGGACCGACGCCTGTGGAGAGGCTCGGACGGGCGGACGGCCACTCGTCCTTTGCCGCCCAGTCGTCGTCGGCCCAGGAGGCTTCGTACAGCTTGGACCAGAGCCGTGCGTAGGCGTTCGTCTGGGCGTTGAGGCGCAGGGTTCGGATAAGAAGGGCTGAGGTGAGGGGGTGGCCAGAAGTATGAGCAGGCATGACTGGCGCTTCCCCTACCTGCAAGTCTGAGCGACCCGTTGCACGCAGGAAATAGTCGAGCGGCAATGCAGACCAGTAACCGGCGCACAACACCGTATCGAGTTCGGTGGGCAACGACATGCTGTGTACGGCGTTGACATGCGCCGGGCCAGACGGAACGAGTCCCGCGAACAAGCTGCGCTCCGTGTTTGAAGCGATCTGACGCCGCCATGCCAGCCGTGTGAACCGGCTGTAGGGGCGCGACGACCACTCAAGCAGAGTCGCCTGTCGCTCCTGCTCGGTCTCCAGAGCGGCAAGGAGTTCGCCTACGCGGTCGTCAGTCGTCAGCTCTTTCTGTAGCTCTCCATCCACCCACGTGCGGCGTCCCAGGGCCGCGAAATAGGTGCCACGCGTGCAACTGTCCGGTCGCCGGTAATTGGTACGCGGCACCGCGTCCTCCGCAAGCCCCGCGACATCCCAGGGCTCCATCTGAAGCGAAGTCCGCGCACCCTCCACCGGCCGCTTCGCGAACGGCGTGGCGATGCCGAAGAACGGCCCCTGGAGGATCACGTCCTCCCAGTTCTCCGCAGGGCCGGAATCCCAGGTGAAGTAGCCCGCCGTGCGGTCGTTCTTCTCGTCGAAACCGCGACTGATGCGCGGCCGGAGCGCCCCGAGCCGGTGCGGCCACCTGGCCAGTGCCGAGATGGCCGACTCCTCGGACACCGTCACGGGAAACAGCAGCTTGGCTTCTTCAGCGGGCCCCTCCTTGTCTCCTGTCAGTTTCTGCCAGTCGGTGAGCGTAGACGTGCTCACGGACACGACGCGCTTCAGATGGGGCCGTTGGTCCCAGCTTCCCGCGTGCTTGATGCCGGGGGCATCGCCCTTGCCGTCGTGACGCAATGACTCGGACAAGACCAATGGGTGAACCAGCCAACTCAGATGCTGGAACCCGATGGCCCGCTTCCTGCCGTAGACGTTCACGCTGAAATGCGTGCTGTGGTCGACCGGCTTGGCGAAGAGGTAAAGCTCGTTCACGAAGTCGGCGTGCAGACGGAGATGCTGATAGGCGGCGCGCCGCAAGGGGCCTTCTTTTGCCCCCGTCAGATGAGTGGACGGGTGAATGAGCCCCACGGCTCCTCTTTCTCCCGTCGCCCTCCACGAGAGCAGCATGAACCCCCGATACACATCCGGCTGCGTCCCGACGAGCTCCGGACAGGTGTCCGGCGAAGCCAGAAACTCGGTCGTCCCCGCCGCCCCCGCCAGCTCCCCCAGAAACGCCGCCCGCGCATCCCCCCGCTCCAGCACCGCCGACTTCCGCTCGGCCCACGCCTCGTTGCCCGGCTTCTCCGCCAGCTCGAACCACGGCTCGAACTCGGCGAGGACCTCGCTCTCCTTCCACTCCTGCTTGACCCACGGCGGATTCCCCACCATCACGTCGAACCCGCCCTCCGCGAACACGTGGGCGAAGTCCAGCTCCCAGTGGAAGAACCCCCGGTCCCGGGCGATCTGCACGGCCGTCCCGTGCCACGGGAACAGGTCGCCCAGGTCGAGGAAGGACACCCAGGCCGACAGCCGGGTCATCCGCCCGTCGAGTTCCTGCTCGAAGGTGTCCAGGTCCCGCAGGCCGGTCACCTTCGGCATCTCGAAGAGCGAGGTCGTCCCCTTGGCCCTGGCCTCCGCCTCGGAGTCGGCGTCGACGCGGCCGACGAGGGCCTCGGCGAACTCGATCCAGTCGTCCAGCGACCGCAGGGCCACCCGGCGGTCACCGCCACCCCGAGGAGCCTTCTTCAGGTCCCGGCCGTCACGAAAGTAGTCCGGTGCCGTGCCGTCCAGCAGGGCGACCTGCTCCAACGGCCAGAACCACAGGGCGCACCAGGCGTCCATGAGCTGCCGCAGCCGCCAGTACGGGCTGCCGGGCGCGTGCAGGGCCGCGACGACCGCCGCACGGTCCATGACCGGCCTGGCGCCCGTCTCACCGGACGGCGCGTCCGCGCCCCACACCGGAACCTGCCGCGAGATCTCCCGCTCGGAGAGTTCCAGACGGAGCCGTACCAGGCCCCACAGGTACTCCACCCGCTCGGCCAGCGCCATCAGCCGGCCGGTCTGGGACCGCCCGCCGGGCCTTTCGTCGTCCTCATCGCCGGCGGTGGCGGTCCGGGCGGACACCTGGGACCGCGCCGCCCGCGCCGCACGAGCCGATGGCACGGAAGCGGCCGGGACGGCCTGCGCACCGGAGCCCCCGGAACCCTCCGCGCCACCGGAACTCTCCGGCTCCCCGGAACCGCCGAAGTCCAGCCCCGCCTGCTCCCAGATCTCCAGCCCCAGCTCGAACGCGCCCTGCCCGGACCGCGCCTCCGACTTCGCGGCCCGTTCCTGCGGCGTCGCCCGCACCACCTGCGCGGCAGCCGACGTACTCGCACCCGCAGCCGAACCCGCCCGCTTCGACGTCTTCACGCCCTCCGGCGCCCGCCGGATGCGCGACCGCCACCGCTTCAGCGCCTCGATCCGCTCAGGCTCCAGCCACTGGGCGACCGCCCCGGCCACCACACTCACCGGCGTCTGGTCCGCCGCGTGCTTCTTCGGCTTGCGCACCGACACGGACTCGGCGACCGAGCCCCAGCCCAGCGCCGGCAGCAGGAACTGGTGCACCGACCGCCCCGGCAGCTTCTGCGGGAACGGCAGCACACGCGGCTGCTGCTGGTCCCCGGCCTTCAGCCAGCCGCCCTCGCTCAGCCCCTTGCCCGGGTACACCTTCCGCGACGCGCCGACGAGCGAGTTGCCCCGGTGCAGGTGCAGCCCGTACCAAGGGGCCCGCATACCGGGGTACATGGTGTTCAGCCACAGCGAGATCTCCGCCAGCTCCACCGCCGTACGGTTCAGGTCGACGCCGTAGGCGTTGTGCAGGGCGATGTAGGCCTTCGCTTTCTGCAGCTCGCGCGGATACTCCTCCGGGTCGATCTGCTCGCCCCGCTCGTGCTGGGCCAGCCTCAGGTACAGCTCGGCGAGCTGGTTCACGGCCTCGTTGAGGAACGCGCCCGAGCCCAGGGCCGGTTCGCACACCCGCCAGCGCAGCACCTCGGCGGCCGTGACCCGGGACCTCTCCGGCTCACGGGGGTCGATCCGGCCCTTGTCGTCGAGCCGGAAGCGCAGGGTCTGCTCCACCGTGGCCTCGGTGAGAGACTTCGGGGTGTAGTAGGAGGCGCTCGTCTGCCGCTCACGGCCGGCCAGCCGGTAGACGTACGAACCCACCGGGTGCACCACCGAGTCCGGTACGCCGGTCTCCGGATTGATGCCGTCCGCCTTGACGAAGACGCTGTCACCCGGCGTGTCCGGATACAGTCCGGAACGCACCTGCGCCTGATTGATCAGCCAGCTCCCGCCCTCCGGGTCGCCGCCCTTGGCGACCTCGTACAGCGGCTCGGTGGCGACTAAACCCGAGTACGCCATCAGGCCCTCGTACACCGCGCCGAGTTGGTCGATGCTCAGGTTGGCGTAGCTGATGAAGCCTCCGCGTCCCTTGTTGCCCTTGCCCTCCACCAGGGTCAGATGGCGCAGCACCTGGTGGAGCACCTCGTTGCGCAGGCGCAGGTCCAGCGGCTTCGCCGGGGCGGGAGAGCCGTCGGGGCGCACCCGGTCCGGGTAGGGGACGCGGCGGCCGACCAGCCTTATCGACTCGGGGTCGAACAGGCGGGAGCGCAGGGCCTCCACGCGGACGTCGTCGTGGCCGTCGTCGTCGGCCAGCGCCGGCGCCTCCTCGGCGAGGACGGAGGCCGAGGCACGGTCGGTGACGGTCCCGGCCAGCGGATGGCCGTGGTAGACCCGGTCGAAGAGCAGGGCGAGCGACTCGTGGAAATGGTGGCGGCGGCGGGAGGCGCTGCCCAGCTTGTCCGGCACGGCCAGCTCGCGCAGCCGGGCCACGCTGTAACCGGTGGCGTACGCCTCCGACTTCACCGGCAGGATGTTCAGCTCCGGCCGAGCCTCCGCGTACAGCAGGAACAGGATGCGGTACAGGTAGCGCAGCGACTCCTCGGTGAGCAGGCGCGGCAGGTCGCCCGGCTCACGCAGCTCGTCGGGCAGCCACTCGGGCAGGTCCTCGGGATGCACGCCGTGCTCGGTACGGGCCCGCTCCAGGACCTCGTTGGCGATGAGCTGCACCGACTTCTGCAGACCGACGCGGAGTTCGGCGGTGACCCCCACCGAGTGGTCCCGGGAGGCGGCGACCAGCCGGGCGATGCCGTCGTCCGCGCCGCCCTCGCCGGGCCGCAGCGAATCGGCCGCGAAGACCGCCGCGATCAGGTCGATCTCGTTCGCGCGCGCCCCCTTGGCGGCCTTGCGGGGCAGCGCGGTGTCCAGCCGTACCGCCAGGTAGCGGCCCCGGGAGAAGGCGTGCCGGTCGGCGAGGACCACCACGCCGCCGAAGAGCAGCAGCGCGTAGCGGGGCGCGTTCTCGGCGTTGAGCAGCCAGGACGCCAGTTCACGGACGGTGGTGAGGGTCTTCGACGCGGACACCCGCACCGGCACCGGCAGCAGGTTCGCGGTGCCGTCGCCCCGGGTGGCGTCCAGATCTTCCGCGAACCCGCCCGTCAGGACGACGATCCCGGGCTCGTGGTGGGCGACGGGGGCGGCGACGGGCCCGGTCGGGGTACGGACGGTGAAGTGCCCGGGGGAGGGGGTGAACCCGAGGGCGGACAGCAGCCGGCGGTGCCAGCCGTCCAGCGCCTCGCGCCACTCGTCCTCCACATCCGGTACGTACGGCTCGTCCGGGTCGTCCGAGTCGTCCGTGACGGGCTCCGCGGGCTGGAAGGCCGGAGGATCGGCGTCGGGGCCGGCCGCTCGCAGTACCTCGGTCGCCGCGAGCTGCGCGGCCATGTCGGGCGCGTACGGCAGCCGGTTGTACTTGTCCGCCTCCGGACCGAGCACGGCCCGTACGTCCATGTACGGGCGGGTCAGGTCGCGCAGCGCCTGCCGGGGCGTGGTCGCACCCTGCCGCTCCAGCGCCGCCCACTCCTTCAGCGGACCGCTCGCCAGCTCCTTGGGCAGGATGTCGTCCAGATAGAACGAGGGGAAGTACTCGTTCTCGTTGATCAGGGAGTCGAACGTCATGCCTGCGGCTCCTGCCGACTGCTCGGAACGGGGAGGGACGGTGGTGGTGGCGACACCACCGGGGCGGGGGAGGGGGGCGCGTCGGCCGTGATGGGGCCGGCGCGGCGGAGAGCGGAGCCGGTCATGAGCCGGCCTCCAGCACGGCGAGCACCCGGACCATGGGCTCGCCGGCCGTCTGCGACCGGGCGGCGATCCGGGCCAGCCGGTCCGCCGCCTCCCGCTGCTTGGGCTTGCCGCCCTCGAAGCCCGGCAGCGTCTGCTGCCGCCACTCGCCGATCCCGCGTTCGAGGTCACGCAGCGGGGCGTCCACCCGCTCCTCCGCCACCTCCCTGACCCGCTTCATCGCCCGCCGGGTCTCCTCCACGGCGGGACGCACCAGTGGCTGGAGCGTCGTCGCGGCGTCGGAGGGGGTCCAGTGGTCCGGCATCCCGGGGCCCACCCCGAGTGCCGCGAGCAGGTCGGGGGTCAGCTCGCGGACGCGGGGCGTGGCGGAGCCGAGCCGGTCGATCGCCAGCCAGGCCACGGCGGTGGGGCGGCCCTCCGCGTTGGACCACACCCCCTGCGTCAGGAACACCGGGTCCGGTGCCTTCTCCGGCCCCACCTGGAGCACCAGGGCCTGCTGACGTCCGTACTCCATCAGCACCTTGTCGGTGATCCACTCCACCACCGGATGCAACTCGCCCACGTAGTGCGCGTCCGGCCACAGCGACGTCGAACCGGCGTCCTCCCGGGCCCGCCGCAGCGAGTCCGCGGCGTCCTCCCGGCTGAACGTGAGGTTGATCCGCCGTGTGATGCCCTGGTCACGGACGTAGCCGGGCGGCAGGACGTCGAAAAGGTCGGCCAGGTCCCGCGGCGGCTCGAAGCTCAGGTCGGTGCCCGCGACGGTGAGCCCGGCCCGCAGCCCGCCGAGATCCGGCAGCTCGGCGAGACCGGCCAGGACGAACTCCCGCCGGTTGCGCTCGGGCGATCCGGAGAAGAAACGCAGCTCCTCGACTGTGGGGATCGTGGGGGTGTCCGAGGCGGGGGCCTCCGACGAGCCCGCGCCCGAGTCTGTGCCCGAACCCGCCCTCGTACCGTCGCCGTCCTCCTCCATCCCGTCCCCGGCCGCCGGCGGGGCGAAGTCCCCGAAGTCGTCCAGGTCGATGTCCAGGTCCAGGTCCAGGTCGGAGGCGGAGCCGAAGGCGCTCCCGTCCGGCGTACCGTCCTCGGCCACCGTCGCGGCGACGTGGGCCGGAGAGTCGACGGGCGCGGGACCGGTGCCGAACTCGCTCATCGTCAGCCGCTCGACCGGAAGCGCGGCGGCGTCCGTACCCGGTGTCCCCTCGCCCTCACCCGGCGCGAATGCCTCCACGGGGACCGCCTCCAGGTCCGCCACGGCCTCCTCGGACGTGGCCCGGCCCAGCAGCGCCTCCATGACCCTGCGCTCCTCGCGGGCCCCGTCGTTCTCCCGGGTGACGGCCTCCACCGCGCCGAGCACCTCGTGCACCCTGGCCTCGCGGGCCAGCACCTTCTCCGCGACGGTCCGGTCGTCGAGCGCCCCCTCGACCTCGCTGGTGAGCAGCAGGGCGCGGAACTCGGGCCGGCAGGTCTGGCCGTAGCGGTCGATACGGCCGTTGCGCTGCTCGACCCGGATCAGGCTCCACGGCAGGTCCCAGTGGATCAGGTGGTGACACTGGCGGTGCAGGTTGACGCCCTCGGAGGCGCCGTCACCGGTGAGCAGCACCCGGATGTCCCCGCCCGCGCGGGCGAACTCGTCGACGTAGCCCATCTGGACCGTGTCGGAGACCCCGCTGTGCATCACCTTGACGGCCGCCTCGCCGTCCTTCGGGTCCGTCCAGCCCAGCAAAGGCGGCAGCACCGTGCCGAGCCAGTTGAGGGTCTCGCGGCGCTCGGAGAACACGACGGCGCGGGCCGCGCGGCCCGGCCCCACCCTCACCTCGTCGCGCAGCTCGGCGACGAGTCCGGCGAGCTTGGCCGTGGCGCCCGTACCGTCCGCCGCCGTCCGCTCGATGCGCCGGGCCAGCTCGGTGAGCCGCAGCAGGGACGACACCTCGCGCACCGCCGGGGACTCCGACGGACCGGCCGGGGAAGGGTCCGTGACCTGCTTGTGGCCCTCGGGCAGCGCGTGCCCCAGCGTGGCCAGCTTCTCGCGGGCCGTCGCGAACAGCGCCCGGTGCGAGGAGAGGAACGACTTCAGCAGCACGTACGGGAACAGGCGCTCGTCGCCCCGGGCGCCGGGTCGGCCGGCCCCGGGGTCGGCCAGCCACACCGCCGCCAGCTCGGCGAACACCTCCTCCTCCAGCTCGCTCGCCCTCACCCGCAGGGGGCGGGACGCACCGCGCGGTGCCCACTTGTCCTCCAGCACCCGTGCGACCTCGTCGCTCACCTTGGTCCGCCGCACCATCAGGTGGTGCAGCTCCTCGGCCCTGGGACGGGCGGCGTCCCGCACCGCCATCGGGTCCAGCAGCCGGACCAGGCCGGTGAAGGCCCGCATCTCGCCGTTGTGCGGGGTGGCGCTCGCCAGCACCAGCGCGTCGGTCTGGTGGGCCAGCACCTCGGCGAGCTCCCGGCGGTCGCTGCCCCGGTTGAGCAGATTGTGCGACTCGTCCATCACCACGGCGTCCCACTCGACGTCCCGCAGCCAGGGCCCGTAGCGCTTCTTGTTCTTCAGGGTGTCCATCGACACGATGACGCGCTTGTAGTAGGTGAACGGGTTGCGCCCCACCGGGATCTTCCGCTCGATCCGCGAGATGCCCGCGCTGTCCAGCCGGACCAGGGGCAGGGAGAACCGCGTCCACATCTCGTGCTGGAACTGCTCCAGCACGGGAGCCGGCGTCACCACCAGGATGCGCTCACCACGGCCGCGCCGGATCAGCTCGCCCAGCAGGATTCCGATCTCCAGGGTCTTGCCGAGGCCCACGACATCGCCGATCAGCAGCCGCGGCTGGAAACGGTTGGCGAGAGCCTTCACCGCGGGCCGCAGCTGGTAGTCAAGCCGGTCCAGCAGGAACCCCTCGGTCAGCGCGAGCCCCTGCTCGCCCTGCGGAAGCGGCAGCCTGCGCCGCACCGCTTCGAGGAACAGCCGGCCGACCCGGTACCCGTCGGACCTGTCGACCTCCAGCCTGGTGTCCTCCGGCAGCAGAACCCGCGGCATGCCGTCGAGTGCCGTCAGGAACCGCGCGGTGTGCCCGCGGACCAGCTCCGAGGCGCCGATCGCGTCGATCGCGTACTCGCCCGCCCGCAGCTCGTTGCTGCTGCGTACCAGCCATTCCTCGTCCCGGACCTCGATCAGCGTCCCGGCCGGGGGCGCGCCGCAGGGAAGACCGGAGGCGGTCTCGGACATGACGGACGTTCCTTTCGACGGAGGCCGCGGGGCGACACCCGGGTCGCGGGCACGGTCTCGGTGTGAGTGTTCCTTTGTACCGTTCGCCGCCCGTCGACCGGGCGGGCACCCCGGAATCGGTCACGGCGGCGGGACCGGCGTGAGCGAGCGTCGTCGTCGGGGACACCGGCCCCCGGTGTTGCGGGTGGGTACCCCGCTCACAGACGTCCGCTGTGCGCGTACGCGCGTCGCAGGGACTCCGCCGCCTTGAGCGCGGCCGGCGGCGGACCGGACGCCGCGGGCTCCGCCGGCACCGGGGGCGGCGCGGGCTTCGGCGGGGCCAGACGGTAGCTGGTGACCTTGGCGGGGTCCCCGGCGGCAGCCCCGCCTTCCGGTGTCCGCCCCGCCTCCTCGTCCACGACGGTCGGTACGTACCCGGCGGGAGGAGCGTCGTCGGGCGCAGGGGCAGACGCAGGCGCGGGGGCGTCGGCGAGGTCGGCCGCCGCCGGAAGCTCCTCCGCCGCGTCCTCGTCGGCCAGGAACTCGGCGAACAGGTCGTCGGCGGGCGCCCACGGCGCGTCCGGACGGTCGCCCTCGTCCACGGCCCGCTGGGCGGCCGGCCGCACCTCGGGGTCGGGCCCGTCGGCGAGCGCGCCGGGGGGAAGGACCGGCACGAGCCCGGACGAGTCGACCAGGGCCCGGAGCTGTCCGGCGGCGTCCTGCGGAGTGAGGCCGTGCTGGGCGAGCAGCTGCACCAGACCCTGCTCGATCTCACCGAGCAGGGGCCGCTGGACCGCGACGTGCACCAGCATCCGGGACAGCAGCGGCACGAAGGGCGACGGCACCCGCCCCCAGCCAGGCTCCACCGGAATGGGGCCGTGGGGAAAGGCCACCCGGCCCGTCGCGGCGTAGTGAAGCACCGCGCCGAGAGAGTAGACGTCGGCCGGCTCCTGGACGTGCTTGGCGTCGGTCGCCTGCTCCAGGGACATGTAGGCCGGAGTCCCGAAGCCCGTACCGGTCTTCGTCAGGGCCTCGGCGCTGTCGCGCTCGGTCAGCACCGCCAGGCCGAAGTCGAGCACCACCGGGCCGTCCGGGCCGATCGCGATGTTGCCCGGCTTGAGGTCCCGGTGCAGCAGCTTCACCTCGTGGATGGCGCGCAGGGCCTCGACGAGGGCCAGACCGACCGCCGCGTACGGGCCGACCTCCAGAGGACCGCGGGCGTGCACGAGGTGGTGGAGCGTCGGGCCGTGCACGTAGTCCATGGCCAGCCAGGGCCGTGCCGCGTCGGCGTCCGACGCCAGGAGGGACGGCACCCGGGCGCTGACGACGGTCCCCATCGTCTCTATCTCCTGCCCGAAGCGGGCACGTGCCTGCTGCTCGGAGTGCTCGCTGCCGTCCGTCAGCTTGTCCGGCTTGATCACTTTGACCGCGGCGAGCACAGGACCGCCGTCCGGCCGCTGGTCGACGTCCGTCAGGTGATAGGCCGCCTCCAGCTCCGGCGGGAGGTCCTCCAGCCGGAGCCTGCGCGCCAGATAGGTCCTGCCCATGCCTCCCTGACCGAGGACGGCGAGCAGCTCGAACGGGCCCAGCACAGCCGGGTCCCTCTCCATGTCCAACGCCTGCATGCCGCTCCGCGTCCCCCCGCCCCTCGTCCTTGGATCAGATCCGGCCGGCGGCAGAGGAACGGCTCGGGAGCCCGTGCGGTTCCCGGACGGCCGCGTCGCGCCGGCCACGCACACAGCGTGTCGATCAGTGTACGGACGTAGTAGCCATGATCGGCCGGTTCCGGTCAGGTTCCGCTCGCGGCCCGGCCGGCCGGAAAGGCCATCCGCCGGGTCCCCAGGACCCACGCTTCGTCACCGTGTCACGCTTCGTCGACGGGATCATCACTTCCCCCGCCAACTCCCCGCATCAGGTGCTATATCCGATGCAGGACGAACGGATGTGGTCACCGGCCGCTCCGTCCCGACGGCGGGGGCCCAGGGCGCTGCGACATCACACACTCCGAGTGTCAACAGCCCTTGCACGTCCTCAGGTCCGCGATGTCCCCAGGTCCTCGGTTCCGCACAGGAGAAAGCACTTTGACCGTACTCGGCTCCACCCTCACCCTGAGACACGCCCGCGACTACGTCCCCAAGCAGGGCACCACGACCTCCGGCGCCCAGGACGCGGGGTTCGCCACCGAATGGCACCTGGAGGCCGCCGGCCGTCCACGGCTGACGATCCACGACACGCGGTGGGACGGCGGCGAACGGGACGTGGTCCTGCAACAGGGCGCGCTGTTACCGGAGATGCCGGCCGGACTGGCCAACCTGCACGGCCGGCACCGGGCCGGGATCACCGAGGTGTCCGAGGAGCGCCGACGGATCACGGCCTTCCTCTCCCTGCCCCAGCCGGACGGGCGGCCGAAGCAGAAGCGCGCCCTGACCACGGCGCAGCTGGCGCAGGGCTGCGGGGCGCCGCTCCTGTGCCGGCTGGTAGCCCGCCCCGGAGTGTCGCTCAGCCCGTCCTTCGATCCGGCGGACCCGCAGGACACCGAGCGGTTCCAGCACGCGATCGTGTTCGAGGACGAGGACCGGGAGACACCAGTCGTCGCCTACGTGCTCACCCGCCTCATGCCGACGCTGAGGCAGACCGGCTGGACGGGCGACACGTGACGGCGCCCCGGACCGGCGGCGGCCACCCGGCACGACCGCACGCGGAGCGCTCCGCCACCCGAAACCGAAACCGTACGAACCCGGCCGACAGGACACCAGCATGAGCGGCGTGAAGCATCTGTCGATGAGGATCCCGTGGCGGGACCGTCCCTGGGACCAGTTCCTCTGCGACGACCCGAAGGGCAACTCCTCGTGCACCCTGCTCGCGGCGATCGGCAAGGGCCGCGACGACGAGTTCGAGGCGGAACACGCGGGCGCCCCCGTCGGCAGCCTGGACCACGACCGGCTGCCGTGCCTGAGCGAGCGGGCCACCTTCATGTCGCCCGTCGGATACACCGTCGTCAAGGAGCACCCCTACAGTTACAACCAGGCGCTGCGCGGCAGTCTGCTCCCCACGTCCCTCAGCGTTCCCGGGTACGCGTTCGAGGCCATCCCCTTCCGCTGGCTGAACCGCACCTCCCTGAACGACGAGATCGGCCACGCCAGGGTGCCCGCCTACGAACAGCTCGCCGAGGACCACACCGACAGCGTCCTGAACTCCCGTGCCCATTGGGTGATGGACGGCGGCAACCAACAGGCGGTCATCGAGGCCTTCTTCGAGTCGGTCGCGCCACGCGACAGCCTGGTGTTCGTCTACCTCAAGCACTCCCCGCTCCAGGAGCAGCGCACCGACCGCCTGCTGGTGGGGGCCGCACACGTCACGGGCCTGACCCGGCCGCCGATGTGGAACCAGGCCGGGAAACCGCCGTTCGACTCCTCCATGTGGGAGACGATCGTGCAGCACTCCCTGCGCCCCGGCATGACGGAGGGCATCCTGCTGCCCTACCAGGAGCTCGTGCCGCTCCTGGACGGGGGCGCCGACATCGACAGGGCACTGGCCTGGGCGCCCGAGGGCCGTGACGTCGAGTTCTCCTACGTCACGGAACACCTCTCCGACGACGCCGCCATCGAGTCCCTGGCCTCGCTGCGGTCGGCGGCCGAGGGCATGCGCGAACTCGGCCTCGACGTCCCCGAGTCCGCCACGACCTGGCTGACCGAGCAGACCGAACGGCTCTGGCAGCTGCGCGGTCCGGTCCCCGGCCTGCCCGGTGTCCTCGCCCTCATCGGGGTCCAGCAGCCCTACGTCGCCGCGCGAGCGGCGCTCACGGAGGCCGGCGAGGCCACCGACCCGTGGGACCTGCTGCACGGCGTCTTCGCCGATCCCGCGCGCGCCCCGCGGGCACTGCGGGCCCATGTCGGCCCCATCCAGGCGCGGGTCTGGAACAGGATCCCGGCCGAGCGTCAGGCGGTTCTGCGCCTGCTGTCCGGATTCGACATCGGCCCGGACCAGGTGCGCATGCTGCTCGAAGGCGACACCGAGGTCGAGCTGAGCACCGAGGAACTCCTGCAGAACCCGTACTACGCCGCGACCTGCACGTACGGCCAACCCCTCCACGTCCCGTTCACCGCCGTCGACCGCGCGGTGTTCCCCCCGGCGCACGTCACCTGGCGACCGCCCGTCCCGGACGAGGCGGGCCTCGACGACCCCCTGGACCGCCGGCGGGTCGAAGCCCTCCTCACCGAGGTGCTGGAACGGCAGTGCGACCAGGGAGACACTCTGATCCCCGTCGGCGAGGCTCTGGAGCACATCCGGCTCATGGCACCCACGGGACTGCCGGCCCTGAACCACGACCTCCTCACCGGGCTCGACCTCCACCACGACGGGGTCGTCGACTGCCCGGACTGGTCGCCGCTGACCGCCGTCCGCCTCGCCGACGGCACGCCCGCCTACAAGTTGGCCCGGCTGGAGGAGACGGCGGACGTCGTCCGGGACTGGGTGGCGGCGCAACAGGCACGCCCGCCGCTGGGCGGCATCGATGACGCCCGCGCCGTACTCGACGCCGTACTCGACCGGGACGGTGACCGGGACCGGGACCGGGACCGGGACAGCGACCAGGATGGCGCAGGAGACGCCGTGCACGCCGCCGAGCTGGAGGAGCGGGCCCGCACGGAGAAGGCCGAGGGTCTCGCCGCCCTGCACGACGCACGCCTGTCCGTCCTGATCGGACCCGCGGGCACCGGCAAGACGACGCTGCTGCGGGCCCTCGTCGACTATCCCGGCGTGGCCGCGGGGGACGTCCTGCTCCTCGCCCCCACGGGCAAGGCGAAGGTGCAGCTGGAGACCAAGGTCGGGCGGCCGGCGAAGACCCTCGCCTCCCACCTGAGCGCCACCGGCCGCTACGACGCCGAGAGCGGCCGGTACCTGGTGTGGGGCGAGGCCCGCGCACGGCGCGGCTACGGCCTCGTAGTGATCGACGAGGCGTCCATGCTGACGGAGGAGATGCTCGCCGCGGCGCTGGACTCGTTCACCGGCGTCAAACGGCTGATCCTGGTGGGCGACCCCCGCCAGCTGCCCCCGATCGGAGCCGGACGGCCGTTCGTCGACCTGGTCGACAGACTGCGCCCGGACGACTTCCCGACCGCGGTGCGGGTCGCCGCCGGATACGTCGAGTTGCAGGTGCCCCGGCGCCAGTTGCCGGACGGCAGCCACGGCACCCGCCACGACCTCGAACTCGCCGCCTGGTTCGGCGGGGGCACGCGCGGCGCCGGCGACGAGGCCATCTGGGACGAACTGGCGGCCAACCCCGACCTTCCCACGCTCCAGTACATCCCCTGGGGCGGGCGCACCGCCGTGCAGGCCCTCACGGACGCCCTCGGCCAGGTCCTCGGTCTCGGTGACGCGGAGGATCCCGTGCGGGCGTTCGCCCTCACCTACGGCGGCAGCGTCAACGGCGACTACCTCAACTGGCAGCGCGGCGCCGGTATCCGCGCGGAGGCGTGGCAGATCCTCTCGCCCACCCGGTCCCGTGCCTTCGGGACGGTCGAACTGAACCGCCACATCAAACGCGTGTACCGGGCCGGCGACACCGAGTGGGCGAAAAAGTACCGGCGTACGAACATCCCCTTCCCGATCGGGCCCGAGGAGATCGTGCGCGGCGACAAAGTCATGCAGACGACCAACACACGCAAGAAGGCGTGGCCGCGCGAGAACGCGATGGACTACGTCGCCAACGGGGAGATCGGCGTCGCTCTCGCCTGGCCCACGCCCCCCGCCAAGGGGAAGAAGCACACCCTGAAGCTCGGTGTGGAGTTCTCCTCCCAGCCCGGCCACGAATACAGCTACCGGCCGTCGGACAAGGACGACGCGCCACTGGAGCTGGCCTGGGCCGTCACCGTGCACAAGTCGCAGGGCTCCGAGTTCGGCACGACGTTCCTGGTCCTGCCCGCCAGGGCCAACCTGCCCAGGGAACTCCTGTACACGGCGCTGACCCGGCAGAAGGACAGAGTCGTCATCCTCCACGAGGGCACCCTGGCGGACCTGCGGGCCTTCGCCCACCCGAGCAACTCCGAGACCGCCCGCCGGCTGACCGACCTCTTCGAGGCACCGCAGCCGTTCGCCCTCGACGTACGGGGGCAGACCCGCCGATTCGACCGCAAACTGATGCATGTGTCCGCCGGGGGGACGCCGATGGCCTCGAAGAACGAGGTCATCATCGCGGGTCTCCTCGATCGCCTGGCGCCGGGGCGGTGGCTCTACGAGGAGCCGCTCACCGGCGCCGACGGCCGCGTCGTCCGCCCCGACTTCACCGTGGCCGCCGAGGACGGCCGCACGGTCTTCTGGGAACACGCCGGCATGCTCGACCTGCCCGACTACGCGCGCAAGTGGGAGCGCAAGAAGGAGTGGTACGCGAGGAACGGCATCGAGCCGTGGGACAAGGGCGGCGGCCCCAACGGCACCCTGATGTGGACCGACGACCTCGACGGCGCGGACGCCCGGGCCTGGCTCGCGCTCGCCTCCCAGGTCCTGGACGCGGAGCCCGCGGACTCCGGGTCCGCGACCGCGACCGGGACGGGCCCGGCGAGGAGGGCCAAGAAGACCGTCGCCCGGCGGAGAAGGCCGTGACCGAGCCGCAGGCCGCCGCCCGGTGGCGTGCGCGTACGGTCCCCGAGAAGGACGCGGGACCGCACGAGGCGCGGGCGAGCGCGGGGAAGCGCGGACGGGGAACGACGGGACGGGGAACGACGGGACGGTGGACGGCGGCATGCTGAACGACGGTGCGGCGAACAGCAGGACGGTGCACGACAGGACAATGCACGACGGAACGGGTCTCAGAGCCGGGACGCTGGCCCTCCTGCTCGAACCGCTGGGGGCGGACGCCGTGGCGGGCCCGGCCGCGCTCCAGCGCTTCGCCGAGGACGTGGCCGCGGTCGCCCGGGCGCGGGGGTGCCCCGACCTGCCGGCGTCCGGGAGCACTCTCCCACAGGTGTCCGACGCGGTGGCGACCTGCGCCGAGGCACACGAACTGATTCGCCTGACGACGGCCGGGGGACGGATCCCGGCACCGGACGGGGACGGACACCTCGGGGAGCTGAGACGGCTCGACGGACTGCGGACCCGTCTGCCGGCCCTGGAGGGCGTGCCGGTGGAGGCGCTCCGGTCGGACGCCGCGGCGTTGGCGGTCGCGGAACGGGATCTGCCCGGCGCACTGGAGCCGTGCCGTCGCGCGGAGCGGGAGTGGCCAGACGGGGTCTGGCCCACGATCCGTGAGATCGACGTCGAGTCCGCGACGGCCGAGCTGAGCCTGCCACGCGGCAGCCGACGGGCGACCAGGGCACGCGAGCTGGTGCTGGGGCACGGTGCCGCCACACTCCGTGAGCTGCGCAACCGGGAACTGGTGCCACTTCTGGAGAAGGTGCGCGACCTGGTCGCGGCGGAGGAGGCGTACGAGACGCTCCTGACGGGACGGCCGCGGTGGTGGCGCTGGCTCGCGCCGGACGCGCGCACTGGATTCGACGCGGAGCGGTGTGACGCCCTGCGCCGGGTCATCGAGGCCCGGGACACCGGCGCCGTCTCCGCGAATGCGCTGGACATGCTCGCGGACGCCGACGTGCGGGCGGTGCTCGTGCGCGGGCCCGCCGCGGGGCCCGCACGCCAGGCCGCAACTCCGGAGCCCGCCAAGGGTTCGGCCGCGCCCGCCCCGGGTCGGACTGCGCCCCCCTCGGCTTCGACTGCGCGGATCACGGAGGGGCTCCTGGCATCCGCCTCCCGGACCGGCACCGACGAGCTGCGCGCCTTCGAGACCTGGTACGGGAAGAACCTCGCGTCCTTCGACCGCGTCGCCGCGGCCATGGACCTGTGGCGGACCGAACCGGCTCTCCGCGAGACCCTCGCGCCCCTGGTCGCCCGGCTCGCGTCGTCGCCCGGCGCGGTGGACCCGAGCCGGCCGGCCTACCGCGACATCCAGGCCGCCCTGCGGGCCGGGGCAGGGGCCGAGGCCGAGGGTGCTTCGCCGCCGACGCCGTACTCCCCGCACGCTGTCGAGAGCGGGAGACTCGTGGAGGTGATGCGCCGCGTCGGAGCACTCGAACGCGCACTGCGCGACGCCGTACGGAGCATGCCCGCCGCCGGAGGCAGGCTGCGGGTCGCCGTCGCCGGACGGACCAAGTCCGGCAAGACCACGCTCCGCAAGGCCCTGATCCGCGACGCGGACCGGGACGGCATCGGGCGAGGCGCACACCGCACCACGCGGGAGATTGCCGCGTTCCGAGTCGGTTCCGTCACGTACCTCGACACGCCCGGTGTCGCGGCCAAGGACGACGACCACGACGCCACGCGCGCCCGGGCCGCCTGCAACGACGCCGACGCGGTCATATGGAACTACGCCGACACCCTGCGCGACGAGGAGTCCGCCGAACTCCAGCAGCTGCTCCGCTCGGGGAAACCGCTGCTCGTCGTCGTCAACGTGAAGAGCCGGGTCGTCGAACCGCACCGCCTGAAGCGCTTCGCCGACGACCCGGCCAGGGAGTTCAAGCAGGTCGTAGGGCACACTGCCCGGATCGAGGAGGTCTGCCGTGCCGCCGGGTCCGCCCTGCCCGCCGTTCTCCCCGTCCACTCCGGCGCAGCGCACGAAGCGCTGTCCACGCCGGATCGTGAGCTGGGCGACCGGGCTCTTCGGGCCAGCCGACTGCCCGAGCTGGAGCAGTCCCTCACCCGGCTGCTGGCCGAGCGGGCGCTTCCGCTGCGCGCCGTCCGGCTGGCCGACGGGGTCCGGGCACCGGTCGCCGCCGTCCATGACCGGCTCGCCCGTGAACTCCGGGGGATCGGTCTCGCGCTCGACGCGCTCGAACGCTCGACGGACGACGACCGGACCGCGATGCTCACGGCCTTCCGGACGGCGGGCCGGGACACGCGCGACCGGCTCGAAGCCGCGCGGCACCGAGCCAGGGAGCGGTTGCCGGTCGTGGTCGGGGGCCTGGGCGGCGCGGACGCCGCGCGCACGTGGAGCGACTTCCTCACCGGCCTGGAAGTGGACAAACTCCTCTCCGGCCTCGCCGACGCGTGCGAGCGGGAGGCGCTGAAACGGGGCGTCCTCCTGCGCACGGCGGCGGACGTCTGGGATCACGCGGACGCCGCGCGCCCGCGGGTACGGCCGTGTCCCGACCTCAAGACGCAGACCGCGACTCTCGGCACGGCGGCTGCCAAGGGGGCGGCGACGGCCCTCCTGGGGTCCGTGGCCGCCAAGGGAGTCGCCAAGTCCGCCCTTCCCCCTCCCGCAACGGCGGTGGTCCACGCGGCGGGGGCCCTGGCCGGAGCGGCGAAGGCGGTGAGCGGCGAGATCCTCCGGGTACGGCGGGCGCAGGACCGGTGGGCGGACGTGAGCACGACCGAGGCCGCGGCCCGCCTCGACGAGCTGTTCGACGAGCTGACGGCGTGGTCGGATCGGTTCACGGAGGCGGTGACGGACCAGGCCGAGGCCCGGTTCGAAGCGCGGTCCGCGGACATCGCCGCCGCGCGGGAGAGGTGCGCACGGCTCGACCGA
This sequence comes from Streptomyces sp. NPDC056296, assembly GCF_042268605.1. Taxonomy (NCBI): domain Bacteria; kingdom Bacillati; phylum Actinomycetota; class Actinomycetes; order Kitasatosporales; family Streptomycetaceae; genus Streptomyces; species Streptomyces sp. NPDC056296. The sequence continues at coordinate 10,143 of NZ_JBHJRX010000016.1, read as the reverse complement.
CTGCGGCCGGCCCTGCGGTCCGCCCTCGACGGGATCGACCTCGTCCTGGCACGCCGGCTCCTCGCCCTCGCGGGCGGTGACCCGGCGGCCGTCCGCCGGGCACGCCGGACGCCCGGGGCCGAACTCCGGCTCTGGACCGACCCGTCCCGCACCGACGACGTACGGGCGCGCCTGCGCGACCGCTGCGTGGACGTACTCGCCGGGCGGATCGAGATCCGCCCGGACTCCATGGACGAGAAGGGCGAGGTGCCACATGGCGACCGGGACGAGAGGGACGAGGGACCACGTGAGGACTGACACGGCACTGGTGGACACCTCCGGGAGCGAGGACCGCCCCAGCGGGCGGGTGCTCGCGCTGAGTGCCCGAGCCGAGGACGTCCTGGACGCCCACCCGCGCACCCGCCCGCTGGCCGCGGATCTGCCCCGCGCGGACACGAGCCCGCTGCGCATCGCCCTGCTCGGCCCGTACAGCGCGGGGAAGTCCACGCTCGTCGCGGCGCTCCTCCGGCTTCCCGCGGCCGACGTCGGGGCACTCGTCGACGCGGCTCCCAAGACGCACGAGGCGACGTCGTACGAGTGGGACGGAGCGACCCTCGTCGACCTGCCCGGGACCCTGTCCGGCGACGACGAACACTCCGAGGCGGCCCGGCGCGGAGTACGCGGCGCGGACGCGCTCATGATCGTGACGACGAGCGAGCTGCCGGGCGAGGCGGAGACCGGGGCGATCCTGGAGGCGCTCGGCCCCGACGGGTTCGCCGACCGGAGTGTCGTCGTCGTCAACAAGATGAACGCGGAGAACAGCGACCGCGACGTCGTCCTCGACGAGATCCGGGCACGGCTCGGGCCCTTTGCCGACCGCGTCCCGGTCGTCCCGACCGACGCACGCGACTACGTCGACGCCGTCAACGACCCCTCCCTGCCGGCGGCCGATCGTGCGGCTCTCGTCACCGACAGTGGCATCGACGCCCTCGCGGTCGAACTGAGGCGCGTCGTCGCGCCGGGCGTCGGCGGTGTCCGCCCCCGGGCCCAGGCGTTCGAACTCCTCCGTGTGCTGGCGGACGCCGAGCGGCGGTGGGAGCTGGCCGGTGGGGATCTCGATGCCGCGCGGTCCGCGCGGAAGGCCGGGGAGGCGGTCACCGCCGCCAGGGAGCTCGTGCTGAGCTCCCTGGACAGGGAGAGCGGCGTCGTCGCCGACAGGATCACGGCGGCCGGAGGCAGGGCCGCCGCCGGGGTCTCGGACAAGGACGGCGCCGTCCCCGACCGCGTCGCCCGTGCCGTGCGGGACGAACTGGAGGACACGGCAGGAGACTTCGCCGCGCGGTTCTCCTCGTCGGTGCGGACGGCGTTCGACGCGCTGGTCGCCGACTACGGAACCCATGTGCCGGAGCCGGATCCCTGGGTGAACGACCTCGAAGCCATCGGGACCAACCCCGTCGCGGCGCCGAAGGAAGCGTCCCCGCTGGCTCAGGGGGTCAAGGAGGCGGCCAAGAAGGGCGCGAAGGCAGGCGCCGCGAAGGCGGGCGAGTGGCTCGGGAAGGTCAAGGACGGCGGCCACGGGCCCGGAAGCGCGGCCGCCGCCGTCGTGGACAAGCTCAGCAAGCTCGGGGTGGGACAGAAGATCCTTGACGCCGGTGGCAAAGTCACCGACGGGGCGGGGAAGTTCAAGCCGTGGGGCAAGACCAAGGCGGCCGGAAAGGTGGCGGATGCCGCGGGCAAGGTGCAGTGGGCGCTGGCGGTCATGGGGCCGCTGACGGACCTGGCGGGCATCGCGCAGGAGCAGGGCGAGTGGATGGCGGTCAACAAGCGGCGGCAGGAGATCAGGGACCACTTCGCCGAGCAGGCACGCGCACAGCGGAAGGCCCTCACCGACGCCGGCACCTGGTACGTGAGCGCGTGGATCGCCCTGGTGGAGCGGTCGCTCGACGGCATCACGGAGCGGGGTGCGAGGATCGACGCCGAGCGTGAGGCGGCGCTGACGGCGATCGAGGACCTCCGCGACGAGGCCGCGCGGCTTGCCGGGCCGGCCCTGTGACCGACCGGACGGACCAGCGGGCCGAAGGGCTGGGGCCCGGAGAGGAGGCAGACCGGCAGACCGCGGGACGGCGAGTAGGCGGTGCGGGTGTGCGGGCGGGGGTGCCGGTCGTACCGATCGGTTGACGGCCTTTCAGTCGTCCTACCGCTACTCGGCACTCGCCACCGGCTCCCGTCACGTCACCGGCGCATCGCCGCATCGAGTCCGCTTGCCCGGCGGGCAGGCTGACACGAGGCGCTCCGACGCGGCCCCCGCTGCGGCTGACCAGGAGGCCATGTCCCGCCCGGACCGGTCGGCCTACTGGTGTCTCGTTAGCCTGTCGGTCTGACGGAGCGCGTCGTGCACCACCGTGCGAAGGGGTCTGGTCACCCCGGAGGACGCGGACGCACTGTGGGCCGTTCTGACGGCCGAGGGTACCGTGCCGACGGTTGCCGGGCCGTTCACCCACCCGCCTTCCTCCGCCTGGGCGGCGTATGTCCTCGTCGTGTGCCGTGTCGTGACGGCGGTGCAGGTGAATTGAGGTTCCTGTCCCGATGGGCTGAGACCTCGCACCTCCCTTAATGGGGCGCGAGTCTCGTGCGTGCGGCTGCCACCCTCCCTTCCCTGGCGTCACCGGATCGGTGGCTACTTTGAAAGGCTCACTGAAGCGCCGGCCGTCCCGTGGTGGGGGCGAGTCGCCTCCACATGTAAGGAACGTCAAGGAACGGCGCCTGGTGCTGGTGCAGGCTTCCGTCCTTTTATGGACCTCACCTGTGGCGATGCCCAAAGATCCCGTCCACGCCTCGTCCACAGACCCCGACATACGCCCGCTCAGAGTGGCGTATGGCTGCACATACGCGAAGACCCCGGCCTCAGCGTTTCCGCTGGTGACGGGGTCTTTGGGCACCTCATACAGGGTGCCCCCGGCAGGATTCGAACCTGCGCACACGGCTCCGGAGGCCGTCGACTTCCCGCACGTTTTCGCAGGTCAACGGGGTACCTGACGTAATGTTAGCCGCGCCGTCCCGCGTATGTCCCGTGATCTATAAATGTACCATGATGGCCTACATGTCTTAATTGGAGCGTCCCGGACGTCTCCAGGGCCAGGCTGCGGCGTACCCGGAAATATTTTCGACAGCCCCTGCTGTTGACCGTCAGTCACACTGGCTGCACGGGAAGGGCGGTGCCGGACCTTAAGCTTTACAACACGAATGGCGGCGTGACGGAGGTCGCGCCGCGTCTTGCTGATGCCGAGGCCGATGTGCAGAGCATCGTCGAGGCCAACATGGAGAAGTTGCTCGGGGTCCGGTTCCTGGCGAGCGAGAACAGCACAGGCCCGGTCCATGGCGGTGAATTTCAAGTCCAGTGAGACGGTCGTGACGCTATAGACCGCGTCCACGGCCATAAGCGCGACCACGGAGGAACACCGTCAGTACCCGAGATAACGAGGCGCCCCGAACTCCTCCGGGATGGTGAAAGGCTCGACCGCCTCATCCTCGTTCAGCATCCGGAAAACAAACTCGGCCGTACTCATGTCGAATCGGTGCCATTCCTCCGTAGCGTCGAGTCTGGCGATAATCGGCCAGTGATTCGAGTCATCGGTCTCCGCCAGCCAGAAGAACTCGGCTTCTTCCATACCTCTGGCCCAGGGAATCAGGCTGTCCTTTCCACTATCACCGTCGAAGATCCTGTATGGGGAGTAGGCTTCGTCGCGGTGCAGGACACGAGTCAGCACACGGCGCAGTCCAGTCAGTACTCCGATGACGCTGAAGTCGTTCATCTCCTGCCCGGTGAGGAGATTCAGGTAGCCGCTGAACTCTCCCAGGCCGAAGGTCTCCGCGATCTCCTTAAAATCTTCGGGTAGAACGCAACCCAGTTGTTCTTCCATCGGTTGCCAGTCGATCCGTGCGTCGAGCGGCTCCCACGACGTGATATCGGTGATGCGCCGCACCCAGTCGGTCATCGCAAGAATCCTTTCATGTGTGTCGATACAACCCCTTTTCTGCGCCACCCCGAACGGGGTGGCGCAGAAAAGGGGAAAATTCTACCGGGCGGTCCGAGAATCTTTACAATCTCGGGTCGTTTGGATCATTCGGGATGGGCATGGCACCACTTTGCCCCGTTGTCATGCTCTGCCAGTATATCGACAGACTGTCGGGCATCGTATTGTCGCCGGTGTGGTGTGCCCTGACGGAGTACCATATCGTCTCGCCGGACTCGACGCGCCTGGCTATCTCGCTCTCGAATGTACTCATGAACGGGCTGTTCACCTTCGAGTACAGGGTGACGAGATTCCTGCGGTCCGTTCCGCTGCCGCCGAGCGACTTCGCCAGCATGTGACCGCGTTGCACGACTGGCTTGCCCTGCTTGGCGGCTTCCTCACCGCTGTAGTACCCGGGGGGCATGCGGTCCGTGCCGAACGGCGGCGGCATCTCGGTCCCAGTGCCCCAGATCTCGGACTCGACTCCCGGGAACTTCGCCTTAGGGTTCTTCTTGGTACCGGTCGTGTAGTTGTACCCCCCGGGGCTGAGGCAGGCGTCCACACCCTGTGCGCGGCCCAGGTCGTCGAGCGGCATGTAGTACACCATGCTCTGCCCCTTGGAGCAGTCGTCCTTGGTGAACGGGTACATGGCAACCTGCGGCTGCCACTCCTTCGTGGCCTCTGGAGTGACCAGCAGACCCCGGTCGTAGTTCGGGGTGTCCCCCGGCTCGTAGGAGATCCCGTCGGACGCGGTGGGCGTGTTCCAGCCTATGGCGTCGCCGAAGATTTTCGCCACCGAGAGAAGGCCGCCACGCGATTTGGTGCCGACCGAGGTGGCGGCCTTCTTGAAGAGGCTGCCGATGGCGCCCAGCCCACCGCCGAAGTCGAAGTGTCCGTCGATCTCGACACTGCTGGTCGGGTTGCCGCTGGTGAAGGCGTAGCGGTTGCCGGTGTACGGGTCGCTGCCGAGACCCATGTCGGCGAGAGCGCCGTTGTACATGTCCCGGGTGGTGAAGCGGTTCAGCCCTGGGCTGTAGTCACGGAAACCCATGTCGTAGGTACCGGACCTGGCGTCCCACCGCTTTGAGTTGAAGCGGTAGGGGTTGTACTCCTCCTTGGTCGGGTCGCTGGCCTCCGGCTTGTCGATGCCGGTGAACTCGGTCTCGTCGTCGGTACCGTAGGCGGTGTAGCCGTAGGTGGCCTTGGTGTCGCCGTTCTCGTCGGTCAGGGTTTCGACGTCGGTGTGGGAGTTGTAGCCGTAGTAGCCGTCCTCCTCACTGCCGTCGTCCTTGTGGGTGACCTGGGAGAGTCGCTGGCCCCACGGGCTGTACTGGTACGACTTGGTCAGCTCGCCGGCCACCTGCTCGCCCAGGACCTCCTCGGACAGACCGAGGTAGTCGAAGTCCGTCGTCTCGCCGTCGGCGGTCTTCGAGGCGGTGCGGTCCAGCGGGTCGAACGTGTACGTCGTCGCCTTCAGCGCACCGCTGTCGTCCATCTTCTCGGACTTGACGACGTGGTCGAAGCCGTCGTACGTGCTGCGTTCGACGACCTGTCCGCCCGAGGTGACAGACTCCTGGCGGCCGAACGGATCATAGACATAGTTCGCTGTCACTCCGCCGGCGGTGGCGGACAGCAGCCGGTTACGGTCGTAGTCGTAGGTGGTGGCGGTGCCCTTGACCGTCTGGCTGACGACGTTGGCGTTGTCGTCGTGGACGTAGGTGTCGGTGCCCGCGCCGTTGCCGCTCTTGACCGACTTGGCGAGCCGGTCGACAGGGTCGTAGGCGTAGGTGGTGGTCGACTCCAGGTACGCCGAGTGGTCGTCGGCGTTCATCTTCTTCGCGGCGTCCTTCGCCTTGTTGCCGTTGGCGTCGTAGGCGTAGGTGTGCGTGGAGACGAGGGTGCCGTTTGGCTTCTTCTCCGCAGTCGTCCTGAGCCGGCCGTCAAGGTAGTACGTGTGGTCGACGGTGTTGCCGTTGGCCTTGGTCTCCTTCAGCTTCTGCGAGAGGTCGGTGTAGGTGAACGAGGTGACCTTGGGGTCGGTGTCGTCCGCGGAGTCGCCGACTGTCACCTTTTCGAGCAGGTTCTGCGTGTCGTAGGCGTACGCGGAGTACTGATCGGGATGGCTGACGGTGAGCGGCTGACCGTTGGCGTCGTACGTGTACGACGTGGCCTTCTGCTCCTCGCCGGCCAGGGACTCCACGACACGCTGCACCTGGTTCAGGCCGGTGTAGGTGACGGTGTAGGCGTCGGACCGGCGCCCGGAGGAGGTGTCGTCGATGTCGGTGAGATTGCCGTTGACGTCGTAGCGGTAGGTGAAGCTGCGTTGCTCGTCATCGGTGTCTGCGGAGTTGTCGCGGACCAGTTTGACCCCGTCGGCGACGACGGCACCGTCGCCGTTCTGGGCCAGTTTCAGCGAGGTCGCCTCACCCTGCTTGAGGGTGTAGGTGCCGAGGCCGACCCAGGTGCCGGTGGCGACGTTCTGGTTCTTTGTCACCGAAGACTCGGTCTCGGTACCGTGCTTGAGGGTGTATTCGGCATTGGTCGCCGCGCCGGTCACCTTCGGGTACTTCACGTACGCGGTGTAGGTGCCGTCCACGGGAACGGTCAGGACCCAGGTGAAGGCGTCGGTGCCGGTGCCCGCCGCGTGGCGATGGTGGTCGTAGCCTTGTTGGCCCTCGGTGTCCGCCTTGGTCCAGGTGCCGGTGGCGGAGGTGCTCTGGGTGTCGGAGTTGTCCGCCAGGACCACGTTCTTCCCGACGGGTGCGCCGTCGTCGGCCTTGGCGCGGAGCTTGCCGTCTGGGTAGTAGGACCAGGTCATGGTGCGGTTACTGTCACCGCCGGCCGACGTCAGCGTCCGGGCCGTCTGCTGGCCCATGTCGTCGTAGTCGTAGGTGGTGGCGATGCCCCACGGGTCCTTCGACGACTTGACCCAGCCGTTGTCGAAGTAGTCGACGGTGGTGGCGTTGCGGACCGACTGCCCCTCGGACGGCGGCAGTGACGTCCTGACGACCCGGCCCACGGCGTCGTACTCGGTCTGCGTGTAGACGTCGGGGTCGTGGTAGCGGGTGTCGTCCGGGTCGTAGGGCTGGTACTGCCTGACCGGACGGTTCAGTTCGTCGTACTCGGTGCGGGCGGTGAAGTCCGCGCTGTCGGAGGTGGTCTCGGCGCCACGCGGGGTGACCACCTTGGTGGTGTTGCCGACCTCGTCGTACTCGTACTTGGTCGTGCGGTAGGTGATCGAGTCGCCGGAGCCGTCGTGCGGCACCTTGGCCTCGGTCTTCAGGCCGCGTTCGTCGTAGGTGAGTAGCGTGGTGCTGCCAGCCGGGTCGGTGGCGGAGACGATCAAGGAGTCCTTGTCGTACGTCTGCCGCGACGTGTGACCGGCCGCGTCCTTGGTGGCGACGACACGGTGGTTGAGGTCGTAGGTGCTCTTGGTGGTGTAGTCGTCGGTAGCGGAGGTCTCGTCCTTCCTCGGGTCGACGACTGTGACCACGTTGCCGACGGAGTCGTACTCGTAACGGATCGTGTCGCCCTCGGCGTTGTTCACCGAGGTGACCTGGTAGATCTCGTCGTAGTGGTTGGTGGTGACGTGGTCCGTGGCGATGCTGGGAGTCAGGTTGCCTTTGGGCTCCGTGGTGGTGAGCAGGTTACCGACCCGGTCGTAGGCGTACGTCGTCCTCCGCTCGCCCGACGTGTCGGTGTCCTTCGGTGCGGTCACGGAGGCTGTCTGGTCCGCCGCGTCGTACACGGCGGTCGAGACGGCGCCATTGGGCGCGGTGGACTTGGTGACGTTGTCGTTGGCGTCGTAGACCGGGGCGGGCGTGGTGATCAGGTCACCGCTCGATTGGTCCTTCGGGACGGTGGAGACGAGCGGACGGCCGAACGTGTCGTACGTCTGTGTGGTCTTCTTGCCCAGTGCGTCGGTCACCGCGGTGACCTGACCGCGTACGTCGTACACGTACGACGACGACTCGTTGAGCGCGTCGGTGATGGTGGCCGGGTAGCCCGTGGGACCGAAGTCGCTGTTCTCGGTCGGGTTGCCGTTGGCGTCGATCGTACGGATCATCTGGCCGTACGCGTCGTACTCGTACGTCGTCGTGTAGTCGCCCTCGGTAGCGGTGGCTACGCCCTTGGGGTCGGTGACCGTCAGCAGATTGCCGAACTCGTCGTACCCGAACTGGTTGACACGGCCCTCGGGGGACGTCTTGCGGAAGATGTCCGCCGTGTAGCCGTCGGCGCGGGTCTGGTATTCGTAGACAGCCGCGTTCGCCGGCTTCTTGCCGGGCGCGCACTCGTCCTGCGCGGGCAGGCTGGCCTTGTTGCTCTCCGCGTCGCGCTGCCAGAGCGGGTAGCCAGTCCCGGGGTCATAGCAGTATGCGGTCTTCGCGCCGTTGGCCTCCTCGTGCACGATGACGTTGTTGTCCGCGTCCCACGTCAGCTTCGTGGTCTGGGCCTTGGCGTTGACAGTGCGCACCGGACGGCCGAAGTCGTCTTGGACGTAGAGGTTTTCGTGGCCCTCGGCATCGGTGACCGTGGTGTCGGTGAACTTGTCGTTGTCCGCGTTCGGGACGTAGTCGAAGGAGGTCAGTCCGCCCAGACGGTCGGTGATGGTCTGGGTGCGCCAGTGGTCCTTGGGATCGTCACCCTCGCTCGGGTAGTAGTAGTTCAGTGACGTGCTGTGGCCCCGCGGGTCGGTGGTCCCGACCAGCTTGACGTTCTTGTTGCCCTGCTCCGCGTCGTAACGGAACTTGAACATCTTGGGCTGGGCCGAGCCGTCACCGTCGGTCAGCCGGCCCAGCAGGCCGTCCTCGGTGTAGAGGAAGGAGATCTTGCGACCGGAGATGTCGGTGACCGACTTGACGTGGTCGTAGATCTTGGAGTTGTTCAGCTTGGAGCCGGTAGCGACGTTCTGCACGTCGTCGATGTACTGGTAGGAGGTTTCACCCTTCTTGTAGTACGCGATGGTCAGCGACTGTCGGCTCGCCGGGTCGGTGATGTACCGGAGGAACTTCGTCGGCTTGTTGTTGGACTTGCGCTCCTCGTACGTGTACGTCTGCGTGTTGCCGTTCTTGTCGACCGCGGACGTCATGTAGCCGTCGCAGCCGAAGAGGAAGCGGGTGCCGTCCGGACGCAGCATGGTCCAGGCGTCCGGGACCGGGTCCTTGGCCGGGGTGCAGTCCAGGCCGGGCTTGGCGGTGAGCCGGTAGTTCACACCGGCCGGCGCCTTCCACGTACCGTCGTCCTGGAGGCGGAAGACGTGTGTGGTGCCGTCACCGTCCGGCAATCGGACTTCGGTGGGGTGCGGGTTGGGGTGGAAGTCCAGCGGGGCACCCAGGCGGGTGATCCCGGAGATTTGGGCGGACCAGCCGTGGCCGAGGACGGTGTCGGAAGTGTCCTGCGAGTTGTACACGAACCGTGCGAACGTGGTGAGGCCCCGCCCCGGGTTGGAGAACGCGTTGTACTGCCACACGCTGTTGCCGGCCGCCAGGTTGTTCATCAGCGTGCCGCCGCCACCGGTGTTCTTGCCGGTGTAGGAGTAGAACTTCTCCAGGCCGAGCTGGTTGGAGGTCGGGTCCTCCACGGCCACGTGCTGGGTGAGGCCGGTGACCGCCGCCGCCGTATCGGCCGCGTCCTGGACCTCCCAGGTCAGTGTGTACTCGGTGCGCTTGTTGCCGGAGTCGGAGTTGATCGGTGTCTTGACCTGCGCGGGGATGGTGACGGAGGCGCCGGGGGCGAGGTCGTGCGGCAGCGCGGTGCGGACTTGGTTGCCGCCGGTCGTGGCGTCCGTGCCGTCCGGCAGGGACCACCGGTAGGTCAGCTCGTGACCGGCCACCGTCCACGGCTGGTCGGTGGTGTTGGTGAGCGTGACGTCGACGGTGTAGGTGGAGTTGGGCGTCATCCGGGCCGGTGTGGCCGGCGCGTAGTACGTCGACTCCGGGGTCTCGTCCACGTAGGTGACGACGAGCTTGGGCCGAAGCCGCTGCTCGGGTGCCTCCGAGGACAGGAAGACCGAACGTTCCTGCGCGGCGGTCTCGTCGGCCGTCCGGATGGCGACACCGTGCCCGGTGGCCGGGTCGGTTACCCAGCCCTGGGCCAGGGAGGTGACGTCCCAGTCGTGGCGGGCCGGGTCGTTGCTCATGGCGCCGACGTC
>NZ_JBHJRX010000015.1:114129-163910 GCF_042268605.1 Streptomyces sp. NPDC056296 | reverse complement strand
CGGAAACACCGCCGCCAACTCACGGCCCATCCCCGCCCGCTGCGCACCCTGACCCGAAAACACCAACCCCACACCACCCACACCAGCCCCCGCCGCACGGGTCTCCGGGTCACGCAGGTTCTTGAGGAGTGCCTCGCGGCCGGTTCCGACCGCCACGGCACGGTGGTCGAGCGCGGCGCGACCGGTGGCGAGTGTGTAGGCGACGTCCAGCGGGTCGAGGGCGGGGTCCTGTTCGACGTGGACGAGCAGCCGCTCCGCCTGGGCCGCCACGGCCCGGGGTGTACGGCCGGACAGCACCCAGGGCAGCACGGGGACGGGCACGGGAGCCGTCTCGTCCGCGGGCTCCGCGGGACTCGCGGCCGGGGCCTCCTCCACGATGACGTGGGCGTTGGTGCCGCCGAAGCCGAAGGACGACACACCCGCCCGCCGCGGCCGGCCGGCCGCCGGCCACGCCCGCTCCTCCGTCAGCAACTCCACCGCACCACCGGACCAGTCGACCATCGGCGTCGGCTCGTCCACATGCAGCGTCCGCGGCATCACCCCATGCCGCATCGCCTCCACCATCTTGATCACACCACCGACACCCGCAGCCGCCTGCGCATGCCCGATATTCGACTTCAACGACCCCAGGAACAACGGCACCTCACGGCCTTGCCCATACGTCGCCAGCAACGCCTGCGCCTCGATCGGATCACCCAGCCGCGTCCCCGTACCGTGCGCCTCCACCACATCCACATCCGCCGCCGACAGACCCGCGTCCGCCAACGCCCGACGCACCACCCGCTCCTGCGACGGACCATGCGGCGCCGTCAGACCATTACTCGCCCCGTCCTGATTCACCGCACTGCCCCGCACCACCGCCAACACCCGATGACCATGACGCCGCGCATCCGACAACCGCTCCACCAACAGCAGACCCACACCCTCCGACCAGCCGACACCGTCCGCACCCGCCGCGAACGACTTCGACCGGCCGTCGGGCGCCAGCCCCCGCAACCGGGAGAACTCCACGAACGCGACCGGTGTGGACATCACGGTCGCCCCGCCGGCGAGAGCGAGGTCGCACTCGCCGTTGCGCAGGGCGTTCGCCGCCAGGTGCAGCGCGACCAGGGAGGACGAGCAGGCCGTGTCCACGGCGACGGCCGGGCCCTCGAAGCCGTAGGTGTACGACAGCCGGCCGGCCGCGATGCTGCCCGCGCTGCCACTGAACAGATAGCCCTCGAAATCCTCGGGCGGCAGGTGGGGGCGCGAGCCGTAGTCGCTGTACATCAGCCCGGTGAACACACCGGTGCGGGAGCCCCGCAGGGAGGCGGGGTCGATCGCGGCGCTCTCGAAGCTCTCCCACGCGGTCTCCAGCAGCAGGCGCTGCTGCGGGTCGATCGCGGCGGCCTCCCGGTGCGACATGCCGAAGAACTCCGGGTCGAACCGGTCGGCCTCGTGCAGGAATCCCCCCTCACGGCCGTACGAGGTGCCGGTGTGGTCGGGGTCGGGGTGGTACAGGGCGTCCAGGTCCCAGCCGCGGTCCTCGGGGAAGCCGGTGACCGCGTCCGTACCGTCCATCACCAGGCGCCACAGGTCCTCGGGCGAGCGGACCCCTCCCGGATAGCGGCAGGCCATGCCGACGATCGCGATGGGCTCGTGACGCCTTTCCTCCATCTCCCGCAGCTGTCGGCGTGCCTCACGGGCATCGGCGACGGCCTTCTTGAGATAGTCGCGGAGCTTTTCCTCGCCCGCCATGGTGTGTCAACTCCTGTTTTCGCTGGTGAGTTCGGTTCGGTTGGGGTGCTGATCCACGGACCTGGTCAGTTCAGTCCAGCTCGTCCACGAGGGCGAAGAGTTCCTCGTCCGTCGCCGAGCCCAGGTCGTCGTCCTCGGATTCCTCGAAGACTCCGGTGCCGGCCGCCGCGTCGGCGGCGACGAGGAGTTCGCGCAGCCGAGCGCTGATCCGGCCGTGGGCGTCCGGGTCCGCGGCGGCGGACGCGATGACGGTCCGCAGCCGGGACAGCTCGGTGAGCACGGCCTCGTCGGGCGTGGCCTCCTCGACGACGAGCTGCCCGGCGAGGTAGGCGGCTATGGCCTTGGGCGTGGGCTGGTCGAAGACCAGGGTGGTGGGCAGCCGCAGCCCGGTCTCGGTGCCGAGCTGGTTGCGCAGTTCCACGGCGGTCAGCGAGTCGAAGCCCAGCTCCTGGACCGGCCGGTCGGCGTCGATCGCCGCCGCGTCGGTGTGGCCGAGCACGGCGGCCGCCTTGGCCCGTACCAGGTCGGTGAGGAGCCGGTCCCGTTCGGCGGCGGACAGTGGCGCGAGCCGTTCGGCCAGCGTCGGCCCGCTGTCCGGCCCGGCGGTGCCCAAGGCCGCCCGGGGCTTCCTCGCCGGGGGCCGGACAAGGCCGTGCAGCACCACCGGGACCTGTTCACCGCCGCGTCCCCGCAGCGCGCGGAGGTCGAGCCGGGTGACGGCGAGGACGCTGTCCCCGGCCGCGGGTGCGGCGTCGAACAGGGCCATCGCGTCGTCGGTGGCCAGCGGCAGCAGCCCGGAGCGGGCGAGCCGGCGCAGGTCGGTGTCGGCGAGGTGCCCGGTGATGGTGCTGGACTGGTCCCACAGGCCCCAGGCCAGCGAGAGCGCGGGCAGGCCGTGGGCACGGCGGTGGGCGGCGAGAGCGTCCAGGAACGTGTTCCCGGCGGCGTAGTTGGCCTGTCCCGCCGTACCGAGCAGGCCGGCGACGGAGGAGTAGAGGACGAAGGCGCTCAGGCCGAGGTCACGGGTGAGTTCGTGCAGGTGCCAGGCGGCGTCCGTCTTGGGGCGCAGCACCCCGTCCAGCCGCTCACCGGTCAGTCCCTCGACCGTCGCGTCGTCCAGCACGCCCGCCGTGTGCACCACACCCGACAGGCGCGCACCGACCCGGTCCACCAGCTCCGCGAGCTGTCCCCGGTCGGCGACGTCGCACGCCTCCACCATCACCGACTCGGCACCCAGCTCCGCCAGCTCGGCGGCCAGCTCCCGAGCACCGGGCGCCCGGTCACCCCGCCGGCTCACCAGCACCAGCTCCCGCACCCCGTGCACGGTCACCAGATGCCGGGCCAGGACGGTGCCCAGTGTGCCGGTGGCGCCGGTGATCAGGACCGCGCCGTCGCCCCACGCCGGGGTCGGCTCGTCGGCGGTCGGCGCGGTCCGGGCCAGCCGGGGCACGAGGAGTTCGCCGCCGCGCACCGCGCACTGCGGTTCGCCGCTCGCCACCGCGCCGGTCAGCGCGGCGCCGAGCCGGCCGAGGTCGTCGGTGTCGACGAGCTGGACGCGTCCCGGGTGCTCGGACTGGGCCGAGCGCAGCAGACCCCACACCGGGGCGTGCGCCAGGTCGGTCACGTCCTCGTCCGGCGCGGTGGCGACGGCACGGCGGGTGACGGCGACGAGGCGGGTGCCGGCGAGCCGGTCGTCGGACAGCCAGGCCTGGACGTCCGCCAGGGCGGCCCGGGCTGCGGCGCGCGCGTCCTCGGCCACGGCGGCGCCGGGGCGCGGTTCGGCGAGGTACGGCACGATCAGCGCGGTCGGCGCGGGTGTCCCCGCGTCCAGTGCACGGGTCAGGGCCGCGGCGTCGGCGTACGAGGTGACTGAGGCCCGCAGGCCGAGGGCGTCCGCTCCCTGGGCGCCGAGCACCGCCCAGCCGTCGGCCGCACCGTCCGTCCCGGCGCCGGTCAGCGGCGTCCAGTCGATCCGGAGCAGCCCGTCCGGCCGCGTTCCGCCGTCCAGGGCGCCGGCCCGCAGCGGACGCAGGGTCAGCTCCCGGACGGACGCGAGTGTCGCGCCCTGTTCGTCGGCGACGGTCAGCGCGACGACCGGGGACTCGCCGTCGGTGCCGGCGCGGGTGAGCCGCACCCGCAGGGCCGCGGCGCCGGTGGCGCGTACGGAGACGCCGGACCACGAGAAGGGCAGCAGCGGGTCGCCGGTCTCCTGGGCGACGCCGGGCAGCAGCGTGTGCAGCGCGGCGTCCAGGAGGGCCGGGTGGACCGCGAACCGTCCGGCGAGCGGCCGCTGACCGGAGTCCAGGGCAACCTCCGCGTACAGCTCGTCGCCCGAGGTCCACAGCCTGCGCAGATTGCGGAAGGCGGGGCCGTAGGCGTACCCCTGGCCGGCCAGTCGGTCGTAGGCGCCGTCCAGGTCGGTCTCGGTGGCGCCGGGCGGTGGCCAGGCCGTCAGGGCCGCCTCGGTCTGCGGTGTCCCGTCTTCCGCGTGCAGTGTGCCGTGGGCGTGGAGCGTCCACTCGTCCTCGGCCGGGCCGTCTTCGGGACGGGAGTGGATCCGCAGGGTACGTGCCCCGGTGCCGTCGGGGGCGCCCACGGCCACCTGAAGCTGACGGGCGCCTCGGCCGGGCACGGCCAGTGGTGCGGCGAGGGTGAGTTCACCGACCGCGGGGGCGCCGGTGCGTTCGCCGGCGGCCAGGGCGATCTCCAGCAGGCCGGTGCCGGGTACCAGCACGGTGCCGGCCACGGCGTGGTCGGCCAGCCAGGGGTGGGTGTGCAGTGACAGCCGCCCGGTGAGGACGTGCTCGTCGCGGTCGGCGAGGAGCAGGCCGGCGCCGAGCAGCGGATGCTCCGCGGCGGACAGGCCGAACCCGGCCGCGTCGCCCACGGTCGCGGGGGCGTCCAGCCAGTAGCGCTGCCGCTGGAAGGCGTAGGTCGGCAGCGTGGTCGGCCGGGCTCCGGGGAACACCGTCTCCCAGCGCGGCCCGGCCCCGCGGGCGGCGAGCAGGCCGAGCGCCGAGGCGAACGTCCGCGGTTCGGGACGGCCGCGGCGCAGTGCGGCTGTGACGGTGCCGGCCTCGCTGGTCAGCGACTGCTGTACCAGGGCGGTCAGGATCCCGTCCGGACCCAGCTCCAGCCACTCCGTGACACCTCGGTCCTCCAGCAGTCGTACGCCGTCCAGGAAGCGCACCGTGCCGCGGATGTGCCGCGCCCAGTAGTCGGGCGAGGCCAGCTCTTCGGGCGTGGCGAGCTCGCCGGTGAGGTTGGAGACGATCGGGATGCGGGGCGCTCGGTAGGTGAGTTCCGCGGCGACGGCGCGGAACTCGTCGAGGATCTCGTCCATGTGCGGCGAGTGGAAGGCGTGGCTGACCGGCAGTCGCCTGGTCCGGGCGCCCTGCCGCCGGAAGAGGTCCGCGACCTCGTCGACGGTGTCGGCGTCACCGGAGACCACCGTGGCACGCGGCGAGTTGACCCCGGCGACGGCCACCCGGCCGCCGTACGGTTCGAGCGCCGCACGCACCTCGTCCTCCGCCGCCTCGATCGCCGCCATGGTGCCGCCCTCCCGGGCGGCCTGCATCAGCCGGCCGCGCTCGGCGACCAGGACGGCGGCCTCCGGCAGGTCCAGGACACCCGAGAGATGAGCGGCGGTGACCTCGCCCACGGAGTGTCCGAGCAGGTAGTCCGGGGTGAGGCCGTGGTGCTCGGCGAGCCGGAAGAGGGCGGTCTCCACGGCGAACAACGCCGCCTGGGTGAACGCAGTCTGGTCGAGCAGTGCCGAATCGGCGGAGTCCTCGGGGGCGAACAGCACCGACTTCAGCGGCCGGACCAGTTCGCGGTCCAGGTGGGCGCAGACGTCGTCGAGGGCGGCGGCGAACACCGGTGAGGTCTCGTACAGCTCCCGGCCCATGCCGAGTCGCTGCGAGCCCTGCCCGGTCAGCAGGAACGCCGTCTTCCCGGGCTGTCCGGGGGCGGCCCGCAGCACCGTGGCGCCGCTCTCGCCGCGGGCCAGTGCGCCGAGCCCGTCGAGCAGTTCGGCACGGTCACCGGCCACGACGACCGCCCGCCGGTCGTGCAGTGCCCGCGTGGCGGCCAGGGAGTGGCCGACGTCCGCGAGGTCCGTCTCGGGGTGCGCGGTCAGATGGGCGAGCAGCCGTTCGGCCTGGGCCGCGAGGGCGGGTTCGGTGCGGGCGGAGAGGAGCCAGGGGCCCGTGAAGGCGGGGAGTTCGGGACCGGGCCGGGGCTCCGGATCGGGTTCGGACACCGGTTCGGGTTCCTCGATGACGACGTGGGCGTTGGTGCCACTGATACCGAAGGACGACACACCCGCCCGGCGCGGCCGGCCGGCCGCCGGCCACTCCCGCTCCTCCGTCAGCAACTCCACCGCACCACCGGCCCAGTCGACCATCGGCGTCGGCTCGTCCACATGCAGCGTCCGCGGCATCACCCCATGCCGCATCGCCTCCACCATCTTGATCACACCACCGACACCCGCAGCCGCCTGCGCATGCCCGATGTTCGACTTCAACGACCCCAGGAACAACGGCACCTCACGGCCTTGCCCGTACGTCGCCAGCAACGCCTGCGCCTCGATCGGATCACCCAGCCGCGTCCCCGTACCGTGCGCCTCCACCACATCCACATCCGCCGCCGACAGACCCGCGTCCGCCAACGCCCGACGCACCACCCGCTCCTGCGACGGACCATGCGGCGCCGTCAGACCATTACTCGCCCCGTCCTGATTCACCGCACTGCCCCGCACCACCGCCAACACCCGATGACCGTTGCGCCGCGCATCCGACAACCGCTCCACCAACAGCAGACCCACACCCTCCGACCAGCCCGTACCGTCCGCACCCGCCGCGAACGACTTCGACCGGCCGTCGGGCGCCAGCCCCCGCTGCCGCGAGAACTCGATGAAGACGTGCGGTCCGGCCATGACCGTGACCCCGCCGGCGAGGGCGAGGTCGCACTCGCCGTTGCGCAGGGCGTTCGCCGCCAGGTGCAGCGCGACCAGGGAGGACGAGCAGGCCGTGTCGACCGTGACCGCCGGGCCCTCGAAGCCGTAGGTGTACGACAGCCGGCCGGACACCACGCTGGAGAGGTTGCCGGCGAGCAGGAAGCCCTCGTACTCCTCGGGGCTCGCGGCCAGCCGCGAGACGTAGTCGTCGTACATGGCGCCCACGAACACCCCCGTGCCCGAGCCACGCAGCCCGGTCGGGTCGATCCCGGCGCTCTCGAAGCTCTCCCACGCGGTCTCCAGCAGCAGGCGGTGCTGGGGGTCCATCGCGGTCGCCTCGCGCGGCGAGATCCCGAAGAACTCGCGGTCGAACCGGTCGGCCTCGTGCAGGAATCCGCCGTGCCGGACGTAGGAGGTGCCGGTGCGTTCCGGGTCCGGGTCGTACAGGGCGTCCAGGTCCCAGCCGCGGTTGTCGGGGAAGTCGGAGACCGCGTCCGTACCGTCGGCCACCAGCCGCCACAGGTCCTCGGGCGAGGAGACCCCGCCGGGGTAGCGGCACGCCATGCCGACGATCGCGATCGGCTCGTCGGCGGCGGCCCGGCTCGCCGGCTCGCCGGCGCCGGCCACGGCGGCGGCGGGAGCCAAGGCGGTGGCGGTGGCAGGGGCGGTGGCGGGGGCCAGGCGGGACAGCACCAGGTCCACGACGCCCTGGGGCGAGGGGTGGTCGAAGACGACCGTGGCGGGCAGCCGCAGCCCGGTGGCGGCGTTCAGGCGGTTGCGCAGTTCCACCCCGGCGAGCGAGTCGAAGCCGATCTCCTTGAAGGCGCGCTTGGGGTCCAGACGCCGCGGGTCGGTGTGGCCGAGGACGCCCGCGACCGTGCCCCGCACCAGGTCGAGTACGGCTTCGCGGCGCTCCTCCTCGGGGAGCGCGGCCGTCCGTGCGGCCCAGTCGCCGCCGTTCGACGCGGCGGCGGTGGTGGTGGCGGCGCGCCGGGCCCTGGTGCGGACGAGGCCGCGCAGCAGTGCCGCGGGCTCGGCTCCGGCCTCGCTCAGCAGGGCCGGGTCGACGGCGGCCGGAACGCGCAGGGCGTGGTCGCCGGCCGCGGCGTCGAAGAGCGCGAGGCCCCGGTCCGGGGTCAGCGGCCGGATGCCCGCCCGGGTCCAGCGGGCCAGGTCCGACTCGCCGAGGGTGCCGCCCATGCCGTGCGTGGCGTCCCACAGGCCCCAGGCCAGCGAGAGCGCGGGCAGGCCGAGGGCACGGCGGTGGGCGGCCAGAGCGTCCAGGAAGGCGTTGGCGGCGGCGTAGTTGGCCTGTCCCGCCGTACCGAGCAGGCCGGAGACCGAGGAGAACAGGACGAAGGCGCTCAGGCCGAGGTCACGGGTGAGTTCGTGCAGGTGCCAGGCGGCGTCCGCCTTGGGACGCAGCACCCCCTCCAGCCGCTCACCGGTCAGTCCCTCGACCGTCGCGTCGTCCAGCACGCCCGCCGTGTGCACCACACCCGACAGGCGCGCACCGACCCGGCCCACCAGCTCCGCGAGCTGTCCCCGGTCGGCGACGTCGCACGCCTCCACCATCACCGACTCGGCACCCAGCTCCGCCAGCTCGGCGGCCAGCTCCCGAGCACCGGGCGCCCGGTCACCCCGCCGACTCACCAGCACCAGCTCCCGCACCCCGTGCACGGTCACCAGATGCCGGGCGAAGAGGGCACCGAGGCCGCCGGTGCCGCCGGTGATCAGCACCGCCCCGTCGCCCCACGCCGGGGCCGGACCGCCACTCGTGGCGCGGACCAGCCGTGGCGCGCGGAACTCTCCGTCCCGTAGGACCAGTTGGGGTTCGCCGAGAGCGAGTGCCGCGGCCGGCCGCGGGTCCTCGTGGGCCAGCACCGTGTCGGTGTCGAGCAGCACGATCCGGTCCGGGTGCTCGGACTGCGCGGTGCGCGCCAGTCCCCACAGGGGCGCGGCGTCCAGGGCCGTCACGTCCTCGCCCGAGGTGGCGGCGACCGCGCCCCGGCTGACGACGAGGAGCCGTGCGCCGTCCAGGCGGGAGTCGCCCAGGAACCTCTGGAGCAGCTCCAGGAAGGCGGTGGCCGTGCGGTGCGCGGCGTCGGGCAGTTCGCCGCGCCCGTCCGGCGTACTCGGCGTGTCCGCGGCAAGGTGTTCGACGCGCACCAGGAGGACGTCCGCCTGCGGCAGTTCGGGTCCGGTCACCTCCACGATGTCCGGCGCCCCGGGCGCGGTGGGCCCGGCTTCCCCGACCGGTACCCACTCCATGTCGTACAGATCGTCCGTACGGCGGGCGGCGGGCGCGGAGAGCCGGTCGGCCGTGACGGGCCGCAGGGCGAGGGCCTCCAGGGACAGCACGAGCGCGCCGGCCGGGTCGACGGCGGTCAGGGTGTAGGTGTCGGTCCCGGCCGGGGCGATGCGGACGCGCAGCGAGGTGGCACCGGTCGCGTGCAGGCGGGTACCGGTCCAGGAGAACGGCAGCCTGATGCCGTCGGCCGTCCCGCCGGCGTCCGCGGCGTCCAGCACCAGCGGGTGCAGCAGTGCGTCGGCCAGCGCGGGGTGCAGGCCGAAGCGTTCGGCCGCCGCGTGCTGGTCGGCGGGCAGGGCGACCTCGGCGTACAGCTCGTCGCCGGAGCGCCACAGCGCGGTCAGTCCCTGGAACACCGGTCCGTACTCGTACCCGAGGGCGGCCAGTCGGTCGTACACCCCGTCCAGCGGCTCGGCGACCGCCTCGGCGGGGGGCCATGCGCCCGGTACGGCGGTCTCGGCGGCGCCGGCGGCCGTGGCGAGGACGCCGGAGGCGTGGCGGGTCCACGGCTCGGCGTCGGCGGTGCCGTCGTCGGGGCGGGCGTGGATGGTGAAGCCGCGTGTTCCGGACGGCTCGGCGGCGGTGACGGCGACCTGGACGCGGACTGCGGCGTGCTCGGGCAGGAGCAGCGGGGCCTCCAGGGTCAGTTCGTCGACCCGGTCGGCACCGGCGCGGACGCCCGCGGCCAGGGCCAGTTCCAGGAACGCGGTGGCGGGCAGGAGTACGGTGCCGCCGATGGCGTGGTCGGCCAGCCAGGGGTGGCTGTCGCTGGAGAAGCGCCCGGTGAGCAGCAGGTCGTCCCGTCCGGCGAGATCGACCGCCGTGTGCAGCAGCGGGTGTCCGGCCGGGTCGAGGCCGAGGCCGCGCGCGTCGGTGGGGGCCTGCGGCGCGAGCCAGTAG
The DNA here is from genome assembly GCF_042268605.1 of Streptomyces sp. NPDC056296. Lineage (NCBI taxonomy): Bacteria > Bacillati > Actinomycetota > Actinomycetes > Kitasatosporales > Streptomycetaceae > Streptomyces > Streptomyces sp. NPDC056296. The sequence goes on along the minus strand of NZ_JBHJRX010000015.1, from coordinate 154,005 downwards.
GGGGCGCGCTGGAAGGCGTACGTCGGCAGGTCGACGCGCCGTCCGCCCGGGTGAAGGGTGCCGCCGTCCAGGCGGGCGCCGTGGATCCAGGCGGACGTCAGTCCGGCGGTGAGGGTGTCCGGCTCAGGGTGGCCCGCCCGCATGAGGGGGACGGCCGCCGCGGTGTCGCCGAGCGCCGCGCGGGTGAGGGAGGTCAGAACCGCGTCGGGGCCGGCCTCGACGAAGACGGTGGCACCCTGCCGGGCGAGAGCGCGGATCGCGTCCAGGAAGCGGACCGGCCGGCGGATCTGGTCCGCCCAGTAGCCGGGCGCGGTGAGCTGCTCGTGGGTCGCGAGTTCGCCCGTCACGGTCGAGACGACCGGGATCCGCGGTGCGCGGAGGGTGAGGTTCTCGGCGACCGCGCGGAACTCGTCGAGGACGTCGTCCATGTGCGGCGAGTGGAAGGCATGGCTCACCTGGAGGGCCCTGGTCCGGCGTCCGCGGGCGCGCCAGCGCTCGGCGAGCTCCTCGGCGGCGTCCTGGTCACCGGAGACCACGACGGAGGACGGACCGTTGACGGCTGCCAGTGCGAGCCGGCCGCTCAGCGCCTCCAGGTCCGCGGCGAGTTCGGCCTCCTCGGCCTCGATCGCGACCATCGCGCCACCCGCCCGCGCGGACTGCATCAGCCGGCCGCGCGCGGCGACCAGCCGGGCCGCGTCGGGCAGACTCAGCACGTCGGCCGCGTGCGCTGCGGTGATCTCGCCGATCGAGTGGCCCGCCATCAGGTCGGGTGCCATGCCGTGGTGTTCGGCGAGTCGGAACAGGGCCGTTTCCACCGCGAACAGCGCGGGCTGGGTGTAGGCGGTCCGGTGCAGCAGTCCGGCCTTGGGGCTGCCTTCGGCGGCGAACATCACCTCCCGCAGGGGGTGTTCGAGGTGCGGGTCGAGAGCGGCGCAGACGTCGTCGAGGGCGGCGGCGAACACCGGGGAGGCCTCGTACAACTCCCGGCCCATGCCCAGGTGCTGGGCACCCTGGCCGGTGAACAGGAACGCCGTCCGGCCCGCCCCGGCGGCGCTGCCGGTGCGCACCTCGGGCGACTGCTCCCCGGCGGCGAGGGCGTCGAGCCCGCCGAGCAGGGCTTCGGGCGTCGTACCGGTCACGACGGCCCGCGCGGGCAACGCGGTCCGCGTGGCGGCCAGGGACCAGCCGATGTCGGCGGGCAGCGCGTCCCCGCCGGCCGCGAACCCGCGCAGCCGTGCGGCCTGGGCGGCCAGGGCCTCGGGGCTGTGGGCGGAGAGGAGCCAGGGGCCCGTGAAGGCGGGGAGTTCGGGACCGGGCCGGGGCTCCGGTCCGGGTTCGGACACCGGTTCGGGTTCCTCGATGACGACGTGGGCGTTGGTGCCACTGATACCGAAGGACGACACACCCGCCCGGCGCGGCCGGCCGGCCGCCGGCCACTCCCGCTCCTCCGTCAGCAACTCCACCGCACCACCGACCCAGTCGACCATCGGCGTCGGCTCGTCCACATGCAGCGTCCGCGGCATCACCCCATGCCGCATCGCCTCCACCATCTTGATCACACCACCGACACCCGCAGCCGCCTGCGCATGACCGATATTCGACTTCAACGACCCCAGGAACAACGGCACCTCACGGCCTTGCCCATACGTCGCCAGCAACGCCTGCGCCTCGATCGGATCACCCAGCCGCGTCCCCGTACCGTGCGCCTCCACCACATCCACATCCGCCGCCGACAGACCCGCGTCCGCCAACGCCCGACGCACCACCCGCTCCTGCGACGGACCATGCGGCGCCGTCAGACCATTACTCGCCCCGTCCTGATTCACCGCACTGCCCCGCACCACCGCCAACACCCGATGACCGTTGCGCCGCGCATCCGACAACCGCTCCACCAACAGCAGACCCACACCCTCCGACCAGCCCGTACCGTCCGCACCCGCCGCGAACGACTTCGACCGGCCGTCGGGCGCCAGCCCCCGCTGCCGCGAGAACTCCACGAACATTCCGGGCGACGACATCACCGTCGCGCCGCCGGCCAGGGCGAGGGTGGTCTCACCGGAGCGCAGCGAGCGGACGGCCAGGTCCAGGGCGACCAGGGAGGACGAGCAGGCCGTGTCCACCGTGACCGCCGGGCCGATCAGGCCCAGGTGGTAGGCGATGCGGCCGGACAGCACGCTCGGCGTGGTGCCGGTCAGCACGTGGCCCTCGACGGTGTCGGGTGCCTCGTGCATGCGGGGCCCGTACTCCAGCGCGGTGGCACCGACGAAGACGCCGGTGCGCGTGCCCTTGAGGGCCGCCGCGTCGAGGCCGGCCCGTTCGACGGCTTCCCAGGCGGTCTCCAGCAGCAGGCGCTGCTGCGGGTCCATGGCCAGCGCCTCGCGCGGCGAGATGCCGAAGAACTCGTTGTCGAAGAGGGCGGCGTCGTGCAGGAATCCGCCCTCGCGGACGGCGCTGTGGCCGCTCGCCGCGGTGTCGGGGTCGTACAGGGCGTCCAGGTCCCAGCCGCGGTTGTCGGGGAAGCCGGAGACCGCGTCCGTACCGTCGGCCACCAGCCGCCACAGGTCCTCGGGCGAGGAGACCCCGCCGGGGTAGCGGCACGCCATGCCCACGATCGCGATCGGCTCGTGGGAAGCGTCGGACGTGAGGTCGTCGTCCTCCGCTTCGGTTCCGCCCAGCAGGGTGTTCAGGTGCTCGGTCAGGGCGGCGGGGGTCGGATGGTCGAACAGCAGGCCGCCGGAGAGCTTCAGACCGGTGGCGGCGGACAGCTCGTTGCGCAGCTCGACCGACATCAGCGAGTCGAAACCCAGGGCCTTGAACGTGCTGTGCGTCTCGACCCGGCGTCCTTCGGGGTACTCGAGGACGGCCGCGACCCGGTCGAGGACCACGGCGGTGGTGTCGGCGCCGGGCGCGGTCCGTCGTACCGGAGGGCGGGCGGCCTGGGGGGTGGGCTCGGCGAGCGTCGCCGTGCGGGCCGTGCCGTCGATCCAGTAGCGCTCCCGCTGGAAGGGATAGGTGGGCAGCGGGACGCGACGCCCGTCGGCCCGCGCGTGGACGGCCGCCCAGTCGACGTCCGTGCCACGGACGAACGCGGCGGCGAGGGCGGCGAGCGCGGTGCGCGGCTCGGGGCGCCCCGCGCGCAGCAGGGCGACCGGCGCCGTGGTGCCGGTGTCGCGCACGCAGTCGGCGGCCATGGTCGCGCAGACGGCGTCGGGGCCGAGCTCCAGCAGGGTGGTGGCGCCCTCGGCCTCCAGGGTGCGTACGGCGTCCAGGAACCGCACCGGGCGGCGCACCTGCTCGACCCAGTAGTCGGGGGACGTCCACTGACCGGCCGCGACCGGCTCGCCGGTCACCGTCGACACGGCGGGGATGCGGGGCTCGTGGAAGGTCAGTTCCCCGGCGACGCGGCGGAACTCCTCCAGCATCGGCGCCATCAGCGGGGAGTGGAAGGCGTGCGAGACGGCCAGCCGCCGGGTGCGGCGACCCTCGGCGGCGAGGTGGTCCGCGATCCGGGTGACCTCGTTCTCGGCACCGGACAGCACCACCGAGCGGGGCCCGTTGACGGCCGCGACCGCGACGGTCGCCGCATCCTCGATCAGGGGCAGCACCTCGTCCTCGGCGGCCTGGACGGCGACCATGGCCCCGCCCACCGGCAGCGCCTGCATCAGCCGGCCGCGCGCGGCGACCAGCCGGGCCGCGTCGGGCAGTGAGAGCACGCCCGCGACGTGCGCGGCGGCGATCTCGCCGATCGAGTGACCGGCGACCAGGTCCGCGCGCACGCCCCAGGACGTCATCAGCCGGTGCAGGGCGACCTCGACGGCGAACAGGGCGGGCTGGGTGTACCCGGTGTCGTCCAGGCCCTCACCGGTGTCGATCACCTCGGTGAGCGGCCGGTCGAGGTGCGGGTCCAAGGCGGCGCACACCTCGTCGAAGGCCGCGGCGAACTCCGGGAAGGCGGCCCGCAGTTCGCGGCCCATGCCCGGGCGCTGCGCGCCCTGGCCGGTGAACAGCAGGGCCGTGCGGCCGGGGCGGGCGGTTCCGGTGACGACGTGCGCACGGCTGCCGCCCGTGGCCAGGGCGTCGAGTCCGGCGGTCATGCCGCTGCGGTCGTCGGCGAGGACGACGGCGCGGTGGGCGAAGACGGTGCGGGTCGTGGCGAGCGACCAGCCCGCGTCGACCGGGTCGGGCGCCGGGTCACCGCCGAGGGCGTCCCGCAGGCGGGCCGCCTGGTCGCGAAGGGCGTTCTCCTCGCGGGCGGACACCACCCAGGGCAGCAGACCGGCCCCGGAGCCCTCCCGCGCCGCCGGCCGTTCGCCACCGGCAGCCCCGAGCGCGGCCCCGGCCGGGTGCCGCGGGCCTTCCTCCAGCACCACGTGGGCGTTGGTCCCGCCCATGCCGAAGGAGGACACGCCCGCGATCAGGGGCTGGTCGGGCTCCGGCCAGTCCGTCGCCTCGCGCTGCACCTCGAGTCCGAGGCCGGCGAGCGGGATGGCCGGGTTGGGCGTCTCGAAGTTCAGGCTCGGCACCAGGCGGCGGCGGCTGATCGCGAGCACTGTCTTGACCAGGCCGGTGATGCCCGCGGCGCCCTCCAGGTGGCCGACGTTGGTCTTCACCGAGCCCACGCGCAGCGGCTGTCCGCCGGTCCGGTCGGCGCCGAGCACCGCGCCGAGGGCGGCGGCCTCGATCGGGTCACCGACCGGGGTCCCCGTGCCGTGCAGTTCGACGTACTGCACCTGGGCCGGGTCGACACCGGCCCTCTCGTACGCGTCGCGCAGCACCCGCTCCTGGGACGCCTGGCCGGGGACGGTCAGGCCGGGCGTGGCACCGTCGTTGTTGACCGCGCTGCCGCGGATGACGGCGAGGACCTGGTCGCCGTCGTCGCGGGCACGGGACAGCGGCTTGAGGACGACGGCCGCGCCGCCCTCGCCGCGGACGAACCCGTTGGCCCGGGCGTCGAAGGTGTAGGCGGTGCCGTCCGGGGACAGGCCGCCGAACCGCTCCTCGGTCACCGCGCCCTCGGCGAGGATGTTGAGGTTGACGCCCGCGACGAGCGCCGCGTCGGCCTCCCCGGCGCGCAGCGACTCGCAGGCGAGGTGGACGGCGACGAGCGAGGACGACTGCGCGGAGTCCACGGTGAGGCTGGGGCCGTGCAGTCCGAGGTGGTAGGAGACCCGGTTGGCGATGACACCGCGGTTGACGCCGGCCATGGTGTGCTGGGTGACGGCACGCGCACCGTGCTGGTACAGGAGGGCCGCGTAGTCGTCGCGCAGGGTGCCGACGAAGACCGCCGTGCGGCTGCCGCGCAGCGTCGCGGGCACGATGCCGCCGTGTTCGAGGGCCTCCCAGGCGAGTTCCAGGACGAGCCGCTGCTGCGGGTCCATGGTGACGGCCTCGCGGGGGGCGATGCCGAAGAAGGCGGCGTCGAAGGTGTCGACGCGGTCGAGGAAACCGCCGCGCCGCATGCCGGGGACGGTGTCCTCGGGTGCCGGCTCGCCGGTCGCGGACTGCCAGCGGTCCTCCGGGACGTCCGTGACGGCGCTCGCACCGGCGCGCAGCAGCTCCCAGAACGTCTCGGGCCCGTCGGCTCCGGGCAGGCGACAGGACAGTCCGACGACTGCGATCGCCTCCGCTTCGCCTCCACGCGTCGCAGGAAATTCGATCCGGTGCTGATTCGTCATCGCGCTCGACTGCCTTTCCGCCTGAATTGCCAAGACTTACGAAAATCCCGAGTCAGGGCCGCAACTCGGTTCGAGAGTATGCAGGGGGTTCTCTCCCGACCCTCAGCAATCGACCTCGAACGAGTAATTCCGTTTTCCCCGAAGCCGGCGGAACCTGGCATGACCGGCGGATTACCGGCCGATGGACGACCTGCGGAACGCCACCGCATAGTTTCGTACCGGATATCCCCGGACGCCGATCACACAAGGCCCGGAACGCCGACTACCGAAAAGGCAGGTCGACTCTTCCCATGTCTCAGCTGGAGAACCTGAAAAAGCACAACGCGCAATACGTCGAGGCGTTCAACGCCGGCGACTTCGAAGCCATGGACGCCTTCTACACCGACGACGCGGTGGCCGTCTGGGAGCCCGGCCAGCCGCTGACCGGGCAGGCCCGGCGGGACGCCCAGCGGGCGTTCCTGGCCCGCAAGCCGAAGATCACCACGTCCACCCGGGACGCCTTCATCGCCGACGACACCGCCCTGCTGATCGTCGACTGGGTCATCGAGACCATCGACGACGACGGCCGGCCGGAGCGCCTGGAGGGCATCGGCGTCGACGTCCTGCGACTCGGCACCGACGGCATCTGGCGGTACGCGGTCGACGACCCGTACGGGCAGAAGTAGCCCGCCGGCCGCCCCCACCCGCCCCGGCGCCCCGCCCCGCCACGGTTCCCGTGCCGCCCCCCACGCCCTGTCATGTTCCTCGAACACTGCTGATGGAAGACATGAAACGCATACACGACACCACTGCCCCGGAGACAGCACCGCGACGTCCCTCGCGCCGTGCCGTGCTCAGGGCCGCGGGAGCCGCCGCGCTGGTCACCGCGCCCGCGCTCGCGGCCGGTCCGGCCTTCGCCGACGACGCCCTCGTGGGCGAGGAGGCCGCGTACGACGACATCGTGATCGGGGCGGGTTACGCGGGGATCACGGCTGCCCGCGAGCTGCGTGCCCGGGGCAGACGGGTACTGGTCCTGGAGGCCCGCGACCGCGTCGGCGGGCGCACCTACACCGACAGCTTCGCGGGTCACCGGGTGGAGATGGGCGGCACCTGGGTCGAGGCCACCCAGCCGCACATCGGCGCCGAACTCAAGCGGTACGGCATCGGGCTGGAGGAGGAGCGTCCGGTGGACCGGGTGCTCCTGCCGACCCCGGGCGGCCCGCGCGAGTACACCCCGGACGACGCCTTCGGCCGGATCGGCGCCGTACTGGACAAGCTGTTCGACGGGTCCCGCACGTACTTCGAGCGTCCTTTCGAACCGCTGTACCGGGAGGATCTGCTGCAGAGCCTGGACCGGCTCTCCCTGCGCGACCGGCTGAACCAGCTCGGTCTGACGGCCGAGGAGGAACTGCTGGTCAACGGCCAGACGTCGGTCTACTCCGGCGGTTCCAGCACATCGGGCGCCTTCACCATGCTGGCGCACTGGTGGTCGCTCGCGGGCTGGAGCAACGAGGGGTGGAACAACACCCAGCGCTGGCGGATGGCGCCCGGCACGGACGGGCTGCTCGCCGCCATGCTGGCCGAGGCCAGGCCGGTGCTGCGGCTCAACTCCCCCGTCGCCTCGGTGACGGACACCGGCTCCCGGGTGTACGTGACACTGCGCTCCGGCGCCCGCTACCGCGCGGCCAGGGCGATCGTGGCCGTGCCGGTCAACGTCTGGCCCACGATCAGGTTCTCGCCGGCGCTGCCCGCGGCCCACACCGCGGCCGCCGACCAGGGCATCGCGGTCCCCTCCGCACTCAAGATCTACATCCACGCCCGGGCCGGCGCGGGCCGGTTCTACGGGCAGGGCGCCGAGGGCGCCGCACCGATCCCGATGATGATGCCCTTCAAGGAGACCTCCGAAGGCCTCGTGTACGTGGCCTTCAGCACCGATCCGAACCTGGACCCGACCGACCGCGCCCAGGTGACCGACGCCGTGCGCCGGTTGGGTGCGGAGCTCGACATCATCGGTCTGCGCGCGCACGACTGGGGCAGGGACCCGTACGCGCGCGGGGGCTGGGCCTTCCGCAAGCCCCGGCAGCTCACCTCGCTCTACCCGCAGGCCCTCGCGCCCAGCGGCCGGGTCGCGTTCGCCAGCGGCGACCTGGCCAACGGATGGTCGGGCTTCCTCGACGGCGCGGTCGAGTCGGGGCTGCGCGCTGCCCGGCAGTCGCTCGGCCTGGAGTAGCGGAAGCCGCCCGGCCGGCGACACCGGTCAGGAACCGAACTTCACGTCCCTTCCCGTTCCAGTCACCTTCACAGAAAGGCGGGCCGGTCCACCATGGCCTACGACTTCAGCACCGACTTCGACCCGAAGAACCCGGACCTCACCGACGACACCGACACCCAGAACGAGGTCTTCCTGCAGGCGTTCAACACCGGCGACGGCGCGATATTCGACAGCCTGTACCGCGAGAACTCCGTTTCCAACTTCTCCGGTGAGCCGCTCACCGGCGCGGCCCGGCTGGCGTTCTTCAAGGAGTTCCTGGCCGCCAAGCCCTCGCTCAAGGCGGAGGTCACGCACGCCTATGTCGCCGGCGACGTGGCCCTGATCGGCGTCGAGTACAGCATCGACACCACCGGCAAGGACGGTGAACCCGTGCACCTGGAGGGCGTCTGCACGGACGTCCTGCGCCGCGGCGACGACGGCCGCTGGCTGATGGCGATCGACCGCCCGGTGGCCGCCACCGGTCTGGTGGCGGCCGAGTAGCCGCTGCCTCCCGACGGTGTACGGGCGCCCCCCTGGACGAGCTGCTCCAGGGGGGCGCCGCCGTGCCGGGCGGAGACGGGCGTATCAGCGCACGTCGCCGTACCAGCGCCAGTCAGTCCGGCGGGGCAGGCCGGGCAGCGCCGCGCGGCCTGCGCACCACAGGAGTGTGTCCGAGGGTCGGTGACCGGTCGGTGCCGCGGGGAAGAGCCGCTCCACGACCGGTGCGCACAGGTCGTCGTCGAGACTCGCCTCGATGCCGAAGCCCTGGGCGATGTCGCGGCTGTGGACGAGCAGTTCGAGCACACCGGCCGCGGCGAACGCGGCGGGGTCTCCCATGCCCCAGGGGTGGAAGGCACGGGCGTCGGCCTCGGTCACGCGCAGGGTCTGGGCGAGCAGGGTGCCGCCGACGCGGACGCTCTCCGCGATCTGGTCCGCGGGCGCGGACGGGTCCATCGCGAGCCGCAGCGCGACGTACCGGTCGGTGGGCCGGGCGACAAGCAGGGCGGCGTATCCGACGACCGCCTGGGACAGGTGATCGACCGTCTCCAGGCTGCTCCACGTCAGTTCGCCCGCAGGCCGGGACCAGTCCCCGGCGCATTTCTCCAGAAGGGCCGCGCCGTCCTGCGCGGCGGCCGAAACAAGTTCGTCCCAAGCATGGTTCATATAACTCATCCTGCCAGCCCCCGACCGCCTTTCCAGACCCGACGGGAACCGCTCGCCCACTCTCCGGTCATCATGCGGTCACCGCCGGGTAATACCCCACACCGAATCCCGCGCACCGCGCTGCCGCGCGATTACCGGAGAGAGGACGGGAATTTCCCGGCACGGGAATCACACCCCATAACGTGAAACAGCAGAGCCCGATCCCGTGTGACGAGGAGAAGACCCATGACCACCGAAGAAGAACTCGCCTCCGTTCTCGACGGGGTACGCACCACCGTGCCGGTCCTGCGCCGCAACGGGCCGGAGAGCGAGCAGCGGCGTTGGATCCTCGAGGAGAACATCCAGCTTCTGGAGAAGGCCGGGGTGTTCCGGGCCGCGGTTCCGCGGCGGTTCGGGGGACTCGACCTGGACGTGGCCCAGCAGGCGCGGATCGTCTCCGAGGTCGCCCGCGGCTGCCCGTCCACCGGCTGGCTCACCATGGTGTGGCTGACCAGTGCCTGGTGCGTCAGCCTCTACCCCGACCGGACCCAGGAGGAGGTCTTCGCCGGCGGCTCCACCCGGGTGTCGATCGTCTTCGCCCCGACCGGCACCCTGAAGCCGGTGGACGGCGGCTACCGCCTGGACGGCACCTGGCGCTTCAACTCCGGTGTCCGCGGCGCCGACTGGGACCTGCTGGCCGCCGAGGTGGAACTGCCGGACGGCTCGCACCAGGAGCTGGTCGCGCTGGTGCCGGCCGCGGAACTCACCATGGCCGACGACTGGCACGTCTCGTCCGGCGCGGGAACCGGCAGCTGCACCGTGACGGCCACGGACCTGTTCGTGCCGGCCCACCGCACGGTGCCGCTGGAGGAGGCGATGGTCAGCGCCACCGGCGATCGCTCCAACACCGGGGCGACGGGACGCAACTACGGTCTGCTCGGCTACATCCTCTCCACCGTCGCCGCCACCCTCACCGGCATCGCCCAGGGCGCGTACGAGCTGTTCCTGGAGCGGGTGCCGGGGCGGGGCATCACCTACACGGACTGGACCGACCAGCGGCAGCACCCGGTCACCCAGCAGCAGGTGGCCCTCGCCGCCAACAAGATCGAGTCCGCCCGGGCGCTCTCCGAGCACTGGCAGCAGGTGCTGCAACAGCGGGCCGACGCCGGCGAGCAGCCCACCGACCAGGAGAAGGCCGTCATCCGCGGCCAGACCGCCTACGCGGGCCAGGTGTGCAAGGAGGCCGTCGAGCTGCTGTACGCGGCGAGCGGCGGCTCGGTCATCCGCACCGACGTGGATCTGCAGCGCTTCCACCGCGACATCCAGGGCCTCTCCCTGCACGCCCTGGTTCAGCTCGGCGCCAACCTGGAGGTGCAGGGCCGGGTGCTGATGGACCTGGAGCCGGGCACGTACTTCCTCTGATCCCCGGCTCGGGCCCCTCTCCCGAGCCGCCACGAGCGGGGCCGGTGCGGCGGCCCCCACGGGCCCGGGGTGCCGGCGGCACCCCGGGCACCGGCATGCGTGGCCCTGGCACGCGGCGGCTTCGCCGGGCAGCCCGACGGGCCCGGACCGTCTTCCCGCGGTCCGGGCCCGTGACGCGTATTCGCGTGCGGCCGCCTACTTCTCCGGGGTGCGGAACAGCTCGGTCATCGCGGCGTAGCTGTTCTGTTCGAAGCCACGCGCGATGGTGCGCTCCATCAGCCCGTGGACGAAGTGCGGCAGTTCGGCGTTGACGCCCTGCGCCTCGCTCTCGTGCAGCAGGTGCTTGAGCGCCCCGAAGTGGACCTCCATCGTCGCGTCCCGGGCGGGGTACTCGCCGTCCCCGGCATCGATCTGGCCGGCGTAGTCCGTGGCGAACACCTTGACGGCGTCGACCCACTTGGTCGCCCAGGGAAGGAACTCCGCCGCCTTGACGCCGGCAGTGGACAGGAGGGCGGCGCCCTGCAGGAAGCTGTTGAGCGTCCCCCACATCATGCCGAGCAGCGAGACGTCGTACAGCGGGGCCAGGGCGTGGTCCTCGCCGAGATGGGTGGTGCCGCCGCCGAGGAGCCGCAGTACGGCGCTGTGCTTTTCGTAGGCCTCCTGGGGCCCGGCGTAGAAGAACACCGAGTCCGGCGCGCCGACCATGGCCGGCACCGTCATGATGGCGCCGGCCAGGTAGCCGAAGCCCAGCTCCTCGGCCCACGTCGCGTTGGCCCGTGCCTGGTCCGACGAGCCGGACGTCAGGTTGGCCACGACGCGGCCCCGCAGCAGGTCGGTCACCGGGTCCAGTACGGCGTGCAGCGCGTCGTTGTCCGACACGCAGACGACGACCAGGTCGGCGGCCGTCACGGCGTCGGCCGGGGTTTTCGCGAGCACCGCCCCTCGGGACACGAGGTCCGCCGCCTTGTCGGCCGACCGGTTCCACACCGTGGTCCGGTGTCCTCCCTTCAGGAACTCGGCGGCCAGTGCCTGGCCCATCAGGCCGAGCCCGATGACCGTCACCGATGAAGGGTCCTTGTCCGCCATGGACGACTCCGTTCCAAGAACGTCGGGATTATTGACGGCTCATGTAAACAGGGCCGGAGAACGAACCGTTCACGGTCACGGAATCGGGCGGTCACGGCCCGGTCATCCGCGGACCACGGAAAGACCGGCGGGACTTTACCCGGAAACGTGGTGCCAGGACGGCGTTCCGGTCCGGTGCCGCTTCCGTCAGGCGGCGTCGCTTTCCGGCCTGCCGAACCGGCCGTCGACGAAGAGCAGTCCGCGGCCCTCGGTGAACCGGCCGGCGCCGACCACCGTGCCGATGAAGACCGTGTGGTCGCCGAAGGCGTGCGCGGCCGTCAACTCGCACTCCAGCCAGGCGAGCGAGCCGCCCAGCAGCGGAGCACCGGTCCGGTCGCCCGGCGTCCAGTGGATGCCCTCGAACTGGGCGGCGCCCAGGGTGCGGTCCTTGTTGGCGAAGTGCCTGGCCAGTTTCTCCTGGTCAGCGCCGAGTATGTTGACGGCGAACCGTCCGGCGGAGCTCAGGGCGCCGTGCATCACCGCGCCGTGCCCCACGCTGCAGAGCACCGACGGCGGCTCCAGGGACACCGAACTGAAGGCGTTCGCCGTCATCGCGTGCGGCTCCGGTCCGCCCACGGTGATGACCGTGACCCCGGTCGCGAAACGCGACACCACGGCGCGCAGCACCGACGGGGTCACCTCGTCGTGCGCGGGCGGGCAGGTGGCGGGGCCGAGGCCGGCGGGCGCGGAATTCATTCCGTATTCTCCGATCCGTTTCGGGTCTTTGTCGCGGTGTTTCGTGAGGCACGCACAGGCCACGGCATCGCCCGAGGAATGGCGACCGGGGGCCCGTATTCGTCAACGTACCTCCGGCTTTTCCGACGACTTCTCATCCACCGGTAATCGCCCGCTCCCGCCCCTCCGCGCGCGGGCCCGGCACCGGCGCGCCGAGCGGGAGCGAAGAACCGCCAGTGACCGGCCGCTGACCGGAATGGCGCAATCTGAGCGCATGGACACCAAGAACTCGGAAGCCGACGCGCCGGAACTCGCCGAACCGTACCTGCGCGAAGTGCTGGGCATGGCGGGGCTGGCCGTCGAGTACGTGCGTGCCGAGGGCAACACGCTGTACCGGCGCGACGAGGACGGTGGCGAGATTTCGGTCGCCGACTTCGCCGGCGGCTACGGCTCCGTGCTGCTCGGCCACAGTCAGCCGGACATCGTGCGCCGTGCCCACGACCTGCTGGACGCGGGGACCCCGGTGCACGCGCAGTTCTCCCGGCACCCGTACGCCAACGACCTCGCGGCCGCGCTGAACCGGATCGTGCACCGCGAACTGCGCACCACGGAACCGTACTTCGCGATCTTCGGCAACAGCGGGGCGGAGGCCGTGGAGGCGGCCGTGAAACACGCGGAACTGGACCGCGTCATGCGGATCGCCTCGCTCCGCGAGGAACTGGAGCAGGCCACCGAGGCGGCCCGGTCCGCCGTGGCCGCGGGTACCGCCGCCGTCCCGGACGGTGTGCGTACGCGCCACGGCATCGCGGCCGACGCGGACCCGGTCGCCGCCCTGGAGGCCCTGGTGGAACAGCTCGACCAGGACAACGCGGCCCGGCTGGACCGGCCGCCGCTGTTCCTGGCGCTGGAGGGCGGCTTCCACGGCAAGCTCGGCATGAGCGTGCAGCTCACCCACAACGAGGGCTACCGCGCTCCGTTCCGGGCCCTGGCCGCACAGGCACGGTTCGTGCCGCGGGACCGGCCCGAGACGCTGAAGGAGATCTACGCGCGCGACCGCGGTGTGGTGCGTGTACCGACCGTGTCGGACGGTCGGGTCGACGTCGTGGAACGCGAGTTCCCCGTGTTCTGCGCCTTCCTCGTCGAGCCGATTCAGGGCGAGGGCGGCATCCACGTCCTGGACCCCGCCTTCGCCGAGGCGATCCAGCGCTTCTGCGAGGAGATCGACTGCCCGGTCGTCGTCGACGAGATCCAGAGCGGCATGGGCCGTACCGGCACCCTGCTGGCCTCTTCACAGCTGGGCCTGAGGGGTGACTACTACGTCCTGGCCAAGACGCTCGGCGGCGGGATCGCCAAAGCGTCGGTGATGCTGGTGCGGCAGACCCGCTACCGGCGGGACTTCGAGATCGTGCACAGCTCGACCTTCGCCAAGGACAGCTTCTCCTGCGGGATCGCCCTGAAGGTGCTGGAACTGCTGGAGGCGGACGACGGCGCCAGGTACCGGCGGGCCACCGAGCGCGGTGCGGCACTGCGCGCGATGCTGGAGTCGGTCCACGCCGACTTCCCCGAGCAGGTCAAGGAAGTCCGCGGACGGGGGCTGCTGCTCGGCCTGGAGTTCCACGACCAGTCGGGATCCGCGTCGGCGTCGGTGCGTGCGCTCGCGGACAGCGGCCTGTTCGGCTACTTCCTGGCCGGCCGTCTGCTGCGGGAGCACCGGGTACGTACGTTCCCGACCGCCAGTGCGGTCAACACCCTGCGCTTCGAGCCGTCGGTCGAGTTGCCGGACGAGCACATCGACCGCCTCGGAACCGGATTGCGGGATGTCTGCCGGCTCCTGCGCGACGGGGACGGCGAGCGTCTGGCGGGAGCCGCGGCACCCTGATCCGCCGTGCCGGAGCGGCTCCGGCCCGCGGCTCGGCCACCGACATATTCGCGTCCGTCAGAACGGCACCGGCGATACCGTCCTTTGAGACAGAGACCGGCTCGCGAATCCGCCGACTGGGGTCGGGGGCGACGGGGCCGGGAAACGGGGGGAGACATCATGGAGTTCCGGCTTCTGGGACCGCTGGAAATGGAGAGCGAGACAGGCCTGGTGCCGCTCGGCGGCACCAGACAACGGGCCGCCCTGGCCTATCTGCTACTGCACGCCAACGAGGTCGTTCCCACCCGGCGCCTGCTGTCCGCGGTGTGGCCCACGGGCCGGGTGCCGGGCACGGCCCGCAAGATCCTTCAAAACGCGATCTGGCGGCTGAGGCGCACCCTGGCCGCGTCGCCGGGCGAGCAGGAAGCGCCCGAACTGCTCACCCAGGCGCCCGGATACATGGTGCGGGTGCCACCCGAGCGGGTCGATCTCATGCGCTTCGAGCGGCTGGCGCGGCAGGGCCGGACGGCGCTGCTGAGCGGCGACGCGGCACGTGCCCGCGAGGCACTGCGCGACGCGCTGGCCCTGTGGCACGGCCCCGCCCTCTCCGACCTCGTCGAGGAGGGCACGGCGTGGCCGGAGCTGACCGCTCTGGAGCAGCAGCGGCTCGACGTCATGGAAGACCGCTTCGAAGGCGAACTCCTGTGCGGTGAGCACCTGTCCGTACTGAGCGACCTGGACGCGTTCGTCCAGGCGGAGCCGCTACGAGAGCGTGCCTCCCACCAGCTGATGCTCGCCCTGTACCGGTGCGGCCGCCAGGCCGACGCGCTGGACGCCTACGCCCGCATCCGCAGCGCCCTGGTCGAGGGCCTCGGTCTGGAGCCGGGCCGCGAGATCCAGCAGCTCCAGCAGGACATCCTCGCCCAGGACAGCCGGCTCGACCCACCCGCACCGCCGCACCGGGCCACCCCCGCACCGCCGCACCGGGCCACACCCGGCTCCGCGCCGGGTTCCGCGTCCGGCGCCGGAGCCGCACCCGGGCGCGAAGACGCCGCTCTCGTGCCGCACGGCCCGCGAATACCCGGCGGCCCCGGCCATCGCCCGGGGCCGGACAGCGGCGTCCCCCGTTCCGGTCACGGCCACGGCGCCTACGGCCCCGCCGGCGTGCTCATGCTCCGCTTCGGGCTGGGCGCGGAGTTCGACGACCTGCAGGGCGGGGACATCGACCGCGTGCTGGACACCGTGTGCGAGCTGGCCCGCGAGGAGATCGAGAAGTCGGGCGGCTGCGCGACGACGTCGGTCGGGTCCGTGCTGCTCGGAGTGTTCGAGGACGGCCCGGACAGCGGCGACTGCGCGGAACGGGCCGTACGGGCCGGCATCGCGATCCGCGACTGCCTCAACCTCCCCGCCTCGCCGACCCCGGTCATCAGGGGTCTGTCGGTGTGCGCGGCCGTGACGACGGGAACGGCGTACGTGTGCCAATGGCCCTCCGCGGCGGGCAACGGCCGACCATGGATCGCCGGCGGCCTGATCGACATGTGCCAGGCGATGCTGGATCGCACCCCGCCCGGCGAGGTCCACGTGTGCGACGAGACGCGCCGCCGGACCGAGGACGCCATCGGCTACCACCGTCGGTCGGCCAGCGACCCGGCGTGGCAGGTGCGCGCGGCGGAACCGGCGGCGGACGGTGACGGCCCGTGCCTGGACCGTGAGCCGGAACTGGGCTTGATGACCGGGTTCCTGGGCCGGGTCCGGCAGCACTCCGCCCCGCATCTGATCACCGTCCTCGATCACTCCGACGCCGGCCGCATCCGGCTGCTGAAGGAGTTCCACCGCCGCGTCGTGGGCTCCGGGCCGGACCCGGTGCGCGTGCTGACCGGCAACGTCCCGAAAGCCGACGACGTGCTGTCCGTCCCGGCCGGGATGCTCGCCGACTACTGCGGCATCACCTGCCAGGACGGCCCCGGGCCCGCCCGGCTCAAGCTGACCACGGCGGTTCGTGAAGTGACCGACCCCGACTGCGCGGCGGAGCTGCTTCCGCTCCTGCGGCCGCTGGTCGCCCCGGTCCGGGGTGGCGCGGAGCCGTGGCTGGTGCTGCGTGCCTGGCGCCGTTTCATGGCCGAGGCGGCCCGCAGGATGCCTCTGGTACTGGTCTGGGACAGCCTGCACCAGGCCGACGACACGCTGCTCGACACGGTGGAGCAGCTGTGCGCCGAGTGTCCGGACGCTCCGCTCCTCGCCGTGGTCGGTGCCCGCAACGAGCTGCTCAGCCGCCGCCCCGTCTGGCCGCGCGGCGTGCAGCACGCGATGACCCTGCGGCTGGCCTCACAGGCCGACGACCCTCTTGACCGCCTGCTGCGCTCGGTCTTCATGCCGGACAGCAGCGCGGCCTGACCGCCTGCCACGGTGCACCGGCCCAGGCCGCCCGCCGGCCCGGGACCGGGGCACAGGTGCCCGGCGGGAACCACGGGCCCGCGGGAAGTCCCTGTCCGGTGCTCCCCGCGCGCACCCGCGCCCCGGTACCGGCCCCGACCGGCGTACCGGCACGCGCTCGCCCTCGGCCGGCCGACGCACCCGGGCCCGACCGGCGTACCGGCACGCGCTCGTCCTCGGCCGGCCGACGCAGCCGGCCCCGACCGGCGTACCGGCACGCGCTCGTCCTCGGCCGGCCGACGCAGCCGGCCCCGACCGGCGTACAGGCACGCGCTCGTCCTCGGCCGGCCGACGCACCCGGCCCCGACCGGCGTACCGGGAACGCCTGCGCGCCGGTGCCCCGTCTCAGCGGGCCCGTCTCAGCGGGCCCGCGGCATGTCGCCCCAACGCCCGCCGGTCACCTCGCGAGCGGCCGGCTCGCGTGCCCGGCCCGGGCCCAGCGGGTGTTCGGGACCCGTGCCGGGCAGCCGCTCCAGAGTGAGCGTCCCGCTGTGCCGCAGACCGCTGCCCCAGAAGGGCCGCCGGTCGCGCAGTCCGCCGGGCCGCGCGCTCGCCAGGATGAACAGCGGCACGTCCTGCGGCAGCGAAGCGAGGCGTTCGACCAGGCCCAGGACCTCCTGATCGGCAGCATGCAGGTCGTCCACGCACAGCACCAGCGGCTGTTCCCGGGCGAGCAGCACCAGGAGATCGCACCAGGCTTCGAGCGCCTTGGCGCCCGACGCCTGGCCGGCGCCGCCCGCACCATGCGGGTCGGAACCCGTGTGCTCGTGGCCCGGACCGAGCCGCCTCAAGAGCCGTTCCGCGGTCTCGCCGCGCCCCGCGACCCGCCGTACGACCTCGTCGAGCCGGCTGTCCATAGTGTCGGAGACAGCGAGCCCGCAGCACGCGCGGAGCACGTCGCACACCGTCCACCCGGCCGCGTCACCGCCGCGTACCCGCACCACCCGTACCGCCTCGCCCTGGATGTCCCGGACGAAGTCGGCCAGGAACCGGGTCTTGCCCACACCAGGGTCGCCCAGGATGGTCACCAGGTGCGGAGCGTCCTGGCGCCGGGCCCGCTCCAGCAGGCTGCGCAGGATGCCCAGTTCGGCCTCGAAGCCGCCGGACGGGTCGGGCAGCACGTCCACGCCGCGTGCCGACCGGAGCCCGGCCACCGCGCGCACGTCCGCGCGCCCGGTCGGCGTGAGCCGGACCAGGTCGGCGGTGTCGGCCGCCGCCTCGGCACTCAGGTGGATGTCACCGGGCGGCACGTGGGCCAGCAGGGCCCGCGCCTCGTCGACGAGGCGCCCCACGACCATGACGGGGCTGGAGGCGTCATCCGGGTCACGGCGTACCAGGGCCTCGCCGGCCGACACGACGGCGTGCCAGGTCGGGCCGGGCACCTGGCTCAGCCGGGCGCACAGCGCCACCGCGGCACGCACCGCGGCACGCGAGGCGTCCGCCCGCGTCGTGCGCAGGCCGAACACCGCCATCGAGATCCGGCCCAGCGACCCGGCGACTTCGCCGCCGAGTTCCTCGACGCACTCGGTGATGGCGGTCACGGCGTCGTACAACACCTGGGACGAACGCGTCCCGTCGTCGGCCGCGAAGGCACCCGGAACGTCCGGGCTGCCGGCGCTGAGGAGCAGGACGACCACCGGCCGGTGTTCGGAACGCAGGGCACGGCTGCCGAGCGGCGGCCCGGCGGGCACCGCCGCCGGCACCCGGTGAGCCGCCCGCGCCGGCTCCGGCGGCGGGATCCTCGCCGGACCGTCCGTGGGCGCCGCCGGACCGGCGTACGAAACCGCGGGTACCGTCTCCGGCGGCCCAGTCCACGGGGGGGCCGCCGGGCCCTCGGCCTCGGACACCGGGGGCGCGGCCAGCGACGGGGCATGGGCGAGGATGTCCTGCTGGAGCGACTGGAGTTCGCGGGACGGTTCGAGGCCGTGCTCCTCGACCAGCGCGCGACGCACCCGGCTGAAGACGTCGAGCGCCTCCGCCTGCCGCCCGCAGCGGTACAGAGCCAGAATCAGCTGGCCGCACAGGCGCTCCCGCAGCGGCTCCTCCTCGGCGAGGGAGACGAGCTGGGAGAGGACGGAGTGGTGATGGCCGCTGCGCAGCTCCGCCTCGAAGCGGTCCTCCATGACGTCCAGCCGCAGCTGGGCCAGCGCGGTCAGCTCCGGCCAGTCGGTCCCGGCCTCGGCGAGGTCGGCGAGCGCCGGGCCGTGCCATTCCTCCAGCGCCGCACCGAGCAGCCGGGCGGCGTCGCCCGGCCGGCCGGTGGCCAGCGCTACGCGTCCCTCGGCCACCCGGCGGTTGAAACGGTGCAGGTCGACGCTTTCCGGATCGATCCGCAGCAGGTAACCGGGCGCCTGCGTGACGAGTTCGGGATGGGAACCGCGGCCGTCCTCGACGGCCTCGGTGAACAGGGCGCGCAGCGCCCACACCGCGTTCTGCACGATCTTGCGGGCGGTGGCGGGCCGTGTCTCGTCAGGCCAGAGCGCGCCCAGCAGTTCGCTGGTCGCCACCACCCGGTTCGCCCGCAGGAGCAACAGACCCAGCACGGCCCGCTGCTTGTGGCCCCCCAGGGCCGGTTGACGTTCCCCTTGCCATGCCTCCAATGGGCCCAGAACCCGGAATTCCACTGCTACCCCCTGTAACTGCGGTCAAGCGGCTGAGCACGACCGTGCTCACCTCGTCCAGCCGCTCGCTCAGATAAAAGTGCCCCCCGGACAGGACCAGGACTTCGTTGTCCCGGTCCGTCTGCCCGGCCCAGCCCGCGGTCGACTCGACCGGTGCGACCGGGTCGGCGTCACCGACGAGCACGGTGAGGGGGATGTTGAGCACGGGACCGTCCTGCCAGCGGTACGAGGCCAGGGCCCCGTAGTCCGCCCGCAGCGCGGGCAGCACCATGTCGACCAGTTCCGGATCGTCCAGAACGGCGGCGTCGGTGCCCCCCAGGTTCCGGACCGCGGCGAGTATCTCCGCGTCGTCCTGGAGCCGGTCGTTTCGGTCGGGAGTCGGGCCGGGCGCACCGCGTCCGGAAAGGAAGAGGCGGGCGGGCAGCGGCGTGCCACTGCTCTGCAGGATCCGCGCGGTCTCGTAGGCGACGAGTGCGCCCATGCTGTGGCCGAAGAGCGCGTAGGGCCGGTCGTCGGCCACGGCGGCGAGCCGGTCCGCTATCCGGGCGGCGAGGTCGAGGATGCCGTCCGCCGCGGGTTCGGCCCGCCGGTCCTGCCGGGCCGGGTACTGCACCGCCAGGACGTCCAGCGCCCCGGACAGCTTCCGCGACAGCGGTGCGTAGCTGCTTGCCGAACCGCCCGCGTGCGGGAGACAGATCAGCCGGGGAGCCGTCGGCACCGGCTCGCCGAACCGCCGGAACCAGGTGATGTCCATGTCCGTGTCACTCCTCACGTCGTCCTCACGATGTCCTCACCGTGTCCTCACGTCAGTCGTCGGCACACGCGAGGTTCGGATGGTCGTACGGCTCGCTGCGACGGGCCCGGCTCAGCGCGCGCGCCCACCAGACGAGCCGGTCGAGCATGGCGACGGCGTCGCGCCGACAGTCCTCGGTGTCGAGGAACTGTCCATGGCCGCCCCACCGCTCCTGGTAGTGGTGGAAGCTGACGGTTTCCGGCAGCGTCACCGCGTGGGACTCGGCGAACACCTGGCGGAGCTGGCCGACGGCGCACAGCCCGCCGGACGCGCCGCCGTAGCACACGAAGCCGACGGGCTTGGCCCGCCATTCCGTGTCGTACCAGTCGATCGCGTTCTTCAGCGACGCCGGATAGCCGAAGCGGTACTCCTGCGTCACGACGGCGAAGGCGTCCGCGGCGGCCAGCCACGGGGAGAGGTCGCGGACCGCGGAGGGCAGCGGAGCGCTGGGATCGGCGGCCATGAGGTCCGGCAGCCAGGCCGTGGCGAGATCTATGACGTCGACCTCGAAGTCCTGGCGCGAACGGGCGCGAGCCCCGAGCCACTCGGCCGCGGCGAGGCCGAACCGGTCGTCCCTGGCCGCGCCGACGAGGATCACCAGCCGCAGCCGGTCGTCTTGTTCGTCCATCCGTGTCCCTCTCACGCCCTGTGCGCGCCGCTGGTCCGAGCCCTTGCCCAGAGCCCCTTGCCCTAGCACTCGTCCACTGTGCGGCACAGACCTTCGGAAGGGCTTCGGGTCTTCTTACGGTCGGGCTTCGGGCCGGTGCGGAGACCGGTCGCCAGGAACCTGAGGCCGGAAGTCGCCGTTTCCGCTTCCGGCGGGGATCACCCGTGCCATCGTGGGGAATAACCAACTCCCGTCCCCCCACAGCCCCTCAGGGAGGCTCCATGCTGCGCGGCATCGATGTCAGCGCGTACCAGTCCTCCACCTACGACACGGACGGCCTCTCCTTCGTCTTCGTGAAGGCGACGGAAGGCCGTTCGTACGTCAACCCGAAACTCGCGGCCCAGACGAAGCGAGCCCGCGACGCCGGACTCGTCGTCGGCTTCTACCACTTCCTGTGGCCGGGCAACCTCACCGCCCAGGCCGAGTACTTCGTCTCCAAGGCCCCCGACCGGGCCGGTGACATCCTCGCCGTCGACTGGGAGACGACCGGCGAGGGCACCCATGCGAGCAACGCGGAGAAGGACAGCTTCATCCGGAAGGTGAAGGCGCTGCGGCCGGACAACCGGGTGATCCTCTATGCGAACAGGAACTACTGGCTGAACGTGGACACCACCTCGTACGCGGGCGAGGGCCTGTGGATCGCCGACTACGTGTCGGCCGGCAAGCCCCGCATCCAGGCCGACTGGCGCTTCCACCAGTACACCGACGACCCGGTCGACACCAACGTGGCGGACTTCGCGAGCAAGGCGGCACTGAAGAAGTGGGCCGACGGCGCCTAGGTCGTGTCCGGCGGGACCTGCCCTAGCCCTTGAACCCCGCCGGACGCTCCGGCGTGGCCTCCGTCAGTGCCTTGGTGACGTCCTCGACGCCCGCGCGCAGGCCGTAGACCGGGGTGTCGGGCTGCTGGCGCCAGGAGTCGTCGATGCCGCCGGTGTCGACGGTGTCGAAGCCGAGTTCGTCGATCAGGGACCTGACCTTGGCCTTGGCCGCCTCGTCGTCGCCGGCGATCGGGAGGGCCATGCGGTCCGGGGCGCCGGCCGGGCGCGGGCGCTCCAGGATGTCCTGGGCGTAGGTGCCGTTGAAGGCCTTGACCACCTGGTGGCCGAGGTGGCGTTCGATCCAGCGGCTCTCGGTGAGGCCCTCGTCCTCGATGGCGGCGATCCGCCCGTCGCGCTCCCGCGGGTAGTAGTTGTTCGTGTCGATGACCGCCACGTCGTCGGCCGCCCCGTCGAGGACGCCGGACGGCAGGTCGGGGACCGCCTTCAGCGGGACGGTGACGACCACGATCCCGGCGCCGCGCGCCGCCTCCTCGACCGGCACCGGGGTGGCGCCGGTCTCCTCGGCCAGTGCGGTGAGCGTGTGCGGGCCGCGGGAGTTCGCGACCGAGACGTCGTGCCCGAGGGCGGTCAGCCGCCGGGTGAGGTTGCCGCCGATGTTGCCCGCGCCGATGATGCCGATCTTCATGATGCTGACTCGCCCGGCCTTTCGGAGGTCGTGTCGTGCGGAGCCGGCGGCTCGCGCCTGATCAGCTCCAACCTCCGGCCGTGACGGGCTATTCCACGTGGAGGCGCCCTCCGGGAGTGACGGGACGGGCGCCTCTCACGGCGTCGTCACTTGTTGAGGTGCGCCCAGAACTCGTCGAACGACAGCAGCTTGTCCCTGTCGAGGTCACGGCCGGCGATGATCGCCTCGGCCACCGACTCGGTGACGTTCCAGTCGCCGCCCTGGGCCAGCGCGGTCTTGAACTCGGCGGCGGTAATGAACCCGTCCCCGTCCGTGTCGATCCGCTCGAACTGCTTGCGTGCTTCCTCGATGTCCGCCACCGATCCGCCCCTCATCTCGTGCATGGGTCATTCCGACCTTCTGACGCAGGTCAGATTAGCTGCCCGTGCGGGCACCCAGTGCGGCGACCACCCACCCGAACTGCTCCTCGTAGGCGGACGGGGGCTCCACGCCGTTCACGATCGCGGAGAGCTCCCGATAGCGGACGAGGCGGACGTTCGTCACCGCCGTGAGGCGCTCCCGTACGACGGCCGGGTCGGCGTCGCCGATCAGCGCGCGCAGGATGTCGGCGGCCCGCGGCGAGTCCGGCGCGACGCCCTCCTTCAGCGCGTCGCCCGCGACCTGCACCAGGCGGCTCACGAACCACATGGAGGAGCCGGCGGGTACGTCCGGTCCCCGGTCGGCCGCGTTGAACTCGATCATCCGGCGCATCGTCGCCCGGAACTCCGGGTCCTGGATCAGCTCGGCCAGCTCCACCCAGGCGTCCACCTGCTCGGGGGTGGGATCGTCCGGCAGGTCGGCCGCGGCGAAGCGCAGGCGGGTGCGGATGTCGGGATCGGCGGTGTCGACGCCCGCGAAGACCTCCGTCATGAAGTCCTCGATGATGCGCCGTCGTTCGGCGGCGGACAGTCGCGCCAGTTTGTTCATCAGGGTCGTCTCCTCTGCGGTCGAGCCGCGTCGTGCCACGGTCGACAGCACCGCACGGGTCACCCTGAGCGCCCGGATCTGTGCGTCCAGGGCGCTCACGTGCGCCGCCGCGACCTGCGCGACCGTCGTCTCGCCGGCCAGGACGCGGCGTACGGCGTCCAGGCCGAGGCCGAGTTCGCGCAGGGTGCGGATCAGCTCCAGGCGGGCGACGGAGGCGGCGTCGTAGAGCCGGTAGCCGCCCGCGGAGCGGGTCACCGGGGGCAGGGCGCCCTCGTCGGACCAGTAGCGGATGGTGCGCACCGTGAGTCCGGTGGTCCGCGCCAGTTCGCCGATGGTCATGAGTCCGGTGCCGTCGTCGATCATGTGTGTGAGTCTGGGCCTTCCAGTGGGTGGAGACTCAAGGAGCGCGGTGTGGCGGAGAGCCTGCGGGACATTCTGGACGCGGCGGCGCGGGGCGTCTTCCCGGCGCCGGACGGCGATACGACCGTCGTCCCGCAGCACGGTCCCCGGGACGCGGGGGTGATCGCGTTCACGGCGCACTCGGTCGTCTTCACGGACGAGGACCCGCGGTGGGTGCGCAAGACGCTGGACGGGCTCGGCTGCGACCCCCTCGCCGCCACGATGAACACGCGGTTCCTGACCGCCTTCATGGAGCGCACGGGACGGACCACCGACACGATCGACGTGCTGCTGACCGGTGCTCCGCTCCAGGGCCGGCCGGAGCTCGCGCTCACGGAGGTCGCCGACCCCGGGCATCCCCGGGTGGTCTCGGCCCGTCGGCGGCGCGATGACGTGCGGGTGTGGGCGGCGGACGGCGGCGTGCTCGTGCTGGGCCGCGGGGTCGCCGGGCGGCTGGAGGCCGCGGAGGAGGTGGCGGAGGGGGTACGGCACCGGGGGCTGGGGCGGCGCCTGGTGACGGCGGCGCGGCAGCTGGCCGGGGGCGAGCCGGTGTGGGCCCAGGTGTCGGCGGGGAACGCCCGCAGTCTGCGGGCGTTCCAGGCGGCGGGTTACCGGGCGGTGGGGTCGGAGTCGCTGTTCCTCCGGCCCTGAGTTCCTCGGGCCGTGAGTCAGGGCCTGCCCCGGGCCGGGGCCGTCAGTGCCAGGGCTTGTAGTGCGGGTTGCTCTCGCACTCGCTCATGATCTCGGTCTTGGTCTGCCGGTCGACCGGGCAGACGCCGATGACGTACTGCCGCTGGATGCCGCCGGGGAAGGCGACCTCGACCTGGTCGGCCCACTTGTGGGTGTCGCCGATGGTCTTGTTGACGTCGATGCCGCCGGGGGCGTCGATGTAGTAGTTGTATCCGGACTTGTACCAGGTCTTGTAGAGGTCGTGGTCGTAGGTCGTCGAGACGTACGGCGAGGGCTGGTTGACCAGTACGTACTTCTCGATGTCGTACTGGCCGGTCTTGACGTCCTTGGCGTGGAAGCCCTCTTCGAAGACGACCTGGGGGCCCCGGCTGTCGCTGCGGTAGAGGGTGCCGCACGTGGTGCGCCAGACCGGCTCGGGCGTGATGCGGTCGACGTCGACGTCAGGGTCGGCGGCTGCCTTGACCTTGTCGTCGAACTGGGGGCAGGCGGGGGCGGCCTTGGCCGGAGCCGTCGTCGGGGCCGCCGCTCCGGGGACGGTGGCGGCCGAGGTGACGAGGACGGCGGAGAGGGACAGGACGGCGGCAGCGGCCCGGCGCCGCAGACGAGTGGTGATCATGCGGGTACGATCCCGGCTCCGCGGCGCC
Source organism: Streptomyces sp. NPDC056296 (assembly GCF_042268605.1). Classification (NCBI taxonomy): domain Bacteria; kingdom Bacillati; phylum Actinomycetota; class Actinomycetes; order Kitasatosporales; family Streptomycetaceae; genus Streptomyces; species Streptomyces sp. NPDC056296. Next base: position 129,200 of record NZ_JBHJRX010000015.1, on the reverse strand, counting down.
GGGCCGCGGATCTTCACCCGTAGGTGGCGTGTCCGCCGAACAGGGTTGCTTTCAGGGGCAGATGGGGACTCAGCGGTCCACGACCCGCATCTCGAACCAGGTCGTCTTGCCGCGTGGCAGCAGATCGACGCCCCACCGGTCGGACAGCTTGTCGACGAGGAAGAGGCCGCGCCCGCTGATGTCCGTCTCCTGCACCGGCATCAGACACGGCAGTCCCCGGGAGGGGTCGCGGACCTCGACGCGGATCCAGCCGGGGCGGCGGCGCATGTGGAGGCCGAAGATACGGGCACCGGTGTGGCGTACGGCGTTGCCCACCAGCTCGGAGACGAGCAGGACGGTGTCCTCCGTGACCTTTGGGCCGAGTTTCCACTGGCGCAGGGCCACGACCTGGGCCAGCCGGCGGGCGGTGGCGGCGGACTCGGGGCGGGACGGTAACGGAACCTCGCGCTCCGTCGGGTTTCCGAACAACTCCAGCACCTTGAGCGCGCGTTCGTCCTCGACCGCCGGCGACCAGCGCGCCGCGGTCGCCCGTCCGGCTCCCCGCGGCTGTTCCGTACCCTCCAGCCCCGCCATGCCCCCATCATGGCCGTCCCCGGGAGGCTCCGTGGCCGTTCCCGGGGAATACGCCCGTGCGGAGCCCTGGCTCGACAGGGGTCGATCGGCATATGCCGCGGGCAGTTCGGAGCCGGAAACAGCCCCACTGACCTGCGCGGACGACTCGGCCGGAGACAAGCGGCGGACTCCCTCGACAAGACGCGCTTAATGGTGCGTTAAGGCTGCCATAAACCGCCCCATCGAGGGACCCGGAATCAGACACCGCGTCAACTGCGCGCGCTCCCGACCGCCTTCAGAGGAACTTCGCCTTCCCGGGGCCCTCCTCTACGAAGCTGCGCATCCCGCGTTCGCGGTCCTCGGTGGCGAACAGACCCGCGAACCAGTTCCGTTCGACGGCGAGGCCGGTCTCGATGTCCGTCTCCAGACCCGTGTCGATCGCCTCCTTCGCCGCGCGCAGCGCGATGGCGGGGCCCTTCGCGAGCCGCGCCGCCCAGGCGTGCGCCTGCTCGTACACCTCGGCGGCCGGCACCACGCGGTCCACGAGGCCGATCGCGAGCGCCTCGTCGGCCTTCACCTGGCGGCCGGTGAAAATGAGGTCCTTGGCCTTGGAGGGGCCGACCAGCCGGGACAGCCGCTGAGTGCCGCCCGCGCCGGGGATCAGGCCGAGCAGGATCTCGGGCTGGCCGAGCTTGGCGTTCTCCCCGGCGATGCGGAAGTCGGCGCAGAGCGCGAGTTCGCAGCCGCCGCCGAGGGCGTATCCGGTGACCGCCGCGACCACGGGCTTGGGGATGCGGGCCACCGCCGTGAAGGAGTCCTGCAGGGCGCGGGCGCGCACGATCATCGCCGCGTGGTCCATCACCTGCATCTCCTTGATGTCCGCGCCCGCCGCGAACACCTTCTCGCCGCCGTAGATGACCACGGCGCGCACGTCGTCGCGGCGCGTGGCCTCCTCGGCGAGTTCCTTGAGCCGGTCCTGGGTGGCGATGTCCAGCGCGTTCATGGGCGGGCGGTCCAGGCGCAGCGTGCCAATGCCTTCGGCGACTTCCAGATGTACGGTCATGCCCAGCAGGTTAACGACTATTAACGGCATCGGCCCCGGTGCCGTACCTCACATCGAGGACGGACACCGGGGCCGTAGCCGGACTCTCACCGGAGGGCTCAGGCCTTCCACTTCTCCCAGGACATGTTCCAGCCGTTCAGGCCGTTGTCCGGGGCGATGGTCGCGTCGTTGGAGTTCTTCACCACGACCACGTCGCCGATGAGCGAGTTCTCGAAGAACCAGGCGCCCGGCGCCTTCTCGTCCCAGCCGCCGCGCACGTCGCGCAGACCTATGCAGCCGTGGCTGGAGTTGCGGTTGCCGAAGGCGTCGCCGCCCCAGTAGTTGCCGTGGATGAAGGTGCCGGACGTGGACAGGCGCATGGCGTGCGGGACGTCCTTGATGTCGTACTCGCCGCCGTAGCCGACCGTCTCGCCGTTCATCCGGGTCACCGGGAGCCGCTCGGTGATGACCATCTGGCCGTTCCAGGTCTCGTAGCCGGGAGCGCCGGTGGTGATGGGGATGGTCTTGACGGTCTTGCCGTCCCGCACCACCTTCATCGTGAGCTTCTTGGCGTCGACGACGGAGACCTGGCTGCGGCCGACGGTGAAGGAGACGGTCTTGGCCTGCTCGCCGTAGACCCCGTCGCGGCCCTCGACGCCGTCGAGGTTGAGGTCGACGGTGACCTTGGTGCCGGCCTTCCAGTACTTCTCCGGGCGGAAGTCGAGGCGGTCGTTGCCGAACCAGTGGCCCTCGACCTCGACGGCCGGCTCGGTCTTGACGCGGATGGCCTTCTCGACGTCCTCGGGGTTGGTGATGCCCCGGGTGAAGCGGAGCGAGAACGGCATGCCGACGCCGACCTTCGAGCCGTCCTCCGGCGTGAAGGTGCCGATGAAGGTGTTCTTCGGCGTCAGGGTGGTGAAGCGGGAGTCCTCGGCGGCCGTGCGGCCCTCGGAGTCCTTGGCGACCGCGTGCACGGTGTACGTGGTGGCGCCGGCCAGGTGGGTGGACGGCGTCCAGGTGGCGCCGTCCCCGGATATCTTCCCGTCGACCTTCGCGCCCTCGGCGTCCTTGACCAGGACCTCCGTGAGCTTGCCCTTCGTGGCGGCGACCTTGAGTTCGCCGCTGGTGTCGACGGCCTTGGCCCCGTTCTTCGGGGCGATGCTGACGACGGCCTCGGACTGCTTGCTCTGTGCCGCGGTGGAGTCCTTGGCGTTCTTGCCGCCGTCGCCCCCGGTGCCGGCTCCCGACCCTGACCCTCCCCCACCGCACGCGGTCAGCGTGAGCAGCACGCCCAGTGCCAGCGCCGGCAGCGTCCTGCCGCGTCCCTTGCCGCCCCGCCCCCGGCTGCCCACCGGCGACGCCCCCGATATCGGACGCACGTTCAACTTGTCTCCCCTCGCCGGGCCTGGTCCGGCCCGCGCCCCGGTGCGCCCGCGCGCACCGGCGCATCGTAACCGCAGGCCAGGGGCGTAGGGGACAGAGGAATTGTCACCGTTCCGTACCGAGTTGGCGGCCGGGCGCCGGAAGCACCCCGGCGTCACTTCACCGCACTGCCCGCTTTCCACTTCTTCCAGTTCATGTTCCAGCCACCGAGCCCGTTGTCGGGAGCGACCTTCTTGTCCTTGCTGTGGACCACCTCGACGACGTCGCCGATCAGACTGCGGTCGAAGAACCAGCCCGCCGGGGTGTCGGAACCGCCGCCCTTGACGTCGCGCAGACCCACGCAGCCGTGACTGACGTTGGCCCGGCCGAAGGTGTCCTCCGGTGCCCAGTAGTTGCCGTGCAGGAAGGTGCCGGAGCTGGTCAAACGGATGGCGTGCGGGACGTCGGGGATGTCGTACTCGCCGCCGAAGCCGACCGTGCGGCTGTTCATGCGGGTGACGTCGAGCATCTCGGTGATCACCATCTTGCCGTTGTAGGTGGGGGTCTTCGGCGCCCCCGCCGTGATCGGCACGGTGGTCAGCAGCGTGCCGTCCCGGCGCACCTGCATGGTCCGTTTGGCCGCGTCGACGAGGGAGACCTGGCTGCGGCCGACGGTGAAGGAGAACGTCTTGTGCTGGAGTCCGTACACCCCGGGCGCGCCTTCGACGTCCCGCAGGTGCAGGTCCACGGTGACCTTGGTGCCGGGCTTCCAGTAGTGCTCGGGGCGGAAGTCGAGGCGGTCCTTGCCGAACCAGTGGGGGCGGATCTCGGTGGCGGGCTTCGCGGTCACCGAGACGGCGCGTTCGACGGCGGCGCGGTCGGTGATCTCCCGGTTGAACTCCAGCGAAACGATCATGCCGGTGCCGACGACCGAGCGGTTCTCGGGAGCGACGTACCCGATGAAGCGCTCCTCGGGGACGTAGGTGGTGAAGGTGGTGTGCCGGGCCGAGCGGCGCCCCTGGCCGTCCAGGGCGACGGCGTCGACCGTGTACTTCGCGGCGAGCGCCAGCCGGTCGTCGTCGGGTTCCCAGCGCAGGCCGTCGTCGGAGATCCGGCCGGAGACCGGGGTCTCCTGCGCGTCCTGCGACTTGACGACCTTCACCGACTCCAGCCGGCCGTCGGGCACCCGCACCGACAGCTTCTTCTCCTGGGGCCGGACGGCCTTGCTGCCGTCGTCCGGGGTGATGCGGATGACGTCCTCGGCTGCGGGGGGTTTGCCGAACACCCCGCCGATGCCGCCGCCGACGCCACCGCCGTCCGAGGTGCATCCGGCGGCCCCGGCCAGCAGTCCTGCCCATGTCAGTACGGCGGCCAGAGCGGTCGCCGCGCGCCGTGCGCGCCCATGTACGTGCCTCACATCCACCCGTAACGACCGGTCCGCGCTGGGGAAACGTGAGTGCGAGCCATGCGGTGGGCAGAACAGTGGGGAAGGACGACGCGACGGGGAGCAGCGGTCGGGACACCGCGCGCCCTTTTCCCGTCTTCCCGTCTCTGGCAGTCGTTCCACGAGCCGCAGGAGGCTGACAGGTGTCCAGCGCAGCCGAGCAGGAGGCGGTGGCCGGGAAGCCGGCCGCCGAGGACGGGCACCCGGCCGGCGTGGTGAACGGCGCGCGGCGTGCCGCGTCGCCGCCCGCCGTGCCGGCCTGGCCGGGCACACCGGTGCCGCTGGGCGCCCGGTTCCGGACCGGGCCGGACCAGGTGGCGGGGACGAATTTCGCGCTGTGGGCGGGTGGGGCGGAGGCGGTGGAGCTGTGCCTGTTCGACGGGCCGGGCCCCGGTGCCAGGGAGCGCCGGGTGCGGCTGACCGAGCTGACGCACGAGATCTGGCACGGCTTCGTGCCGGGCGTGGGGCCCGGGCAGCGCTACGGCTTCCGGGTGCACGGCCGCTGGGACCCGTGGACCGGCGCCCGCTGGAATCCGGCGAAGCTGCTGCTCGACCCGTACGCGCGCGCGGTGGACGGCGACTTCTCCCTGCCGCCCGAGGTGTACGGGCACGTCCGCGACTGGCCCGAGCAGCATGTGGCGGACACCGTGCGCGACGGCCGCGACTCGGCGCCGTACGTCCCGAAGGGCGTCGTCGTCCACGACGGCGGCCCCGACGACGAATGGACGTACGACCGGCGGCCGAAGACGCCGTGGGCGGACTCGGTCATCTACGAGTTGCACGTGCGCGGCTTCACCAAGCTGCACCCCGGCATCCCCGAGGAGCTGCGCGGCACGTACGCCGGTCTGGCGCATCCGGCGGCGATCGAGCACCTGACGCGGCTGGGCGTGACGGCGGTGGAGCTGCTGCCGGTGCACCAGTTCGCGCACGAGAGCCACCTCCTCGACCGCGGCCTGAAGAACTACTGGGGCTACAACTCGATCGGCTACTTCGCCCCCCACGCGGCCTACGCGGCCTCCGGCACCATCGGTGAGCAGGTCGGCGAGTTCAAGCGGATGGTGCGCGCGCTGCACGAGGCGGGCATCGAGGTCATCCTCGACGTGGTCTACAACCACACGGCGGAGGCGGGCGAGCTGGGCCCGATGCTCTCCCTGAAGGGCATCGACAACCGCGGCTACTACCGCCTCCAGGCCGACGCCCGCCGGTACGCCGACTACACCGGCTGCGGCAACACCCTGCACGTCGTCCAGCCGCACGTCCTGCGCCTGATCACCGACTCGCTGCGCTACTGGGTGACGGAGATGGGCGTGGACGGCTTCCGCTTCGACCTGGCGGCGGCGCTGGCCCGCTCGATGCACGACGTCGACATGCTCTCCCCGTTCCTCGCGGTGATCGCGCAGGACCCGGTGCTGCGGCGGGTGAAGCTGATCGCCGAGCCGTGGGACGTCGGCTCGGGCGGCTACCAGGTGGGCGCGTTCCCGCCCCTGTGGACCGAGTGGAACGACCGCTACCGCAACGCCGTACGGGACTTCTGGCGGCACGCCCTCCCGGACGTCCGGGAGATGGGCTACCGCCTGTCGGGCTCCAGCGACCTGTACGCGTGGGGCGGGCGGCGGCCGTACGCCTCGGTCAACTTCGTCACCGCCCACGACGGCTTCACGCTCCGGGACGTGGTGAGTTACGAGCGCAAGCACAACGAGGCCAACGGCGAGGGCAACCGCGACGGCACCGACGACAACCGGTCCTGGAACTGCGGCGCGGAGGGAGAGACCGACGACGAGGACGTACGGGCGCTCAGGCGCCGCCAGCTCCGCAACCTGCTGACCACCCTCCTGCTGTCGACCGGCGTGCCGATGCTGGTCGCGGGCGACGAGCTGGGCCGCACCCAGCGCGGCGGCAACAACGCCTACTGCCAGGACAACGAGATCAGCTGGGTCGACTGGAGCCTGCTGGACGACCCTCAGTGGCGCCCCCTGTTCGAGCTGACCTCCCGGCTGATCGCGCTGCGCCACCAGCACCCGGTACTGCGCCGCCGGGCGTTCTTCTCCGGCCGGGCGCACTCCGCGGACGGCCTGCGCGACCTGGCCTGGTTCACCGCCCGGGGCACGGAGATGACGGAACGGGACTGGTATGCCCCCGCCGCCACGCTCGGCATGTACCTCTCCGGACGGGACATCCCGGGCCGCGACGAGCGCGGCGCCCCGATCGTCGACGACAGCTTCCTGGCCGTCCTGCACGCGGGCGACCGGCCGGTCTCCTTCGCGCTGCCGGGGCCGCCGTGGGCGGAGCGGTACGAGGTGGTCGTCGACACCAGCCGGGAACACCAGGCGGACGCACCGGGCGGGACGCATCCGGCGGGGGCGGAGATCACGGTGCCGGCTCCGGCGGTGCTGCTGCTGAAGGTGGGGTGAGCCCCGGACTACGGCGGCGGGCCGGTTCAGCCGGGGATGCCGCACGATGCCCCCGTACGACCCCCCGTGAGCTCGAAAACCCGGTGGGCAGTGTCAATGGTGAACCGTAGGCTCGCTGCTGATGCCCACTACACCCGACTCCGCCGAGGCCCCCACCGAGGACCGGTCCACCGTGCGCGCCCTGCTGCGGCTGTGGCCCTATGTCCGGCCCGTGCGGGCGCGGTTGGCGACCGCCGCGGGCGTGGCGATCGTCGCCTCCTGTGTGGGGCTGGTGATCCCGCTCGTCCTGAAGTGGATGGTGGACGGACCGGTCGCCGACCGGGACCCGGCGGGCGTGTGGCTCGGGGCGCTGTACCTGCTCCTCCTCGGGCTGGCGGAGGCGCTGCTGTTCGGGCTGCGGCGGTGGCTGGTGGCCCGGCCGCTGGCGGGGGTCGAGGCGGGGATGCGGGCGGATCTGTACCGGCATCTGCAACGGCTGCCGGTGGCCTTCCACGACCGGTGGGCCTCGGGGCAGCTGCTGTCGCGCGGGACGACGGATTTGATGCTGCTGCGCATGTTCCTCGCCTTCCCGCTGACGTTCCTGCTGGTCAACGGCGTGACGATCCTTGTCGGCGTGGGCATCATGCTGGTGCAGGACTGGACGCTGGGGCTGGTGATCCTCGGGCCCGCCATCCCCGTGATGATCACCTGTGCGGTCTTCGAGAAGAAGTACTCCGCGGTGGCGCGGCGCGCGCAGGACCAGGTCGGGGACCTGACGACCGTCGTCGAGGAGAGCGTCCTCGGCATCCGGATCATCAAGGGGTTCGGCCGGCACCGCAGCCAGGCACGGGCCTTCCACGAGCTGTCGCACACGCTGCGGGGGACCGAGCTGCGCAAGGCGCGGCTGCTGGCGGCCATCTGGGCGGTCATCGTGACGCTGCCGGAGGTGGCGATCGGGGCCGCGCTGGTGGTGGGCACGGTGCAGGTGGCGGACGGGTCGCTGTCGGCGGGGACGCTGGTGGCGTTCCTGTCCACGGCGCTGGCCCTGCGGTGGCCCGTCGAGTCGATCGGCTTCCTGCTGGCGATGAGTCAGGAGGCGGCGACGGCTACGGACCGGTACTTCGAGGTGATGGACGCGGAGGTTGAGGAAGCAGGGGGTTCGCACGGGCCCGCGGCACGACTGCCCGCAGCGGCGGCAGGCGGAGGTCTGCGGTTCGAGAACGTCCGGTTCCGTTACCCCGACGCACCCCACGACTCCCCACCCCTCCTCGACGACGTGGACCTGCACATCCGCCCCGGCGAGTCCATGGCCCTGGTCGGGGCCACCGGCAGTGGCAAGACGACGCTGACCGCGCTCGTCCCCCGCCTGCACGAGGTGACCTCCGGACGGATCACCCTGGACGGCGAGGACATCGCCGCCCTGCCCCGCGAGGAGCTGCGCTCCATGGTCGCCGTGGCCTTCGAGGAGCCCACGCTGTTCTCGGCGACCGTCGGCGAGAACGTGCTGATGGGAGCCAGTGACGCCGCCGGTGACGAGGAGCTGGGGCGGGCGCTCGCCGTCGCGCAGGCCGACTTCGCGCACGCCCTGCCCCAGGGCACCGGCACCCAGGTCGGCGAGCAGGGCCTCAGCCTGTCCGGCGGCCAGCGGCAGCGCCTCGCGCTCGCCCGGGCGGTGGTCGGCACACCGAGGTTCCTCGTCCTGGACGACCCGCTGTCCGCGCTGGACGTGCACACGGAGGCCGCCGTGGAGGCCGCACTGCGGCAGGTCCTCGCGGACACCACCGCCCTGATCGTGGCGCACCGCCCGTCCACGGTGCTGCTCGCCGACCGCGTGGCGCTGCTCTCCGGCGGCCGTATCTCCGCCGTCGGCACCCACCAGGAGCTGCTGCGCACGAGCGCCGAGTACGCCCATCTGATGTCCGGGCTCGACGGGCACGAGGATCCCGACGGATCCCGGAAAGGGGACCGCCGATGACCGCGCCCACGGCCACCGCGCCGGACAGGGAGCAACCGGAGGACGGGGACGGCAGGGGCCCGGCCGAGGCGGGGACCCGCGCGGCCGACGACCTGTTCGACCGGGACGTCCTGCCCAGTCCGCCGGGCGCGACCGCCGTCCTGCTGCGTTCCCTGCTGGCGCCCATGAAGGCCCGCGTCGCCCTCACCACCTTCCTTCTGCTGCTCCAGCAGGCGGCGGTGCAGGCGGGCCCGCTGCTGGTGGCGTACGCCATCGACCGTGCCGTGCCGGCGCTCCGGGACGACGACCACGGTCCGCTGCTCGCGGTGGGCGCCGGCTATCTGCTCTGCTCGCTGGCCGCGGGCGCGCTGCAGTACGCGTTCGTCGCCGCCGCGGCCCGCGTCAGCCAGGACGTGCTGCTGGACCTGCGGGGCCGGATCTTCCGGCACGCGCAGGCGCTGAGCGTCGACTTCCACGAGCGCTACACCTCGGGCCGGCTCATCTCCCGCTCGACCACGGACGTGGAGTCGCTGCGCGAACTGCTCGACGAGGGTCTGCAGGAGCTGGTGACGGTCGTCCTCTCCTTCGTCTACATCGCGGCGCTGCTGCTCTGGCTGGACCTCGGCCTGGGCGCGGTCGCGGTGGCGTCGTTCGTGCCGCTGTACGGGCTGGTGCGGGTGTACCAGCGGCGCGCGGGGCGGGTGTACCGGGAGCGGTCCACGGCGATCGCGGCGGTGATCGTGAAGTTCGTGGAGACGATGAACGGCATCCGGCCGGTGCGCGCCTTCCGCCGCGAGGACGCCAACGACGCCGACTTCGCCGAACTGAACCGGCGCCACGAGCGGACCAACGGCAACGCGCTGCTGGAGATGGCCCGCTATGTCGTCGGTTCGCGGCTGGTCGCCAACACGGCCGTCGCGGGGATCGTGCTGTGGGGCGCCTACCGTGTCGCGGACGGCACGCTGGCCCTCGGTGTGCTGGCGGCGGCGGTGCTGTACCTGCGGCGGCTGTACGACCCGATCGACCGGCTCGGCATGTTCCTGAACTCCTACCAGTCGGCGGCGGCCTCGCTGGAGAAGATCGCCGGACTGCTGGCCCAGACGCCGTCCGTGCCCGAGCCGACCGCGCCGAAGGAGCTGCCGCCCCTGGAGTCGGAGCACCCCGGCCGCGAGGTCGTCTTCGACGGGGTCCGCTTCGGCTACCGCACCGGCGGCGAGGTGCTGCCCCGCTTCGACCTGACGATCCCGGCCGGGCAGACGGTCGCCGTCGTGGGCTCGACCGGCGCGGGCAAGTCGACGCTGGCCAAGCTGCTCGCCCGGTTCTACGACCCCTCCGACGGCCGGGTCCTGCTGGACGGCACCGACCTGCGCGATCTCGCCGTACCCGAACTGCGGCGCGGGGTGGTGATGGTGACGCAGGAGGCGTTCCTGTTCTCCGGCACGGTCGCCGAGAACATCGCCATCGGCCGTCCGGAGGCGACCCGGGAGGAGATCGAGGGGGCCGCGAAGGCGATCGGCGCCCACGACTTCATCGCCGCGCTGCCCGACGGCTACGACACCGACGTCCGCAAGCGGGGCGGCCGCATCTCCGCCGGGCAACGGCAGCTCGTGGCGTTCGCGCGCGCGTTGCTCGCCGACCCGGCGGTGCTGATCCTGGACGAGGCGACCAGCTCGCTGGACATCCCCGGTGAGCGGGCGGTGCAGCGGGCGATGGCGACGGTCCTGAAGGGCCGTACGGCGGTCGTGATCGCGCACCGGCTCTCGACCGTGGAGATCGCCGACCGGGTGCTGGTGATGGAGCACGGCGGGATCGTGGAGGACGGCACGCCGGCCGAACTGATCGCCGGCACGGGCCGGTTCGCGGATCTGCACCGGGCCTGGCGGGACAGTCTGGCGTGAGGACGGGGCTTGCGGAACCGCGAAGCTCGCGGCGAGGCTCTCACCTTCCCGGAGGCGTGACACCCACCGGTTCCCCCACCGGCGCTCCTCCCCTCTCGTGCCACAGTTCGTCACGCGAGAGGGTGTCCAGCAGCCGCTCACGGGCATACACCCGGGTCAGTCCGGGCAACGCGTAGTGGGCCGAGTCATTCTCCCACCGCACGATGTCGATCAGGTGACTGTCGACGAAGCTCTGGAGCAGGCGCTCCACGGTACGGCTGTCGCTGCCGAGGAGTTCGACGACTGACTCCGCGGTGAACTGCTCCCGCGGGAGGATGCTCAGCAGCCGGAAGACGCTCCGCTCCACACGGCCGAGCCCCTCATAGCTGAAGTCGTACCGGGACCGTACGTCGAGTTCTCCCAGGCGCAGCTCGTCCAGCAGCTTCTCGGAACAGGCCAGTTGCTGGACCAGGCTCGACAGGGTGAGTCCCGGGCTGCCGCTGAGGCGGCCCCCGAGGCATCGCACTGCCAGGGGGAGACCACCGACGGTCGCGACCAGTTGACGGGCGGCGTGAATCTCCCGCTCGACCCGGGCGGTTCCTATGATGCGGGAGAGCAATTCGCTGCCCTCCGTGCTGTCCATGGCGTCGAGGTTGATGTTCCAGGCACCGCCCAGACCGTGCAAGCGCCTGCGGCTGGTGATGACGACGGCGCAGTGCGGATCGCCGGGGAGCAGCGGGCGCACGTCGGCCAGCGACGACGCGTCGTCCAGCAGTATCAGCAGCCGCCGGCCGACCGTGGTGGATCGGAACAGCTTCGATCGTTCCTCCAGGTCGGTGGGGATCTCGGATTCCGCGATCCCCAGAACGCGCAGGAATCCATGGAGCACTTCCGCGGGGTCCCGGCCCGTACCCATGGAAGCGCACAGATCCGCGTAGAGCTGTCCGTCCTCGAAGAGCGGTCGGACGGTGTGGGACATGTGGACCGCGAGCGCGGTCTTCCCCACTCCGGGCATACCGCTGATGACCGCGACGGCGGTCGCGGTGCGGGGGTGGGCGCTCTGCTCGTTCCGGGCCATGACGGTGAGGGCCTGCTGGACGAACGACTCGCGTCCGGTGAAGTCGGTGAGGTCGGCGGGGAGTTGTGCGGGGACGGGGGCGTGCGGGGCGGCGGGGCGGGGCACCGGGGCCGCGGCGGTCCCCGCGGTCGCGGCCGTCTCCTCGGTCACGGAACGTGCGGCGGCGCTCCGGTGGGGCTCGATCAGGACGGGCCGTCGGCGTTGCTCGTACGGTGCCCCGACGGTGGCCTCCGACAGCAGTGCCTGGTGGAGGGTCCGGAGCTCCTGCCCCGGCTCGAGACCGAGGTTGTCGATCATGCTGCGCCGCAGCACCTGGTAGACCTCCAGCGCCTCGTGTCGCCGGCCGGAGCGGTGGAGCGCGATCATCAGCGAGGCGTGCACGTTCTCGTGCAGGGGGCGGCTGAGCACGAGCGACTTCAGCTCGCTGATCAGTTCCTGATGGCGCCCCAGCTGGAGATCGGCCTCGATCCGCAGGTCGAGGGTGCGTTCCCGGAGCTCTTCCAGCCGCGTCACGTAGGAGGACAGCAGGCCACCGGGCACGACATCGACCAGCGCGGAGCCCCGCCAGAGCGCCAGGGACCGCTGGAGCACCTCGGCCGCTCCCGCAGGGTCCCCGTTCCGCAGCAACAACTTGCCTTCTTCGGCTTCCACTTCGAATCGGTGGAGGTCGGTACAGACGTCGGGGATGGCCAGCGTGTATCCCCCGGGCCGAGTGAAGAGGATTTCCTCCGAATTACGCGCCGTCAGGATTTTGCGGAGCTTGTAGATGTACGTCTGGAGTGTCGTCATCGCACTCGTGGGAGGGGCGCTCTCCCACAGCTCATCAATGAGTTCCGACGTCTGTACCAGGGTATTTCTCCGCATCAGCAGAAGGGCAATTACCTGACGCGGCTTGGGTGCGGTGGGTACAACATTGTGCTGACCATCGAGTATTTCTAATGGCCCAAGCATACGGAAGTCCATTTCATGTCCCCCGTCAATGACGTAGCGCCTTTGCAAGAGTTTGCCTCTCCCTTTAGTCTAGATTAACCCTTCCACTTCGACAGGACAAGGTTCACTCATCCTCGTCCGATGTACATTTCACGCCATGTTCCGCGGCCCCTGGTCAGGGGGTCACACGTTGGAGACGGTCGCCGCCCCTGGATAATCGTGCAAGGCGTAGAGCTACGATTTTGAATCAACCACTCACGGAAATCTTCCGCTGATGTTCAGCGCGACCGGAGCTCGTAGCCGGGCACGGACACAGGCGGTGTCGGGCGACGTGCGGGCGGATGTGACTTCGCGGGCGCACGTCTCGGCCGGGCGGCGCCCGACGCCGCCGCGGAGCCGGCTGGTGAGGGTGAGCGGTTCGACGTGGCGGAAAGTGCACTCTCCGGGCGGTCACCCCGGGCGGACCAACTGTGCCGTCCCATCGCTTCACGCTCCGCTGTCGTATGACGGCGACTGCGCCCGACGGGACACCATCGCATGGGGGTCGTCATGCACGTACCATCCGAGCTCGTCCTCGAGGAATGGTCGAACCCGTCTCCAGACTCCATCTGGACGCATGCATTCCGCCTAGCGGGCCTCAGGGCCGCTCCAGCGCGTGCGATTCAGGAAAATTCGAGGTCGTTGCTGCCTGCCCGCACTGTACTGGGGCCGTGCGCGCGGTCGACGGCCCGCCTCCACCGGAACGCACGAGGTCACCGGCGCGTCCGCCCTTCTCGACACCGCTGACGCGGAAGACCGCTGAGTACCCGGCACGGTTTTGTCCTTCCGGCGCAAAGGAACTCTGGTGAATCGATTTGCCCCGTCACCCCCGTCACCACCCGATTCCCGGCGACTTACGGACCGGCTCCTGAGGTCTGCCCTCACCGAGGAAAGCAGGGTCCATCAGCCGGACTCGTTCACCTCGTGGTTCGCCGCCGCCCGCGAGCGATCCGGTCTCCGCGTCGACCGTGTGGAGCTCGACGGCCTGCGGGACTGGGGACGGGACCCGCGCACGGGAGCGCTGCGGCATCGCAGCGGCGGCTTCTTCTCCGTCGACGGACTGGACGTCCGCTTTCCCTCCGGTCCGGTGCCCCACTGGCAGCAGCCGATCATCCATCAACCCGAGGTCGGTGTTCTCGGTCTGCTGGCCAAGGAGTTCGGCGGGGTGCTGCACTTCCTCATGCAGGCCAAGGTCGAACCGGGGAACAGGAACCATCTGCAGCTCTCCCCCACTGTGCAGGCCACGCGCAGCAACTACCTGCGGCTGCACAAAGGGCGCGCGGTCCCCTATCTGAAATACTTCCAGGAGAGGGCCCGGCACAAGGTCATTGCCGATGTGCTCCAGTCGGAACAAGGCGCCTGGTTCTTCCGCAAGCGCAACCGGAACACCGTCCTCGAAGTCACCGACGAGATCGTCGTCGAGGAGGGCTTCCGCTGGATGACGCTCGGTCAGATCCACCGTCTGCTGGCGGTCGAGGACATCGTCAACATGGACACCCGCACGGCGCTGTCCTGCCTCCCTCTGGCCGGCGGCACTCTCGAAGGTGCCCTGAACACCAGCGACGGCTTCCGGGACGCCCTCGTCCGCTCGTGCGCCGGGGATTCGGGCACTGCGCACAGCATGACCGAGCTCCTGAGCTGGATCACCGAGCACCGCGCCCAGGGCGCCCTCACCACCCGCCCAGTGCCACTGGGAGAAATGAGCGGGTGGGACAGTTCGCCGGAGCGGATCTCCCACGCCAGCGGCCGTTTCTTCTCGGTGATCGGGGTGGAGGTCTCGGCCGGCACGCGCGAGGTCGCCGGTTGGTCCCAGCCCATGATCGAGCCGCACGGGACCGGTCTGATCGCCGTCCTGGTGAAGGAGATCGACGGCGCGCTCCACGTCCTGATGCGAGCCGGCGTCGAGCCCGGTTACGTGGACGGAGTCGAGCTCTCCCCCACCGTCCAGTGCGTCCCGGAGAGCTACGAGGTGCTGCCCGGCCCGGCCCGGCCCCGCTTCCTGGACCATGTGCTGTCGGCCCGGCCGGAACGGATCAGGTTCACCAGCCTGTTGTCCGAAGAGGGCGGTCGTTTCCACCACGCCCTCAACCGCTACCTCGTCGTCGAGGCCGACGGCGAGGCCGGCCTCCTGGAGGAACCGGAGTACCGCTGGGTGACGCTGCACCAGCTCAGCACCCTGCTCCGACACAGCCACTACCTCAACGTCCAGGCCCGCAGCCTGGTCACCTGTCTGCACAGCCTGCTGGCCCCGCGGCCCGGATGAGCCCGTGGGGCGGCCGGCTTCAGACGAGTGGTGGGGGGTCCCCCGGCCCCCCATTGGCCACCCCCCCCCCCCCTTGCCCCCCGAGGGCTGGGGGGACCCCAGGGGGTCGGAGGACCACCAGGGGTCAGACCGAACCCAAA
>NZ_JBHJRX010000015.1:100096-114119 GCF_042268605.1 Streptomyces sp. NPDC056296 | reverse complement strand
ACGTCCTAGACGTGGGGGGGTCCGTTGGGGCAGTGCTGGCGCGATTTTTTTTTCCCCCCCCCCCCCCCCCCCCCCCCCCCCCCACCACTCGTCGTGACCGCCGGGGGTCGGGCGGACCGCAGGGGGTCAGGCGGACCGCAGGGGGTCAGCCGGACCGCAGGGCTCGGTCGATCGCCAGGCACTCCGCGTAGTCGGGCAGCAGGCCGTCCGACGCCGCCTTCTCCAGGGTGGGCGCCGCGAGGTCGCGCTCGGACAGGATCGGCTCGATGTCACCGGGGATGGGCAGGGCCAGCTCCGGGTCGAGAATCGACAGCGCCAGCTCGTGCTCCGGCACGTACTCCCCGGACAGCAGATAGGAGACGACGGTGTCGTCCTCGAGCGCGACGAATCCATGGGCCACGCCGACCGGGAAATACACGGCGCGAAATGTCTCGGTGTCCAGGAGTACGGAATCCGAGCGGCCGAAGGTCGGCGACCCGACCCGGATATCCACCGCGATGTCGAGCGTCTTTCCGCGCGCACAGTACACATACTTGCCGCAACCGGGTGGCGTCAAGGTGTAATGCAGTCCGCGGACCACACCCCGCTGTGACCGGCTGTGATTGGTCTGGGCGACCCGGAACAGCGCATGTCCGGTGACGCCCGAGAACGCCGACTCCTGGTAGGGCGACAGGAAAATGCCACGCTCGTCGTCGAACACCCGTGGGGTGAATTCGATGGCGCCCTCGACGGAGAGTTTCCGCGACTGCATGGTGGAAGCCATAACAGACTCCGATTCAAAGCCGTGTTTTCTGGTCTGCGTTCATGACCATGATGGTCCCGGCGTCTCGCACGCGCCTCAACGACGGCTGGACGGCCCGGGCGCCGCACCGGCGTCCGGCATGCCCACGTACTCGCGCAGATGCCGGGCGGTGAGAGTGTCGCCGCGGGAGACGAGTTCGGCCGGGGTGCCGGTGAACACGACCCGGCCGCCGTCATGGCCCGCGCCCGGTCCGAGGTCGATGATCCAGTCGGCGCGAGCCATCACGGCCTGGTGGTGCTCGATGGCGATCACCGTGTTGCCGGCGCCCAC
This sequence comes from Streptomyces sp. NPDC056296, assembly GCF_042268605.1. Taxonomy (NCBI): domain Bacteria; kingdom Bacillati; phylum Actinomycetota; class Actinomycetes; order Kitasatosporales; family Streptomycetaceae; genus Streptomyces; species Streptomyces sp. NPDC056296. The sequence continues at coordinate 113,047 of NZ_JBHJRX010000015.1, read as the reverse complement.
GAGCCGGTCGAGCAGGTTCAGCAGCTGGTCCACGTCGGCGAGGTGCAGTCCGCTCGTCGGCTCGTCCAGGACGTAGACGGCGGCCTTCTCAGCCATGTGGATGGCCAGTTTCAGGCGCTGGCGCTCGCCGCCGGACAGTGTGGTGAGGGGCTGGCCGAGGCCCATGTATCCGAGACCGACGTCCGCGAGCCGGTCGATGATGGCCCGGGCCCGGCCAGTGGTGAAGAAGTCCCGGGCCTCGTTCACCGTCAGACCGAGCACCTCGCTGATGTTCTTGCCCCGTAACGTGTAGGTCAGCACCTTGGCGATGAACCGCTTGCCCTCGCACTCCTCGCAGAGCGTGGCGACCCCCGCCATCATGGCGAGGTCCGTGTAGACCAGCCCGATGCCCCGGCAGTTCCGGCAGGCTCCTTCGGAGTTCGGGCTGAACAGGGCCGGCTTGACGCCGTTGGCCTGGGCGAAGGCGGCACGGATCGGGTCGAGCATGCCGGTGTACGTGGCCGCGTTGCTGCGCCGGGACCCGCGGATCGCGGACTGGTCGACCACGATCACACCGTCCCGGCCGGACAGCGAGCCGTGGATCAGTGAGCTCTTGCCCGACCCGGCGACGCCGGTGACGACGGTCAGCACACCGAGGGGGATCTCGACGCTGACGTCCTTGAGGTTGTGCAGCGTGGCGCCTGTGACGGGAAGGTGCCCCGCAGGCTGCCGCACGTGCTCCTTGGTCCGTACCCGGTGGTCCAGGTACCTCCCGGTGAGCGTGCCGGAGCGACGGAGCTCCGTGACGTCACCGGTGAAGCAGACCTCGCCGCCGGACGGTCCCGCGCCCGGGCCCAGGTCGACCACGTGGTCGGCGATGCGGATCGTCTCCGGTTTGTGTTCCACGACGAGGACGGTGTTCCCCTTGTCGCGCAGCCGGAGCAGGACGGAGTTCATGCGCTGGATGTCGTGCGGGTGCAGTCCGACGGTGGGCTCGTCGAAGACGTAGGTGACGTCGGTGAGGCTCGACCCCAGGTGCCGTACCATCCTCACCCGCTGGGCCTCCCCACCGGACAGAGTGCCCGACTCCCGGTCCAGGCTCAGATAGCCGAGACCGATCTCCACCAGGGAGTCGAGCAGTTCGTTGAGGCTGGTCAGCAGGGGGGCCACCGAGGGGGCGTCGATGCCCCGGACGAACTGGGCCAGTTCGCTGATCTGCAGGGCGCAGCACTCGGCTATGTTGAGTCCGTTGATCCGGCAGGACAGCGCGGCGGCGTTCAGCCTGCCTCCCCCGCACGCCTCGCAGCGGGCGAAGGTCACCGCCCGGTCCACGAAGGCGCGGATGTGAGGCTGCAAGGCGTCGCGGTCCTTGGCCAGGTAGAGGCGGCGCACCTTGACCATGAGGCCCTCGTACGTGGTGCCGGTGCCGCTGTGCAGGAGCTTGACCTTGGTGGCGGTCCTGTGCAGCAGGTCGTCCCGCTCGGTGGGGCTGTAGTCCTTCACCTTGACGTCGGGGTCGAAGTAGCCGGAGTGGGCGATCGACTTCCAGTACCAGGAACCGACGTTGAAGTTCGGCACGGTGATCGCGCCCTCGTTGAGGGAGCGTTCGACGTCCACCAGCTCACCGGCATCGAGCGTGGAGACCCGGCCGATCCCCTGGCATTCGGGACACATTCCCTCGGGTCCGTTGAAGCTGAACGCTCCCGACGTGCCGATGTGCGGGGTCCCTGATCGGCTGAACAGGATCCGCAGCATGGTGTGCGCGTCGGTGGCGGTGCCGACGGTGGAGCGGGAGTTGGCACCCATCCGTTCCTGGTCGAGGACGATCGCCGCGCTCAGATTGCGCAGGGCGTCGACGTCGGGCCGGCCGAAATTCGGCATGAACGACTGTATGAACGCCGTGTAGGTCTCGTTGATCAGGCGGCGGGACTCCGCGGCGATCGTGCCGAAAACCAGCGACGACTTCCCGGAACCGGAAACGCCGGTGAAGACGGTGAGGCGCCGTTTGGGGATATCGAGGGAAATATCTGCGAGGTTGTTCTCTCTCGCGCCCCGGACCCTGATCACATCATGGCTGTCGGCCTCCGGCCGCTGACTCATGGCCTCTGCGGAAGTCATCGGATCACACTATTCCACTGCCCAAGACGTGTAAACACGACCGGAAAAGTGCTCGGTTGGCCTCGGTGGTCTCGATGGTCTCGGTTGACGAGTAAACCATCCAGTCGCGCTCCATCTGCTTTCGAGTGCTTTCGAAGGACACAGTCGGACGATGGCCTCTCGTCATCCTTTCGCAGTCCGGCGGATTCCTTGGGAGCGCACGTGGACGAGACAACGTACAAGGCCCATGTCACAGCGGCGTTCAACCGGGCCGCAGGGGCCTACGACCGTTTGGGAGTCACCTTCTTCACCCCCATGGGGCGACGCCTTGTCGAACGAGCGGACCCGAAACCCGGGGACCGTGTGCTGGACGTGGGGTGCGGCCGGGGGGCGTGTCTGTTCCACGCCGCGTCGCTCGTCGGCGACCGGGGCCACGTACTCGGCATCGACATCGCACCGGCCATGATCGAGGAGGCGCGCAGGGAGGCGGAGTCCGACGGGGTCCGCAACGTCGAGCTCCGGGTGATGGACGGGGAGTTCCCGGACCTGCCGGCCGGCTCCTTCGACGTCGTCACCGGCAGCTACAGCCTCATCTTCTTCCCGGACGCGCGGGCCGCCCTGCCGCGCTACGCCGACCTGCTCTCCGACGGCGGGCGCATCGCCTTCACCAGCCCGGTCTTCGACGACGACGCGTTTCCGTTCCTCCCGCCGGTCTTCACCGAGCTCATCCCGCGGTCGCTGCTGGAGAATCTGCCTCCGCAATGGCGGCCGGAGGAACTCCAGCGCCGGTTCAACAGTTGGCTGGCGAAGGAGGCCGACCTGCGCCAGGCCCTGGAGTCCGCGGGGTTCCGGGATGTGGAGGTCACCGACGAACCGGTCGACCTCGTGGCGCCTTCCGGTGAGGCCTGGGTGACGTGGTCCCACACCCAGGGCATGCGCCTGCTGTGGGATCACCTGCCCGACGACGACCGGGAGCGGCTGCGGGTCCGGCTCACCAAGGCGCTGGACGACATGCGTGAGGACGGCGGGCCCCTGTCGATCGAGACGCCGGTGCGCTACGTCACGGCGAGCGTGGCCCGTTGACCTCCCCCGGCCTTTCCCGCCCGTGTCCGAAGGGGCGTCCTTCATGAGGTTGCTGATCACCGGTGGCGCCGGTTTCATCGGTTCCCACTATGTGCGGAGCCTGCTCGCCGGCCGCTATCGCGGTTACGAGGACGCGCGGGTGACCGTCCTTGACAAACTCACCTACGCGGGCACGCTCACCAATCTGCCACGTACCCATCCGAGGCTGACGTTCGTGCGGGGCGACATCTGCGATCGCGAGCTGCTGACGGACCTGCTGCCGGGACATGACGCCGTGGTCCACTTCGCGGCGGAGTCCCATGTCGACCGCTCCATCGCCGGCTCCGCTCCCTTCGTCACCACCAATGTCACGGGCACCCACACCCTGCTGGACTGCTGCGTCCGCACGGGGGTCAACCGGTTCGTGCACATTTCGACGGACGAGGTGTACGGGTCGACGGACGAGGGGGCGTTCTCGGAGCGGTCCCCGCTGGAGCCCAACTCCCCCTACGCGGCCTCCAAGGCGGCGAGCGACCTGCTCGTCCGGTCCTTCCACCGCACCCACGGGCTGTGGACGTCGATCACTCGCTGCGCCAACAACTACGGGCCTCACCAGTTCCCCGAGAAGGTCATTCCGCTCTTCGTCACCAATTTGCTGGAGGGCAGGAAGGTCCCGTTGTACGGCGACGGGCTGCACGTACGGGAGTGGCTGCACGTCGACGACCACTGCCGGGCGGTGCAGCTGGTGCTGGAGTCCGGCAGGGCGGGCGCCACGTACAACATCGCCGGCGGGAGGGAGCTGGCCAACCGGGACCTGACCCGGATGGTGCTGGCCGAGTTCGGCGCCGGCTGGGATCGGGTGGACCAGGTCGCCGACCGCAAGGGCCACGACCGCCGGTACGCCTTGAACGCCGAGCGGATCAGGGAGGAACTCGGCTTCGAGCCGGACATCCCGTTCGAGCGGGGATTCGCCGAGACCATCCAGTGGTACCGCGACAACCGTGCCTGGTGGCAGCCGCTCGTCCGCCGTGCGGCCGCTCCGGCACCGGCGTCGCCGCGACCGGCGCAGCGGCTCGGGTGAGCCGCGGCGCCGTGCCGAAACGAGCGGGTCAGTGCCGCGGTGGCCTGGAGGCGTCCGCGGTGCTGCTCCGCTCCTTCCCGCGCACGCCGGGCGGTTTCCCGGCCCGACGGGTCGCCTTGCGCAGCAGCGCTTCGGCGGGCCCGGGTCTGTTCCTTCGGCGCAGCAGTTCCGCGGCCAGCACGCCAACGCACCAGGTGCCGAGGGCGACAAGCGCCGAGGCGAAGACACCGACGCGGTCACCGAGCCCGAAGGTGTACGGGGCGAACAGCACCAGCCAGACGACCGACTGCCCCACGTAACAGCTCAACGACCGCCGGCCGCACGCGGCGACCGCGCTCACGGTCCCGCTTCGCCGGCCCTCCAGGCGCAGTGCGAGCAGAGCGACCGCCGCGGCGAGTCCGCAGCCGCCCGCGTACCCCGTCAGGACGTGCAGCACGCTGAGCCCCAAGGTCACGTCCGAGGGCGCGGTGGTCCACGTCCCGGAGGTGATCATCGCCAGGGGGAGACCGCCGACGACGCTGAGGGCCGTGCCCCACAGCGCCACCCGCCGCAGCAAGGCCCTGTGGCGGCCCGGCTCCTCCAGGACGCGCTGCCGGGCGACGCGCGCACCGATCAGGAACGGGCCGAGCGATACGACGGCGAACAGCGGCGTGGTGAACATCCAGGTGCCGACTCGGTACGCGGCGTCGGTGGCGGGGTCGGCGGCCAGGAACATCGCCGCCGCGGTACCGCCCGGGTCGCCGGAGGCGTTCGCCGCCAAGGTGCCGCCGTACAGCACCGCTCCCATGACGACGCCGACGCCCGCCACCGTGTACAGGGTGCGGTCAGGGACGCCGGTCAGGCCGACCGCGACCAGTCCGAGCAGCCCGTACGCGCCCAGTACGTCCCCGGCGAACAGCAGCAGTGCGTGGACGAACCCGAACAGCAGCAGCCATCGGGCACGCCGCCGCAGCACGGCACGGGCTCCGGGCTCGTCCCGTCCCCGTGCCCGCTCGCGGGCGAGGATCCGGCCCGTGCCGTAGCCGAACAGCAGGGCGAACATCGGGAAGCTGCGGCTGTCGGCGAGGACGGTGAGCAGCCCCGCCGTCCACGCGTCGAGCGGCGAGCCGGCGACCGGCGGGTACCCCCGGATCACCGCGGCGCTCCCACCCACGAACATGTGGGCGTGCACCAGGGCGACGATCAGCAGCATGAGGCCCCGCGCGAGATCGGGGGCGAGGGCATGCCGCTCCGGGGCCTCGGTGCCGGACGGCCGCCGGGCGCCGTCGTTCATCGGTCCGTCCTCCTCGACGTGTCAGTCCCGTTCCGCGAGCACCAGGTGGACACTGCCCCCGACGTAGACGCCCCATTGGGAGACGGTGGCCCTGAAGCCGAGGCCGGCCAGTCTCGAGACGATCCGCCCGAGCCTGTCGTCGATGTCGTGGACCTCGAGCAGGACCCGTCGGATGCGGGGCCAGCAGCCGGGATCGATGCCGTCGAGGACGTCGAGTTCACCCCGTTCCACATCGATCTTGAGCAGGCCCACACGGTCCACGCCGCGCTCCGCCATGACGGCGGCCAGCGTGGTCACCTCGACCGGAATCCGCTGGGTCACGTTGAACGTCCGCCGCACGACCTCTCGCGTCTGTGCGTCCGCGTGGATGTTGTCGAGGTGCGCTTCGAGGTTGCGGGTGTCGTCCTCGGCGTCGTCGAACAGGGTCGAGGCCGAGGCCACGTAGGGGCGGTAGATCAGTTCGGACTTGCCCGGCGCGGATCCGAGCGCCTGCCGGTACGCGGTCGCTCCCGGGAGGTGGCGGGCGAGGTTCTCGACGAGGCAGGCGTAGGCCTTGTGGGCCGGCTCGAAGGCGAGCAGGCGGTTGTCGGGCGCGAGTTGGGCGAAGAGCAGGGACGCCAGCCCGACGTGCGCGCCGACGTCGATGATGGCCTCGTCGGCGCCAAGCCCCTCCGCGGCCCTGCGGTAGGGGGCGGCGCTGCTGATCTCCTCCCAGAGAGTGTGTGCTTCCGCTTCCTGCACCGCGGACACCACTCGGCCGTCGGACAGTTCGCAACGTGCCACAGGGAGGTCGGTGGGCAGTTCGTCTGGGAGATCCCACGGATTCGACATGCCGACGACGCTGACGCACCGGTCTCGAGGAGAGCACGAAGAACACTGGTTCACCGTGCCCCGCCGCCGGGCCCGGTCACGTGCCGTTCCGGTGCTCCCCGGTCAGCTTCTCCAGGACCGGCACGACCTCGTTGGGCGTCGGCATGGCACGGATCTCCCTGCGCAGATCCCTGGCCCGCTCGGCGTACGAGGGCTCGTCGAGCAGTCGGAGGATCTTCTCCCGCAGCACCTCGGCGCTCAGGTCACGGGCGGAGACGGCCAAGGTGGTGCCCGACTTCTCGTACTCCTCCCCCATGTCCTCGCTCACCCACTCGTAGCCGACGATGACGACCTGGGGCACGCCGTGCAGGTCCGCCGTGGCCTTCGTCTGGTAGCCGGCGTGGTGCACGATCACCGAGCACGAGGGGGCCAGTTCGTTGAGCGGGACGAAGTCGGTGGTGCGGATGTTGTCCGGCAGTTCGGGCAGGGCGTCGCGCTGCGCCGGGTCGAGGGCGGCGATGATCTCGACGTCCAGTCCGGCCAGGCTCTGGAAGAGGGCGGCGAGGGTGTCGACCAACCGGAACCGCTCGGAGGCCTCGCTGGTGATGGAGGTGCCGAGGGTGACGCACACCCGTCGGCGCTCGGCCGGGGCGTAGAGCCACCTCGGCACCGCGCAGCGCCCGTTGTACGGAACGTAGCGCATCGCCACCGTGGGCAGGTCGAGCTCCTGGCGCAGGCTGCCGGGCCGGGTGTCGATGACCCACTGGCCCGTCAGCATCGTCTCGTCGAACCGCCGGTCGCTGCCGAGCCGTTCGAGCGTCCAGTCGATCCACTCGGCCGTCGGGTCCTCCCGCAGCGGCTCGGGTTGCTGGTCGCGGTGGCGTACGAAGTGTCCACGGGTGACCATCTGAAGGGCCAGCTCGGGGCCGGACACCAGGCGCGCGTGAGCCGCGCCGACCGCGGCGGCGACGACCGCCCCGGCGATCGAGAAGCTCTCCCAGATCACCAGGTCCGGCTGCCAGCCGCGGGCCACCTCCACCAGCTGGTCGATCTGTGCGTCGTTGTTGAGCGGCTGGTAGAGGGCGGGCACCACCATGTTCTCGTAGGCGAGATGGTCCTCCCAGGTCGCCTTGGAGGGGTCCTGCTTGCTGGTGCCGATCTCGTTGAAGAGGGAGATGGCCTCCTTCTGGAAGTCGTCGAGCTGTTCCCACAGGGTCGGGGACTCGATCGGCACGGCGGTCAGGCCCGTGTGGGTGACGGTGTCGACGAGCTGTTCGTTGCACGCCGCCTGCACCTCGTGGCCCGCGGTGCGCAGGGCCCAGGCCAACGGGACCATCTGGTGGAAGTGATTGCCCTCGATCGAGGTGAACAGGACTCGCATCGCCGGATTCCTTTCTGTCGGTACCGGTCAGCCGATGGCCAGCGGACAGCTGAGCAGGTGCCTGGTCACCGGCGAACGGCGGCTGCGCAGCGGTTGTCCCGCCCGGCGCGGCCGCCGCCCCGCGGCCACCAGCGCGCGGACGACGGATTCCGCCAGGGCGCGGGCGAACGGCAGCGTCACCCGGTGGTACCGGGCAGGGACGAGGACGTCGGCCGGGCGGCCGGCGATGAACCGGCCGGGGTCGGGAAAGCGCCCGGGGTCGCGGTTCGCGGCGCCGACGAGCACCACCACCTGCTCACCCGCCGACACGCGCTGCCCGGCGAACTCGACGTCGGCACGGGCGAGGGCCGGATGAAGCTGCACCGGGGAGTCGTACCTCAGGGTCTCGGTCACGACCAGGGCCGCGTGTTCGGGGTCGTCGGCCACTCGTGACCACTGTTCGGAGTGGTCCACCACCGCGAGCACGGCGCTCGCGACGAGCCGCGCCGCGGTACGTACTCCCACGGTGGCCAGCAGCACCGCCGCGTCCCGCGTGTCGGGGGCCGCGTCGCCGTTCGGCGCCACGAGGAGCGTCCGCAGTCGGCCGACGGCGGTCAGGGCGCGCCGGCTGCCGTCCAGTCGCTGCGGGCACAGCAGGCCGTCGAGGACGACTCCGGCGTCGGCGCAGGCTTCGGCGAGTTCCCGGTGGTGCGGCGCGGGCGGCCCGAAGGTCTCGGCGAGCAGGTCCACCGGAACTCGCTCCGCGAGGCCGGTGACGAGGTCGAAGTTCCCGGCCAGGCCGTCGACCGCCCGCTCGCACACCGCATTGACCGTGGATCGGGGGAAGGCGGTCGCCGCCGATGCGCGCAGCCGCTCGTAGTACGCGGCGTCGCCGCCCAGTCCCACCTCGTCCACCGGTACCTGGCCGGCCTCACCGGACACCGGGCCGTGCGGCCACGCCTCGCCCAGGAGCGTCGCGGCGAGGTCGTGGTCCGCCGTCACCCACGTACCCCCGGCGCTGCGCCACAGCGGGCCGAGCGCGCGGATCCGCTCGTAGGCCGGGTGCGGGTCCTCCGCGTGGCCGCGAAGCACGTCGGCGTACGGATCGCCCTTCATCTGGCGCAGCCACACTTCGCCGTGCGCCCGCTGCAGCCGCCTGCCCAGTTCGCTGATCTCCATGGGGTTCCGTGTCCCTCGAATGTCGCTCACCTTTTCGCGGCCTGCTCTAGACAAGGGGGAACTTCTCGTTGTCGAGGCGGTCACCGGGCGCCATGTGGGAGATGTGGGCGTCCTCGGTCCCGGGCCGGTAGGTGGCTTCGGCGTCCATGTAGACGATGCCGTGTCCCATCCGGGGGCTGTCGGTCCGGTTCGGGCCGGCCATGTGGACGGTGCGGCAGTGGTGGAAGGCGACATCGCCGGCCTTCAGCGGGACGGTGATCCGGGGCTGCCAGCCGTAGTCCGGCCAGATGTCCTCGATGGGCCGGTGTTCCGCGAAGCTGGTCATGTGGGTCTGCCGGTGGGCCGCGTCGCGCAGATGGGAGCCGGGCACGTAGCTGAGGCAGCCCCGCTCGACGGGTACGTCGACCAGCGCGACCCACGCGGTGAGAGTCCGGTCGATGCCGTCGAGCGGCAGGCCGGTCTCGTCGTCGTGCACGAGCGTGGGCAGCGTGTTCAGGTCCTTCTGGCCCGGCTTGAGGAGGACGTCGGTGCTGTAGACGCGCAGCGGGGCTCCGGCGAGGCGCCTGGCGATCTGGGTGACCACCGGATGCAGCGCGAGGTCGCGGAGCGCCTCGTGCTTGAGCCAGGCCTGGGCGACGAAGTGCACCTGCACCTCGTCCTCGCCGGCCCCCCAGATCTCCGGCCCGTGCTGGGCCATCAGTTCCTCGGAGGCCGCCCTGAAACGTTCCGTCTCGGAGGTGGAGAGTACCTGCGGAATCCGGACGAAGCCGTTCTCCCGGTAGTACCGGTGGGCCTCGTCGGTGAGGACGTCAACCGTGGTCGGGGCGTTGCGAGCCGCCATGGCGGATTCACTCCTTCGTCGCGGTGGTACGGGCTTCTGCGCGTCGGGCGGGCGGGCGCCGCCGCCTAGCGGCCGGCCCCGCCGAGGGCGGGTTCAGCGGGACAGCACCCGGGCCAGGGCGTCGCGCAGGCTCGCGGCGGGATCGTCCGGCCGGGTGGCGGTGCGCCAGGCGACGATCCCGTCCGGCCGGATCAGGCTGGCTCCGGCCGTGCCGATGCCGAACCGTTCGGCCAAGTCGCCGTCGAGGTCGCTGAGATCGGTGGCCAGACCGTGCACCTCGATGGGAGTGTCGAGCTCCTTGCCGGCGCTCAGGCTCCACTCGGTCCAGTCCGCGCCGTCCTCGCCGGTGATCAGCAGCCAGCCGGTGCCGAAGAGGTCCACGGTGGACATGCGTTCGCCCGCCCGCCGCACCCAGACGTGGGGCATCCGGAACCCCGGCCGTCCGGTGGGCCGGGCCGGGGGCTCGACACGGGAGGTGTCGTCGTCGTCGATGACGACGGCGCGCGAGCGGTAGCGGAAGCCGAGGACCACCTCCGCGTAGCCGACGGGCCCGGCCATCCGGTCCTTCAGGTGGGGGGCCAGCCGGGAGGCGTACAGATGCATGGACTCGTCCATCACGAGCTGTGCCACGAGCCTGCGTTCCGGCTCATAGCTGTCCAGCAGACCCGGCCCGGCCTGGCCGGTCAGTACGGCGGACAGCTTCCAGGCCAGGTCGAAGCCGTCGCCGATGGCGGTGTTGCCGCCGAGTCCGCCGGTGGGCGGCACGACCTTGGCGGAGTCACCGACCAGGAACACCCGGCCGACGCGCCACCGTTCGGCGATACGGGCCGCCATCTCCCATCGCTGGATGTCCAGCACCTCGGGTTCCAGGTCGGGCGCGTCCAGGCCGACGCGGATCAGCTCGACGCAGCGGTCATGGGTGAAGTCGTCTGCGGATTCGCCCCGTTCGGGATCGTATTCGACCAGGAAGGTGTGGCGTTCGGGACGGTCGCTACCGATGAAGATGCCGCTGAAGTGAGGGTTGCGGAGGTAGTAGAGGCCGGACGCGTCCGGCGGAAGGACCGTCTTCAGATCGGCCTCGAAGATCATGCCCACGACGTGGGACAGCGAGCCGTGGCCGTGGCGGGCGATGCCGAGCCCTTCCCGGATGGGGCTGCGGTCGCCGTCGGCGGCAACGAGGTAACGCGCCCGCACCGTGGTCTCCGCGCCGCTCTCCCGGTCGCGCAGCACCGCGGTGACGCCGAGCTCGTCCTGTTCGTAGGAGACCAACGCGGTGCCGAACCTGACCTGTGCTCCGTCCTTGAGCGCTCGGGCCCGCATCAGCGGCTCCAGCTGGTCCTGCCAGGCCAGCGCCCACGACATCGGGGAGCAGGGCGCGGTGCTGGCGACCAGGTGCTCGAAGCCCTCCTCGAAGGAGTCGAGCACTTCGCCGCCCACGGTTTCGGCGACCCGGGTCGTGAAGTGGCCCTTGGCGCCGCGATGGTCGGTGGCCTCCTGCACCTGCTCGGCGATCCCGCCGAGCCGCAGCAGTTCCATGGTGCGCGGATTCTGGCCGATCGCCCTGGGGTGGATCGACGTCGTCGGATGCTTCTCGGCCATGAGCACCCGCACACCGAGTCGGGCGAGGAACATGGTCGTCGAGAGTCCGCCCAGGCCCGCGCCCACGACCAGGACATCAACCTCTGTGCCGGCTTTCGCCATCGCTGCCCTCCCGCTCCGGTCCGGCGCCCGTCCGGCCGGTACCCGAAGGCCGAGACTCGCCGGTGTGCTTCGAAGTCCGCTGGAGGCCTTCCGACGAGGGCTCGTGCGAGGCTGCGGAATTCCTCGAGCGCGGCGCGACGGAACAGGGGCAGCGTGGGGTCCCATGCGAGTGCTGTTCACGCCGTTCCCGGCGAGCACCCACGTCCACACCCAGGTACCGCTGGCGTGGGCGATGCGGGCCGCGGGACACGAGGTCCGTGTCGCCACCCGGCCGGACGTCGTCGAGGACATCAACAACGCCGGCCTGACCGCGGTCGCGGTCGGCGACGTCCTCGACGTTCCGGCCACGATGAACCCGGAGTACACAGACGAGCCCGACGAGATCCGTGACGAAGCCTGGCTGGACGTTCTCGACATCAGCGAGACCCGGCCGGAGAAACTGACCTATTCCTACGTCCACGGAGTGCTCACCGCGTGGACGTCGTTCGTCTACCAGAACACTCTGCCGGACGACACCACGGAGGAGCTGATCGACTTCGCCCGTGCCTGGCGGCCGGATCTGGTGGTGTGGGACACCATGTACTACCCCGGCGCTCTCGCGGCACGGGTCAGCGGGGCGGCCCATGCCCGGCTGATGTTCGGTCTGGACCTGGTCGGGCTGATGCGCCGGCACTACCTGAGCGGACTGGCCGGACTGCCGCCCGCACTGCGGGAGGACCCGCTCGAGGAGTGGATGAGCCGGATCCTGCGGCGGCACGGCCAGGAGTTCACCGAGGACCTGGTCGTGGGCCAGTGGACCATAGACCCCGTGCCGCCATCGCTGCGGCTGCCCGTGGGCCTGCCGTCCGTGCCGGTGCGTTACGTGCCGTACAACGGAGAGGCGACGATCCCCGATTGGCTGCGGGAGCCCCCGCGGCGGCCCCGGGTCTGTCTGACCCTGGGCAGGTCGTTCCGCGAGGTGGTCGGGGCGGACCGGACATCCGTGGGTGACCTGCTGGCCGCCGTGGCGGAGCTCGACGTGGAGGTGGTCGCCACCTTCACCGCGGATCAGCTGGAACCGGGCCGACGCGTGCCGGACAACGTGCGGGTCGTCGACTTCGCCCCGCTGGACGCGCTGCTGTCCGGCAGCGCGGCGATCGTCCACCACGGGGGTTCGGGGACGCTCCAGACCGCGCTGGCGCACGGTGTCCCGCAGGTGATGGTGCCGGCCAAGATGTGGTGCAACGTCCCCAAGGCGCACCGGGTGCGGGACGCGGGCGCCGGGCTCTGCATCGATCCGCGGGAGCTGACGCCTCAGGGGCTGCGTGCCGCGCTGGTCCGGGTGCTGGAGGAACCGTCGTTCCGCGCTCGCGCGGAACGACTGCGCCGGGAGGTCGTCGGCACGCCGGCTCCCGCCGACGTCGTCCCCGTGCTGGAGAGGCTCACGGCCGAGCACCGGGCGCGCCCGTACTGAGTGCGGGACGTCCCGCCAGGCGTGCGCGGCCGTGGGGGGGGTAAAGACCCCCCCGACACAACAAATTCCCCCAAAAAAGGGCGCAGGGTCCCCCACCCCGGGAAAAGGGCCGCCT
>NZ_JBHJRX010000015.1:88085-100086 GCF_042268605.1 Streptomyces sp. NPDC056296 | reverse complement strand
TTCTGTTGCGTGGGCCCTTCCCCCACCCCCCCCCCCCCGACACGTTCACGAGGACGGGGGTGCGGTGCCCCCGATCCGGGGGAAGGGCGCGGTCGAGAAGATCACCTCGACCGGGACCTCGAAGTACTCCGCGATCCGCAGGGCGAGGAACAGGCTGGGGCTGTACTCGCCGCGCTCCAGGTAGCCGACCGTCTGGTAGTGCACACCGAGGGCGTCGGCGAGCTGCCTGCGGGTGATGGCGCGCTCCACCCGCAGCAGGGCGATGCGGTTGTGCACCGTCTCTCCCCCGCCGCCCCGGGCACGCCCCTGCTCACCGGCGGCCCGCCAGCCCGCGGCGGGCTTGTCGGTGCCGGCGGCGGACCGGGGTTCCGACGCCCCGGTCTCCGGCTCCGGCGTGCCGCGCCGCACCGGACCGCTCTTCCTGCCGGATGCCCTGTCACCCAACGCGCTTCAATGCCTCCTGTTGGCGTGCTTCGACCTTCGATCCCGTCTCGCCGCGCGCCGTACGGCTCAAGACCCTCGGCGCGATCAGCAACGCGGCGACGGCCCAGACGAGCAGCACGACCGCGGTCATGGGCCTGCGCCAGGAATCGCCGAGCTCGACGGCGACCGCCGCCTCCGGCAGCAGCGCGGCACGGGTGCCGAGTCCGACCCAGTACACGGGGAAGATCTGCGACACGCCCTGAAGCCAGCCCGCCAGCGAGGTGATCGGATAAAAAATACCCGAGATCGCCATCAGACCCATCGTCGGGAAGATACCCCAGGTGTTGGCACCGCGCGGATTCTTCACCATGGCCCCGATGATCAGGCCGATCGGCAGGGTGGCGAGCAGACCGAGGCCCAGCACCCAGAGCAGGTTCAGCCACTTGCCGATGTCGTCGGTCACGAGGTCGGCGAAGAGGAACACGCTGGGCACCAGAATGATCGCCAGCGTGAGCACGGTGCTCAGCGCGGTCCCCAGCACGCGGCCCGCGATATAGCCGATGAGGCCCTGCGGTACCGTCCTGGCCCGCAGCAGCGTGCCGTCCTCCCTCTCGGCCGCCAGCGCGAACGCGGCGCCGCCCAGTGCCTGGAAGGCCAGCAGTCCGCCGATCATGCTCGGCATGGAGAGCGTCGCCAGCGAGAGGTCGGTGCCGTCCACGGTCGAGTCCCGCATGAAGAACAGCACGCCGAGGAAGACTCCCCCGAGGAACAGGTAGTAGATGATGTCGCCGGGCGTGGTCAGGGACTGCCGGAACTCTGTCCAGCCGCGGCGCAGACCGAGCCGCGCGGCGTACACGGTGGGATTCACTGGCCTGCCTCCCGGAACGCGGCGATCGCCTCTTCGGACCGACCGGCCTCGAACTGCCGGACCATGGTCATGTACGTGTCCTCCAGGCTCGCCCGGCGGACCTCCAGGTCACGCACCAGGTTCCCGTGTTGTTGGAACAGCTCGTAGGCGAACGTACTGGCGTCGGGGGTCGCGTGGACGAAGTGCTCGCCGTTCACGGCCCAGCGCACTTCGGCCTTGCCGGCCGCCTGCCGGGCGAGCAGGTCCGCGCTGCCGTCGGCGACGATCTGCCCACCGGCCAGGATCAGGATCCGGTCGGACAGCTTCTCGGCTTCGTCCAGGTCGTGTGTCGTGAGCAGGATCGTGGTGTCCTCCAGGTCGGAGAGCCGGTGCACCACGTCGTGGAAGTCACGACGGGCCTTGGGGTCGAACCCGACGGTGGGCTCGTCCAGGAACAGCAGTTCCGGCCGTCCGACGATGCCGATCGCGACGTCGAGGCGACGACGCTGTCCGCCGGACAGGTTGGCGATCTTCTGGTCCGCCTGCTCCTCCAGGCTCACCATGGCGAGCAGTTCGTCCACGTCGCGCGGGCGAGGCCGCTCGGCGGTGGAGTAGGGCCGGTAGAAGTCACCCAGCTGGGCCAGCAGCTCCCGGACCTGCCACTTCCCGTGGTCGCGCCATGACTGGAGCACGATGCCCAGCCTGGCGCGCCACTGTTCGTCACCCTTGGCGGGGTCGACGCCGAGCACACTGACCTCACCCGCCGACCGGGTACGGAACCCTTCCATGATCTCGATGGTCGTGGTCTTTCCGGCGCCGTTCGGCCCGAGCAGCGCGACGACCTCGCCACGGCAAACGTTGAAGTCGACCCCGTTCAGCACGTCCTTGGACCCGTACCGCATCCGCAGCTCACGGATGTCGATCACTCGTTCGCCCGGCGATTTCTCCGATGATCCCGCGGCCTGACTCAACTCGTGCAGATCACTTGTCCCTGCCATGGGCCGTCTACCTTTCGATCAGACCTGTTAGATCAAAGATAGTAGCTCTACTACATGCTGTACAAGTCAGACGGCCGATGGATTAGTGACGCACGGTGAAGAAGGGTGGGTCAGCGAGCCAGCGGCAGCTCCAGGACCGCTCCGGTGACCCCCGACCGCAAACGCCTCAGTACGGGACCGGTGCGCCGTGCACCGGGCGCCTCGGCCGTCAGGAGGCGGAGCCCGGACTCGGCCTGGAGCCGCACCAGCGGGGCGAGAAGCGACGTGGGCAGGCCCGCGGAGAACGCCAGGTGCCGCCCCCCGCGCTCCGTCGCCGGATCGAAGACCGCCGGCTCGGCGTGGACGGCCGGGTCCCGGCCGGCCGCCTCCAGGGCCACCACGACCTGGCTGCCGGCCGGGACCACGATCCCGGCCAGTACGAGCTCCTCGCGCGCGTACAGAGGTACGAGCCGGACGGGAGGGGCGTACCGCAGCGTCTCGTCGACCACCGCCGGCGCGAGGCCGGGGTTCTCGCACAGCGCCCGCCACGTCCCGGGGTGGTCGAGCAGGGCCGCCACCGCGTCGCAGAACAGGGTCGCCGAGAGCTCGGACCCGACGAGGGCCAGCAGCGTGCACACCGACCGCACCTCGTCCTCGTGCGTCGCCGTGAGCAGAGCGCTCACGAGATCGTCCCCCGGCTTCGCACGCCGTTGCCCGATCAGGTCGGTGAGCAGGGACCGCATGCCCTCGACCGCGGTGATCAGGTCGTGTGCCGTCCGCAGATGCGGCGAACACACCATGGCGTCCAGCGCGCCCGCCCCACCCCGGCACAGCGCGGCGAAGCGGTCGCGGTCCTCCTCCGGTACGCCGAGGATCTCCCGCACCAGGTCGGCGGCGAAGACGTCCGCGACGTCGGCCCGCAGGTCGAACTCGTCACCGGCGGCGGTCAGGGCACGGCGCAGCGCCCCTTCGGCCGCCGGCCGCCACCGTTCCAGGGCCTTCACGCCGAGCAGTGGTTCGAGCAGTTCACGCACGCGCTCGCAGTCCGCCCGGCCGGCGGTCAGGAACATCGCGTCGAAGGGCAGGATCTCGCGCAGTGCGGGCACCTCCCAGGGCATCGGCTCCCGCTGCTCCCCCTCGCCGTCCGAGGCGGGTACGTCCGCGTCGGGGTGACGGAAGCTCAGCCGGGGATCGTCGAGCGCCGCCGCCGCGACCTCGTGACGTCCCGTCACCCACGCCTCGGCGCTGCTCCAGTACAGAGAGCCCCGTTCCCTGATCAGTTCGCCGAGCCGGTGCGGATCGTCGTCGGCGGCCCGCAGCAGCAGCGCGTACGGATCGTCCTTCGTGCCGATGATCCACTGAACGCCGCGGTGCGTGAGCAGCACACGGCCCAACTCGCTCTCGGTCATGCTCGCCATGAACTCAACTCCGCTTCTCCGGGGCCTTGGTGTGGTCGGGTTCCGATGTCGGTCGTGCCAGTTCAGGTCAGGTCAGGGCCAGGTCCGGTCAGGACCAGGACAGGTCAGGCCAGGTCAGGTCAGGTCAGGGAGAGGCCGCCGTCGATCGGCAGTACGGCGCCGGTCAGGTAGTGGGCGTCCGGCCGGGTCAGCATCGTGATCCACCAGGCGATCTCCTCGGGGGTACCGACACGTCCCTGGGGGGTCAGTCCGCCGACGTGGTGGAGCATGCCGTCGTAACTCTCGGGCGACATGCCCGCCCGCCGCGCGAACCCGGAGTCGACCAGCCCGGGGGCCACGCCGACGACCCGGATGCCGCGCGGTGCGAGTTCGAGCGCCCACGTGCGGGTCAGGAAGTCGAGCGCGGCCTTGGCGGCGCCGTACACGCTGTTGCCCGCCCACGCCCGCGATCCGCGCGCGCCGGACGAGCTGACGTTCACCACGGTGCCGCCGCCGTCGGCGGCGAGGGCGTCGAGTGCGCTGCGCACGAGCAGTACGGGCACCGCGAGGTTCGTGCCGAGTTGGGCGGCCACCTGCTGCGGATCGACGTCGGCGAGGGCGCGGTGGCCCAGTACCGCCGCGTTGTTCACCAGGACGTCGATCCCACCGAGCTCGCGCAGGGCGGTGTCCACGACCTTCTGTGGCGCGTCGGCCTCGGTGAGGTCGACGGCGAGCGTGCGAACGGCGTCGTAACCCTCCGCGGTGTCGGCCAGGTCGGTGGCCGTGCGGCCCACGACCAGGACGGCCGCGCCCTGGTCGGCGAAGGCGCGTGCGGTGGCCCGGCCGATACCGGAACCGCCTCCGGTCACCACGACCGATCGCGGGGAAGGAGGGAGGGAGGCTGTGTCAGGCATCGAACCTCGCAGGGTCGTCGTGTCCCGGGGCGGTGTGGCGCCGGTGTTCCGCGGTGAGCGACTCCAGAACCGGGACGATGTCCCGGGGAGCCGGGGTGGCGAGCGTCTCCCGACGCAGCCGGTCGGCTCCGGCCGCGAACGACGGCTCGGTCAGCAGCCTGGTGAGTGCGTCGCGCAGGGCGTCGGCGGTGAGCGTCTCCGCGGCCAGGCGCAGGCCGGCACCCGAGCGTTCCACCAGGTCGGCGCGGATGCCGTTGTCCCACATGGCGCCGGGCACCAGGATCTGCGGGACTCCGTGCAGAAAGGCGGCGTGGACCGTGCCGGAACCGCCATGGCTGATGATGGCCGAGCAGCTCGGCAGCAGCGCGTCCATCGGAACGAAGTCGACGGCGCGGACATTGGCGGGAAGGCCGCTGACCTCCCGGAGCTGGCGGGCGTTGAGGGTGGCGACCACCTCGACGTCCAGTCCGGCCACCGCGTCGATCAACTCACCGATGGACGCCTGGTCCCCGCCCATCACTTCGCGGTGCGACACACCGAGCGTCAGGCACACCCGGGGACGCTTCGGTACCTCCCGCAGCCACGGAGGGATGCTGCCCCGGCCGTTGTAGGCGACGCAGCGGACGGGGACGTACGGCAGGCCGGCCGGGAGCCGCAGGGACGACGGCACCGGGTCGATGGTCCACTGACCGGTCACCAGTTCCTCGGAGAAGGTGCCGCCGTAGCGCTCCATCACCCAGCCGAGCCACTCCCTCATGGGGTCCTCGCGCAGCGCGGGCGGCCGGTTGTCCACCTCCGCCAGATAGCTCTCGCGCATACGGCCGACCAGGTCCAGACCGAACATCAGCCGGGCGTGTGCCGCGCCGGTGACCCGGGCGGCGACGGCCCCGGCGAACGTCAGCGGATCCCAGACCACCAGGTCGGGCCGCCAGCCGCGGGCGAATTCCACCAGATCCTCGATCATCTCGGCCGACGAGTAGTTCTGGAAGACCGCCGAGGTCATCGCGGTGAACACGCCGTGCATGTGGTCGTACGTCAGCTTCTCCGGGCGCAGTTCGTCCATCGCGAGCAGCAGCTGGGCGTCCGGGGTGTCGTCGTCGTACGTCTCGCGCGAGGCGTCCTCGCGGTCCCGCAGTTCCTCCATCACCTGGTCCTCGTTGAGCTCCCGGCCGACCGGGACCGCGGTGAGGCCGGTGCGGGCCACCACGTCCGCGAGGTCGGGGTGGCTGGCCACGCGGACGTCGTGCCCGGCGGCCCTCAGCGCCCAGGCGAGCGCGACCTGGGCGTGCACGTGGTTGCGGGCGCCGAAGGTGGTGAACAGGACGCGCATCAGCGTTCCCGGACCGCTCGCTCCGCGTACTCCTTGGCGAGCAGCATCGTCGCGGTGCTGTTGCGGCCGAGCGCGTCGCGGACGAAGTCGCGCGCGTCCTGGACCGTGGCGCCCTCGCCGAGGACCGGGACGACCGCGTCGGGGTTCAGTACGACGGCGTGCGTCGAGGTCACGGTGCACCCCGACGGACTCTTCTCGATCCGCCAGCGGCCGTTGTGGACGGTCATCAGCGGTGGTGTACGCAGCTGCTTGTAGACGATGCTCCCCGTCGGGAAGCAGACCCGTACCGACTTCGTCGTGTGGACGGCGCCGTTCGGGGTGAGCGTGTCCATCTCCAGCAGTTGCAGGTTGGGGGTGCTCTCCTCGAGCCCGACCCGGTTCACGTGCGGCAGCCGCTTCTCCCACTGCCCCGCGTCGTAGAGGAAGTCGTAGACCTCGGCCGGGTCGCCGGCCACGTCCACCACGTCGTCGAACCGCAACGACAGTGCGCCGCCACCGGCCCCGGCGGCCTGTTCCGCGGCCCTCTTCAGAGCGCCCAGTTCCGCGTCGGTGTTGCGGTCGATGGCCCGGGTGATCCAGTCCACGCCTTCCGGATCGTCGTCGACGGCCCGGAAGTCGTGGGTGAGACGGACCAGGGTCCGGGAGCCCGGCTGCGGTTCGACGATCCATTCGCCGCCCATCGCGGCGACGGGCGGCTGGGACACCTCCTGCTGGAAGGAGACCCGCAGTCCCGCGGGGTCCAGGACGCGGCGCGAGGTCCAGGTCTTGACGGAGTCGTTGGCGGTCGCCCAGATCCGGATGCGCTCCTCGTCGGCAGTCCGTTCCAGGACGTCCACGTGCACGGTCGGGGGAAAGATCCGCGGCCACGCGTCGATGTCCGCGATCAGGGCGAAGACGGTGGGCGCGGGCGCCTGCACGGTGATCCGGTGTTCGGCTCGGTGAAGGTTCGTCATGTTGCGATCTCCTGGTCCTCGCGCGGGGCCCTCAGTAGTTGCCCAGTCCGCCGCAGACGTTGATCGCCTGCGCCGTGACGGGGGCGGCCTGGTCGGTGACGAGGTAGCCGACCAGGCCGGCGACCTCCTCCGGGGTGGTGTACCTGCCGAGCGGGATCTTCGCCTCGAACCGCTCAAGGACCGCCTCTTCGGTGGTGTCCCAGACCGCGGCGTATCCCTTGCGCACCCGCTGGGCCATCGGCGTTTCCACATAGCCGGGGCAGACCGCGTTCACCGTGACCCCGGTCTTGGCCAGTTCCAGGCCCAGTGCCTTGGTGAAGCCGATGACGCCGTGCTTGGACGCGGAGTACGGGGCGCCCAGCACCACGCCCTGCTTGCCGCCGGTCGAGGCGATGTTGATGATCCTGCCCGTGCCCTGCTCCAGCATCCGGCCCGTGGTGAGCACCTCGCGGGTGACCCTGAGGACGCTGTTGAGGTTGGTGTCGACGACGTCGAGCCAGAGCTCGTCGGTGATCTGCGCGGTGGGGCCTCCGCCGCTGCGGCCCGCGTTGTTCACCAGCACGTCCACGGGGCCGTACCGGTCCACGGCGGCGCGGACGAAGGCGCCGACCTGTTCGGTGGAGCGCACGTCGCCCGCTTGCCCCGCGACTTCGTACCCCTTGTCACGGAGCCGCTCGACGGTGAGTTCGACGTTCTCGGCGTCGCGGGCACAGATGAACACCCGCCGTCCGAGCTCGCACAGCAGCGTCGTGACGGCGAGCCCGATGCCACTGGTGGCACCGGTGACCACGGCGCACCGGTCGTCTTGGGTGGGCATGTCTCTCCTTATCGTTGTCGGGTCACGACCGCGGCCGCGTTGAAGCCGCCCTGGCCCCTGGCCAGCACGAGCGCGGCGGCCAACGGGGCGACGCGGGGGGTGCGGACGAGGTCGATCCCGTACTCGGGAACCGGTTGCCGCACGTTCGCCGTGGGCGGGATCACGCCATGGCGGATGGCCAGCACGGCCGTCGCCACGTCCAGGGCCGCGCCCCCGGCACCGAGTCGTCCGGTCATGCTCTTGGGCGCCGACACGGGTACGCCGTGCGCGCCGAACACCGCACGGATGGCGTCCGCCTCGGCGCGGTCGAGTTCGGGGACGCCCGCGGCGTCGGCGAACACCACGTCGATGTCCCCGGGGCACAGTCCGGCGTCGGCGAGGGCGAGCTCGGCGGCGCGCCGCAGGTTGGGCGGCCGGCCCGCCCCGGGCGGCGGATCGAAGGCGGACGCGTATCCGGCGATCTCCCCGTACCAGGACCCGACGCCACGGGCGCGTGCCGACTCAGGTGACTCCAGGACGAACAGCGCTCCGCCCTCTCCCGGTACGTATCCGGAGGCGTCCGTGTCGAAGGGCAGGTACGCCCGCTCGGGGTCGTCCACGGTGCTGATCCGGCCGCTCGCGAGCTGCGCGACCCAGCCCCAGGGCGACAACGAGCCGTCGACGCCGCCCGCGATCACCATCCGAGCGTCGTCGCGCAGCTGTCGCCGGGCCTTCGCCAGGGCGTCCAGCCCGCCTGCCTGCTCGGTCACGACCACACCGCCCGGACCGCGCAGTCCGTGGCGGATGGAGATCTGCCCGGTGTTGACCGCGTAGAACCAGGCGAAGGACTGGTAGGCGCTGACGTGCTCCGGGCCCTTGCTCCAGAGGTTGTGCAGTTCACGGTGGCCGAACGCGAAGCCCCCGGCCGAGCTGGCGGTGACGACGCCGATGTCGTACTCCGGCAGTGCGCGGGGATCCACCCCGGCGTCCTCGATCGCCCATTCGGCGGCCACCAGCGCCAGCCGGGTCATGTGGTCGGTCTGCGGGATCAGCCGGCTGGGGATGCCGTGTTCCTGAGCGTCGAAACCCGGGATCTCACCGGCCAGCCGGCTGGGGTAGCGCTCCGGGTCGAAGCAGCCGACGGGGCCGATCGCGGGCTGCCCGGCGAGGGTACTGCTCCAGTGCGAGGCCGTGCCCAGACCTGTCGGCGCGAGCACGCCCATACCGGTGATCACGGCCGCGGACGTCATGACGCCGCCCCTTCCGGCCCGCGCAGCACCATCGCGCTCTGGAAGCCTCCGAAGCCGCTGCCCACGGTGAGCACCGCGTCCACGCGCTGCTCGCGCGCCGTCAGCGGCACGTAGTCCAGGTCGCACTCGGGGTCGGGCTCGTGCAGGTTGGCGGTGGGCGGGATGACGTTGTGCTCGATGGTGAGCGCGCAGGCCGCGATCTCCAGCGAGCCGATCGCGCCCAGGGAGTGCCCGATCATCGACTTGATGCCGCTGACGGGCACCCGGTGGGCGTCCTCGCCGAGGGCCCTCTTGAAGGCCGCCGTCTCGTGCCGGTCGTTCTGCACGGTGCCCGAGCCGTGCGCGTTGACGTAGTCGAGGTCCTGCGGGGCGACAGCGGCCCGCCGCATGGCGACGCGGATGGCCTCGGCCATCTCCCGGCCGTCCGGGCGCAGCCCGGTCATGTGGAAGGCGTTGGAGCGGGAGGCGAACCCGCTGATCTCGGCGTACACGTGAGCGTCCCGCCGCCTGGCGTGCTCCAGCTCCTCCAGGACGAAGACGGCGGCGCCCTCCCCCAGGACGAATCCGTTCCTGGTGCGGTCGAAGGGCCGCGAGGCGCGCCCGGGTTCGTCGTTGCGCGGCGTGGTCGCCTTGATCGCGTCGAAGCAGGCCACGGTGATCGGCGAGATCGGGGCGTCGGTGGCGCCGGCCACCATCACGTCCGCCGAGCCCTCCCGGATCAACTCCACCGCGTGCCCGACCGAGTCGAGTCCGGAGGTGCAGCCGGTCGAGATCAGCGACACGGGGCCCTCGGCGCCGACGTCGCGGGCGACCTCGGCGGCGATCGAGCTCGGAACGAAGTAGTCGAAGAGGTGCCGCCCGGCGTAGGAGTCGTCGACGTGCCAGTGGCGCCCGCCGTCGCTGACGACGGAGTACTCGTCCTCCAGGCTCATGGTGCAGCCCACGGCGCTGCCGATGGCCACACCGGAACGCGCGGGGTCCAGTTCGGCCAGTTCCAGCCCACTGTCGGCGACGCTCTCCCGGGCGCTCACCACGGCGAACTGTGCGGCACGGTCCATCCGCCGGGCCTGCTGCGGGGTCAGTCCCTCGCGCAGCGGGTCGAAGTCGACCTCGGCGGCGACCTGCGAGCGGTAGGACGTGGGGTCGAAGAAGCTGATCCTCCGGGTGGCGGTGCGTCCGGCGGTCAACGCGTCCCAGAAGGGCTTGCGCCCCACTGCGTCGGGAGCGACCACACCGATGCCGGTGATGGCGACACGGCGCCCCGTGCGGGTGGCCATCAGCGGTCCTCCGTCGCCGCCCACTCCCCCGACACGTGCTGCCGGGGGACGTACAAGCCGGGCTCACTGGCGCTCAGTCGCCGTACCGCCGAGGCGTGTTGCCGGAAGGAGGGGTCGCCCACCGCCGCTCGGAAGGCGTGCGCGTCGCGCCAGTGCGCGATGTTGACCCAACGATCCGGGTCCTCGGCGTGCTGGTGCAGGGTGTACCGCAGGAAGCCGTCCCGGCCCGCCAGGTACCGTCCGGTCTCCGCGAAGGCCTTCTCGAACTCCTCGGGCGAGGCGTGCACGGTGAACCTGTTGATGAAGGTGACCACCCCGCTCCCGGTGGGATCAAGGTCATTCGGTTGCATCTCATCGCCTCTTCTCACGTGCGACGTCGGGCTTTGACGCTGTGGCGTCGTCCAACGTGGGCGTCGCCTCTCGCAGCCCGCTCAACAGCCCCTGGACTCGGGGGCGTCCATGGCCCGGTGGGGGGTCGAGCAGCCGTGGACCGGCGGGTCGAGCGAGGGTCGATCCGCTGCCGATCGTGGTGTTGGGATGCTCGTCGGTGACGAGCACACCGAGATCCGGAGGCACGCGATGAGTCAGAACGTCGAAGCCGTACGGCGGATGATCAAGGCGTACAACACGGGCACGACCGACGACGCCCACGAGTTCATCCACCCGGAGTATCTGAATCCGGCCACTATCGAGCACGGGATCGGTGAGGGGCCCGAGGCGTTCGCGATGGCGGTAGCCTGGGTGCGGATGACCTTCTCCGAGGACGCGTACCTCGAGGAGGTCAAGGTCGAGGAGCGGGGGGACTGGGTACGGGCGTACCTGGTCCTCTACGGCCGTCAGGTCGGCCCGATGGTGGGCTTCGCACCGACCGGCCGCCGCTTCGCCGGGGAACAGATCCATCTGCTGCGGATCGTCGACGGCAAGATCAGGGACCACCGGGACTGGCCGGAGTATCAGAGCACCTACCGCCAGCTCGGTGAGCCGTGGCCCGAGCCGGGCGGCTGGCGCCCCTAGACCGAGACGCCACTGGACCGAGAATGTGCGAGGAGCCGATCCGATGACCGAACAGCGGAGCGTCGACTTCTGGTTCGACCCCGTCTGCCCGTACACGTGGATCGCCTCACGGTGGCTGGTGGAGGTCACCAAGGTGCGGCCGGTGACCGTCCACTGGCGGGTGATGAGTCTTTCGGTGCTCAACGAACACCGGGACGACAACCCTGAGGGCGAGTGGGAGGACTACATGTGGGCGCCGGTGCGCGTGTGTGCCGCAGTGGAGGAGCGGTTCGGCCGGCAAGCGCTCGGTGAACTCTTCACGGCGATGGGCACTCGCTTCCACCTTCAGGGCGACTGGGGGAACCTCACGGCGGCCCTGGCGGATGCCGGACTCCCCGAGGAGCTCGCGCAGGTCGCCGAGTCCACCGACTACGACGAGGCGATCCGGTCCTCGCACGCAGAGGCCGTCGCCTTGGCCGGCGGCGACATCGGCACCCCGGTGATCTCGCTCGCCGCGCCCGGCGGCGAGCGGGTCGGCTTCTTCGGGCCGGTGGTCTCCCCCGCTCCCACCGGGGAGACGGCGGGCCGGCTGTGGGACGGCTTTCTCCTCATGGCCACGGTTCCGGGCTTCTTCGAGATCAAGCGCACCCGGAGCGGGGAGCCCCGGTTCGACATGGCCGACTGAGGCGGCGCGTCCGAAGGCGGGCTCACGCCGGTCGCCGGAGCGGGTGAACCGGCGCCGGGAGGGTTGTCCCCCCCCGTTAGACCTCCCCCCTTCCCCAAGCCTGGGCCCCGGCCGGGCCCCGTTAGAGGGAAGTGGAGAAAAGGGGGGGGGGGGTTTTCC